>NZ_JBIALS010000064.1:0-19374 GCF_042873655.1 Streptomyces sp. NPDC004609 | reverse complement strand
GCCGCCGCGATCTGGCACAACCACAAGACCCGCCAGCCCGTCACACGATCCTTGACCGCATACGACCACTGATCATTCGGAATGACTCGTCTAGTGGGCATGCATCATGCTCGCGGTCGACGACATCGCGGACGTAGTGGCACGACTGCGCGCCCACGGCGCGGATCTCGTCGGCGAGCCGGCGCAGTACGAGGACAGCACGAGCCCGGCCGTCCGGCGGCCCCGGCCGCTGGCAGATCTGCCGGCGTTCGTGTGGCCTCCCACTCCCCGCAACGATGGCGCAGCCCGTTTCGTGTCAAAGACCGCTCACCGTGCTCGCCCACTCGCTGTCGAGGACGGCGTGCACCACCGAGTCACGCCACTGGCCGCCCTTCTCGATAGACCTGATGGAGGCCGAGCTCGTCGATCCGTGGGGCGTGACTGCCGGCCACAAGGCTCCTCTCGGCTTGGATCACCGATCGCACACACCCGTCCGCCCTGGCCACCCGGCAGCCGCCCGCCCCGCCGAGCGGAACGCGCGGCATTGTTCGGGACTCCACATCCGGATGTCCGAACAATTCTGACGATGCTGGAATCGTTCGTCAGCCGCCCACCCCCGGCCGCAGCGCTCCTCCGGCGCCCGGTGAACGGCGGGCGTTCCCAAGTCCATCGACCCCCACACTCGAATCGGAGAGTGACAGTGAAACGGATCAAGTACTTCCTGGCCCTCCTGGCGGTGTCGGCCGCGGCGGTCCTCGTGACCGCAGGACCGGCCAGCGCCGATGCGACGGTCAACAACGGCCACGCCCGTGCCATCTTCATCAGCTACGGCGACCAGATCGGCGTCACCGCCTACGACTGGGATCCCGACATGCCGCAGTTCAACTCGTGGGCCGAGTGGTACACGAGCTACGGGCGAACGGGAACCTGCGGCCCCAACAGCGGGGGGACCACGGTGACCTGCTTCCCGAACGTAGCCGAGAACCGCACCATCCACATCCGTGTGTGTTCGACCGTCAGCCTCTTTCCGGTACCTCCGACATGCAGCGCCTATAAGTCGTCTCCGACCTGATCCGCGCCCCCCGGCGGCCGTCCGGCTTCTGCGCCACGGCTTGAGCCCGGAAGCCACGGCCCGCGTGCTGCGGAAGCCGTCCCCGGCTGCCCACCGGACCGGACCGACCCCACCGCTCGGTCCGGTCCAAAGGAGCAGGCCCGCCCCGTCTCCGTCAGTCGACGTGAGGGGACCTCGCTCACGTCGATCGCAATGGGCCGCTCTGCCACGGCACCGCAACCTGCGGGAATGCGCGCAGACCCGCTCCGCCTCAGAGTAGAGACACCGTCCTCTGCGGACGAACCCTTATCTGGAACTGGAGGACCTCTGCCACGGGTCCACAGAAGGTGAGCCAGAGCCCGAGAACGGACAGCGCTTCGAGAGAGTTTCGGGAGGCGTTCGGCCGTCTCCGGCTGGTGAGATGTCCACGAGTTTCAACAGTGCTGGGCTCCGTCCCAGCGGTGCTGTCGAGTTGCGGATCCGCGCTGTCGAGCACGAGTTCAATCGGACGGCGTGACCGGGGACCACTCGCCGAACCACTGCTCGGCGCCGTAGGCCTCAAACCGCTCTACATCGATGAACCCCAGCTTCGCCGCGAGGCGCATCGAGCGGACGTTGGCGGTCTGGGTGGCGAGTACCACTGGTTCGCCGGGAAGCGCGCCGGCGAACCAGTCGAGTGCCGCGGCGCACGCCTCGGCGGCGTACCCGTGTCCCCACGCCTGCGGCAGGAACAGGTAGCCGAGCTCGGCCTTCCCGGCAGCCTGACGAAGGTGTCCTGTTTCTTTGGTGAGCGTGATCTGGCCGATCATCGCTCCGTCGAGATCGACTATGAAAAGGCCGGGGCGCCGGCTGGGTGCCCCGGGCATCTCGCGCTCGAGCTCGTCACGCGGTCGAGGGCCACCGAGGTAGGTGCCCACCTCTGGCGAGGCCAGCAGCTCGATGACCGCCGCACGGTCCCGGGCCGCGGGCTCACGGAGCACGAGCCTCTCGGTCCTGATCGGGGCAGGTGGCCAGGCGACAGGTCCGAGGTCAGTCATGCCGGTCAGCCAATCAGCAGGCTCGGCATTGATCAAGACTCGCGGACCGATCAAGCGCCCGCCCAGACCCCACCCCCACCCGCGGTGGGCGGCGGGTCGGCGGCTTCCACGCCGGGCACCGGGTCCTCACCGGCCGGCGACGGCGGGGCGCGCGCCGTTGGCGGAGCCCGGACGATGGGCGCGCCCGGTGGGGTACGAGCGGCGGACCGGGGCATGGATCCCGGGAAGCGGCCGGTGCACAGGGGCACGTCACCGCGCACGAGGTGCCGTCCGGGTGCCGGTGTCCGTGCGGCGGCGGTGATTCCTGAACCGGCGATGGCAGCATTCCGCCCATGCGCGCAGCCTTCATCGAACGTTTCGGTCCGGCGCGGGACATCCGGTTCGGGGAGGTTCCCGCACCCAGCCCGGGGCCGACGGACGTCCTCGTCGAAGTGGCGGCCACCGCGGTGAACCCCGTGGACACGTTCATCCGCTCCGGGGCGTGGCCGACGCCGGTCGCGTTCCCGTTCGTCCTCGGCCGCGACCTCGTGGGCACCGCCGTCTCCGCAGGCCCCGGTGCCGCCGGTTTCGAGCCGGGCGACCGGGTGTGGTGCAACAGTCTCGGACACGGCGGGCGGCAGGGCGCGGCGGCCCAGTCGGCCGTGGTGCCCGTCGAGCGTCTCTACCGCCTGCCGGATTCCGTGTGCCCGGTGGCGGCGGTGGCGGTGCTGCATCCCGCGGCCACGGCGTATCTCGCGCTGTTCACCCACGGCGGGGTGCGTGCCGGGGAGACGGTCCTGGTGGCCGGTGCCGCCGGGAGCGTGGGTGCCGCCCTGGTCGTCCTCGCCGCCGGGGCGGGTGCCCGGGTCGTCGCGACGGCCCGGGCCGACGACGAGGAGTACTGCCGGTCGCTGGGCGCGGCGGAGTTCGCCGACTACCGTGCGCCCGACCTGCCGCATCGCCTCCGGCGCCTGTGCCCGGAGGGGGTCGATCTCCTCCTCGACACCTCGGGACGGAACGACCTGGACCGTGCGGTGGATCTGCTCGCCTTCCGGGGGCGGATCGTGCTGTTCGCCGGTCTGCGGGCGCGCCCCGCGCTACCGGTGGGGCACTTGTACGGCAAGGACGGTACGGTCCGCGGCTTCGTCATCTCGCGCGCCACCGCGGCCGAGCTGGCCGAGGCGTCCCGCACCGTCAACCGGCTGCTCACCGACGGTCTGTTGCGTGCCCGGGCCGTCGAGGAGATGCCGCTCGGCGAGGCCGCACGGGCGCACGCCAGGCTGGAAGCGGGCGGGCTGCGGGGCACCCGGCTGGTCCTGCGCCCCGACGCGGACCGCTGACACGGCGACGGCCCCGCCGGATGGCGCGGCCGTCGCGGGTGACTGCGCGGTTGGTCTGTGCCGGACCAGGTTCTCCAGGAGCGCCGGGGGCGCGTCCGGGTGGGTCGCCACCTTCGCCAGAACATGGACGCCGTGTCGGTCGACCATGGTGCGCAACTGCGTTTCGGTGAGGCTGGGATGCGGAGCGATGGCCTTGACCACCTTCGTGTCAGGGTCGTTGCCCAGCCGGTCGCGTATCTCGGGCGGCAGATTGCGTCGTTGGGCCACGAGCATGCGGGCGGCCGGGTCCGGTGACGTGGCCAGCTCTTCGGCCTCGGAGGGGGAAGAGGCGGCGATCCGGGGTAGAAGGGTGTTGCCGATCCTGGTGGTTCGGGCCAGATGGGTGAGCACGTCAAGCGGTACGTGAGGGTGGTGTGCGAGCCTGCGGCGCACGCCGGGATCGTGGTCGTCGGCCAGTGTACGGATCAGGTCCTCGTCGATCACTGGATTGGAGGCGAGATCGGCGCGGACGCCGGGTGAGGGGTCCGAGGCGAGCCGTGCGCACGCCTGCCGGGGCAGGTCCTGGCGGGCGGCGAGTGCCCAGCGCAACAGCATCGACGGATGGTCCACGAACCCGACGACGGCTTCGATGAGGGTGGCAGGGTTCCGGAGTGCCGTCTCCCGCATGGCGTGGACGGTGGACTCGTGGGAGCCGTCGCAGGAGGCGCCCGGCAGCAGGTCGCAGTCGAGCCGTGGGCACTGAGGCCTGTGAACGAAGGGGGTCTCCTTGCGGTCGCAGACCAGACAGTGCCGCGCCGCAGGCAGACCCTCTCCGGTCACCAACGCGGCCAGTATGGCCGGAGGTGTCGTCTCGTTGCCCGCCACCGTACGGCGGACCTCGGCATGCGGATGCTCCGCGAGCCTCGCGGTCACGTCCGGGGTGGTCCACATAGCGAGTTCGGCGACGACCTGTACGTCCGGGTCCGCCGCGAGCGTTTCCGCCACGTCGGACGGGAGGCCAGGGCAGGCTGCCGGCTTCCTTCTCCCGGCGCTCAGGGACCGGGTCCGCCGCAAGGAGCCGCGCCCACTCCGAGGGGCCGACACCCTGGTCGAGCAGGGCGAGGGCGGCATCTGGCCAGACAGAGGGATCGATGTCGGCGGCGGTAGGCCGGCCCTCGTATGCGAGGCGCACCGCGCTCCCGCCGACGCGCTCGGCCGACGCGATCGCCTGTGGGCGGCTGAGGTCCGCGCGATAGGCGAGGCTTGTGGCGATGTCGTCGTCCGCGATGGATATCAGCCGGTCAACCAGCTCGGACGGCAAGGCCGGATTGGCGGCGAGCCCGCACAGGATGTGATGCACGAAGGCATCCTGCCTGGAGTGTGAAAGACAAGTCCGGGATTTTCCGATGCCACGAGTCGGCAGGACGCCCGGGCACGTGTTGAGCGCGGTACCCGCGAAACCCGCCGGCTGAAGCGCTCAGTCACAGCTGGTGCGGCTGAGTTTCCGGGGCACCGCGAACGGCTCCGCACCCCGTTCCGCCCCGTTCGCGTGCGGGACGAAGCTGTACCCGGCTCCCCGAGCCTCCGGGCGGCGGTTCGTTCGAGTCCCCGCTCCTTTCCCGCTCGGCCACGAGGCGGACTTGAGCGGGTCCCGAGCGCAGGAGCCCATGCTGCCTGGCAATGCTGGACGAGATGGTGCTGCCGGTGCTGCGCGCCGACTACCGGGCCCACGGCACGTACACCTGGCGCGCGGGAGAGCCGCTCACCGCTTCGGTGACCGCCCTGACCGGAGACAGCGACCCGGTGGTGACGACCCAGGAGGCGTGGACCTGACGGGAGCACACCGGCGGCGAATTCGCCCTGAAGGTCTTTCCCGGCGGCCACCTCTACCTCAACGACCAGGCGGACCAGGTCGCCGCGGCCGTCACCGAGGGGCTGCTCGCCTGCACCGCCGCCTCCTGACCGGCTGCCGGCCGGGTCTCCGCACGACAGCGAAGTGGACCCCCGAACCCGGGGGTCCACTTCCGACGCATGCCCCGATCACCATGACGGGTCGGCGGTTCCCATCGGTCGGGACCCGCGCAGGTCCTGGGCCGTCCGGGCCGGCGACACCGCTCCCGCCGGCCCGGCAGCTACCGAGGTGTCACTCGTACGTGTAGAAACCGCAGCCGGACTTCTTGCCCAGCAGACCGCCCTCGACCATGCGCAGCAGTAGCGGCGAAGGCGCGTACAGCGGCCCCTTGAACTCCTCGTACATGGCCTGCGCGATGGACACGGTGGTGTCCAGACCGATCAGATCGACGAGCCGCAGCGGTCCCATCGGGTGCGAGCAGCCCCACACCATGCCCTGGCCGATGACGTCGGCCGTCGCCTCACCCGACTCGACCAGCCGGATCGCGGAGAGCAGGTACGGGAACAGCAGCGCGTTGACGAGGAAGCCCGCCCGGTCCGGCGAGACGATCGGCTCCTTGCCGAGGACGTCACGGACGAAGACCAGCGCCTGCTCGCTCACTGTCTCGTCCGTCAGCACCGAGCCGACGAGCTCGACGAGCGGCAGCACCGGCACCGGGTTGAAGAAGTGGATGCCGAGCACCCGGTCCGAACGACACCCGGCCCGGCGCCGCGTCGCGCTCCTCCGCGGTCAGTTTGCCCTTGGCCCCCCGGTCCGGGGAGGCGACCAGCCGTCGCGGAGCCGTCACCAGTGAGGATTCGGGCATCACCACGACCGTGACGTCCAGCCTGGCCTTCGCGCACAGTTCCGCGATGCCGCTGCCGACGACACCCACCCGGTCGATGCCCGCAGCGGCGATGTGCGTGGACGTGGTCATATCCGGGCCCCCCAGGTCAGAAGTGACGCTCCGATCGACATGCCGCCGCCGAACCCGGCGAGCAGCACCAGGTCCCCCGGCTTCAGTGCTCCCGTGCGGTTGGCCTCGTCGAGTGCGACGGGCACCGAGGCACTGCCGACGTTCCCGTACCGGATCAGCGTGCGGTGCGTCTGCGCGGTGCCCAGCCCCGTGCGCTCGACGACCTCACCGAGCATCACGCCGTTGGCCTGGTGCGGGACGAAGTGGTCCACCGCGCCGATCTCCACCCCGGCCCTGTCCGCCAGCGCGAGCAGCGCCGACGGCACGTGTTCGGCGACGAAGTCCCGTACGCCGCGGCCGTCCATCCTGAAGAAGTGGCCGCCCTCGGCGACGGTCTGCGCCGTCGCGGGATTGCGGCTGCCGCCGGCCTCGACACGGATCAGGTGGTGCGCGTTGCCGCGGCTGTACAGGTCGGTCGCGATGATCCCGTACGGCTCCGGCACCGCGCCGACGACCGCGGCGCCGGCGCCGTCGGCGAACAGGATGGCCGTCTTGCGGTCGGTGAAGTCCAGGATCCGCGAGTAGACGTCCGCACCGATCACCAGCGCCCGGGCGTCCGGCCGCGCCGCGACCAGGCCGCGGGCCACCTCCAGCGCGTAGACGAAGCCGCTGCACACGACGTTGATGTCGAAGCAGGCCGCGCCGTAGGCGCCCAGCCCGTGCTGCACCAGGTGTGCCGTGGGCGGCTGGGGGAAGTCCCCGGTGGAGGTCGAGACGATGATGTAGTCGATCTGGTCGGCGGCCAGGTTCGCCTGGGCCAGCGCCCGTTCGGCGGCCCTCACGGCCAGATCGGACGTCGCCTCGTGCGGGGCCGCGTAGCGGCGCGACCGGATCTGCGTCTTGCGCTCTATCCACTCCGCGGTAACGCCGACGCGCTTGGCGACCTCCTCGTTGCCCACCTCGTTCTTGGGGAGGTAGGACCCGGTGGAGATTATTCCGATTCCCATGTCAGGACACCCCTGCGGTCACGCGCGAGCCGACGTCGCGCAGCGGGTTGAGGCGCGCCACGCCGATCTTCTCGCTCAGGACGGGGTCGGTGACGCCGAGCCCCTCCTCGGGCGCCGGGCAGGGCACGCCGACCTTTCCGGTGCGCCGGTTCAGCTGGACCAGGCGGGCGGCCTCGCCGGCCTCCTTGGGCGGGAACGCCTTGGAGAGGATTGGGGAAAGGTGCCCCAGCCGGAACAGCCGGTTGCACTCCGCCTGCTCCTGGAGGTTCGCCGCGTGGCTGCCGATGACCCGCTTGAGGTTCATCCAGAGGTAGCGGTTGCCGAAGTGGTGGTCATAGCCGGTGCTCGACCCGCATGTAACGACCACGCCGCCCTTGCGCACGACGAACACCGAGATCCCGACCGTCGCCCGCCCGACGCAGTCGAACACGACGTGCGGGTCCTCGCCGACCTGCCGCCGCACGTCCCGCCCGAGCCGCATGCCCACTTCGATCGTCCGTTCCGGCGTGGGCGCCTCGTCCCCGCCCATGCCGATCTCGTTGCTGTTGATCACCACGTCGCACACGAGCCGGCGCAGCACATCGGCCTTGTGCTCGGAGCCGACCACGCCGACGGCGACGCCGCCCGCGTTCTTCACCATCTGCACCGCGAAGGCACCCAGCCCGCCCGCCGCACCCCAGATGAGGACGACGCCGCCCTGCTTGATCCGCGCGCCGTTGTCGCTGACCAGCATCCGGTACGAGGCCGCCGCAGTGAGCAGCACACCCGCCGACTCCTCCCAGGTCAGGTGTCCCGGCTCGGGGAGCAGCCGGCTTGCACGCATCACCGAGTAGTGGGCGAGGCCGCCGAAGTTCGTCTCGTAGCACCAGATCCGCTGCCCCGAGCTGAGCATCGCGTCGGCGGGTGTTGCCGGCTCCTGCTCGTCGACCTGGACAGAGCCGGCGACGACGTGGTCGCCCACCTTGCAGTGCCGTACACCGATCCCGACCCGCACGACGACGCCGGACGCGTCCGAGCCCACCACCTGGTGCGGCAGGTCGTGCCGGGCGGCGTATCCGCCGTCCCGGGCCTTGCGCCTGAGGAACTCGAAGGTCGGCACCGGTTCGAACGTCGCCGACCACACGGTGTTGTCGTTGATGGAGCTCGCCATGACGGCGACGACCACCTCGTCCGGAACGATCTCCGGCATCGGGACACGGCCGACGTGCAGGGACTTGCGGACGTCCTTGTCCTCCACGCCGTCGAACATGCCGACGCCGGAGGCCAGGATGTGCGCCGCCTCGTACTCCGGGGGAAGCTCATGCCTCCCGATCTCGCCTGGGTCGGCCCCGTTCAGCAGGGCCTTGCTTAAAGAATCCATGAATCCCTTTCTCCTTCGCACGTACCGATGGGGCAGGAACCTGCCGCACGGCAGATTACTGGAGAGCACACACAACCGCTGCTGACCGGACCGCTCCCGGGGCTCCGCCAGCCGGAAAGGGGATGGCTTCCCGCTCCCGGACGAGCGCGGGAACGAGCCGTCCACTCCCGCCCCACGACACCTGGGCACTCCCCGGCCGGGGGGCGTGCGGTGCTCAAAGGACGGCACCCGCCTTGGTCCTCCTTCTCAGGGCCGGTCGGCTGGACCGGGCGAGGTCCTTCCACATGTCCGACAGACCGATTGCCTGTGCGCCGCGAACAGCTTGCGGATCGACACCTCCTGCTTCAGCTCCGTGCAGATCAGGCCGCGCAGCACGGGTCACTTGGCCGGGCTCGCGGTTGCGTGGACTCCCGCGCCGACGTGCTGCGCCGGCTGGACGGCGGCCATGCCGACGCCGCCCGCCGCCGCGTGGATGAGGATGTGCCGGCCCTTCCGCAGCCGCAACACGTGGAAGAGCGCGTAGTTCGCGGTGAGGAAGGTGCTCGGCACGGACGCCGCCTCGGCGAAACTCCAGCCGTCGGGGACGGGCGTCAGCAGGCGGTGGTCGGCCACGGCCACGCATCCGAAGGTGCCGGAGAAGATGCCGGTCACCCGGTCGCCCGGCACCAGACCGGTCACGTCGCCCGCGACCTCCAGCACTACACCGGCGCGCTCACTGCCGAGCCTGGCGTCGAACTCCAGCACGTGCCGGTCCGCGGCGCCGACTGTGGTGAGCAGGTCGGGCCCGGCGGTGACGAAGTCGTCCAGGCAGAGGACGAGGTGGCGGGGCGCCTGCCCGGCGAGGACGCCGTCCAGCGACTCGTGGAACGCGACGTTCCCGCTGGCCGCGGCGGCGATCCGAGAGGCCTGGCCGTCCTTCGCGCCGAGGACGACCCACAGTCCGCAGTCGGTCTCCGGCGCGCCCTGCGGGACCGGCCGCCAGGCCAGTTCGTACAGCGGCCGCTCTCCGCCACACGTCGGGCGCACCTGCTCGGCGGTCGCCGGGCGGAACGTCAGCGCCTCGACACGGGCGATCGCGGCCGTACCCGTCCGCGATCGCCACGGACACGACGCCTTCGCCGGCCGGGGTGAGCCGGGCCTTAACGGTCGGGCCGCACTCGCCGACGAGCCGCACGCCGGACCACGAGAAGGGCATTCAGCCCTGCTCGTCCGTGACGGTGATGACCCCACCGACGACCACCGCGTGCAGCACGGTGTCGAGCAGCGCCGGATGGAGGAGAAACCCGCCGCCCGCCGAGTTCCGGGCGGCCTCCGGCAGCGTGGCCAGGGCGAAGACCTCGTCGCCCCGCCGCCACACGTCGCGCAGTCCGCGGAACATCGGACCGTAGTCGAAGCCCTTGTCCGCGAGGCAGTCGTAGAGTCCGTCGAAGTCGATCCGCCGCGCCCCGGCCGGGGGCCACACGGCGAGCGGCGCCGCGGCGCCGGTCCGCCCGCCCGTCTGCCCGGCGCCGGGCAGACGGGCGCCCATGGCGTGCCGGGTCCATCCAACCTCCGAGGCGCCGTCCCCGGCGGGACGCGAGTACACGTGCAGTGAGCGGCACCCCGTCTCGTCCGCAGCGCCCGCGACGAGGCGCACCTGCACTTCACCCGAGTCGGCCAGGATCAGGGGGACTGCGAGGGAGAGCTCCTCGAACGCTCAGTGGAGCCACTGATCCGGAGGCGACGAGGATGGAGAAGAACGTGCGTAGGCCCTCGGGGGAGTGATCAATCGTACTCGTCACCGTGGACTCGTGGACGGCTTCGGCGCGGAACTGACTGCCTCGACCCATCACGGCAATCAGTTCAACATTGTCCACCGGCTTGACGGCGTGCCACGAGTCGAAGGCCTGATGAGCGTTCGAGTCAGCTCGTCTACATGTTGATCATGTGTCCAGCCAGGCCGTGGATGGCTTCCTTGACCGCCTCGCCGAGCGTGGGGTGCGCGTGGACGTTGCGGGCGACCTCATGGACGGTCAGGTCCCACTGCTGGGCCAGCGTCAGTTCTGGAAGGAGTTCGGTGACCTCGGGCCCGATGAGGTGGGCACCAAGCAGTTCACCGTGGGTGCCGTCGCTGATGACCTTCACGAAGCCGACCGGGTGCCCCAAGCCGTGCGCCTTACCGTTTGCCGTGAAGGGGAACTTGGCCACTCGTACGTCGAATCCCCGCTCGCGTGCCTGGGCCTCCGTCCAGCCGAAGCTGGCCACCTGCGGCTGGCAGTAGGTGGCCCGCGGAATCATGGTGTAGTCCAACTCCATGGTCTCCGCGTCGGCGATGGTTTCGGCGGCCACGACGCCCATGGACTCGGCGGCGTGCGCCAGCATCAGCTTGGCGGTGACATCGCCGATCGCGAAGATGTGCGGCACATTGGTGCGACACCGTCCGTCGACATCGATGGCGGCGCGCTCGGTGAGGCGGACTCCGGTGTTTTCCAGGCCATAGCCTTGGACGTTTGGGGCGAAGCCGATGGCCTGGAGCACCTTGTCAGTCTCCAGATTGCGGCGCTCGCCATTCTTATTGACGGTCACGCGGACGCGTGGGCCCGAGTCGTCGATGGTCTCGACGGCGGTGCCTGTGAGAACCTCAATGCCGAGCTTGCGGTAGTGCTTCGCGAGCTCCTTCGAGATCTCCTCGTCTTCCAGCGGAACCATGCGGTCGAAGAACTCGACGATGGTCACGTCCACGCCGTAGCTGCGCAGCACATAGGCGAATTCCACACCGATTGCGCCGGCGCCGGCGATTACGATGCTATCCGGTAGCGTTTCGCTGAGGATTTGGCTCTCGTAAGTGACCACGCGTTCCGACAGGGCGGTGCCAGGGAGTAGCCGTGGAGTCGCGCCGGCCGCGATGATGCAGTGACCGAAAGTCACCGTTTCGGCGCGGCCATCCGGGTGGGTCACCATCAGGCTGTGCTCGTCGGTGAAGGCGCCCCGTCCCTCAAACTGGGTGACGGCATTCTTCTTCATGAGGTAGTGAACGCCCTTGACCCGGCCGTCGGCGACCTTGCGGCTGCGTTGATGGGCGGCGCCGTAATCCGCGGAGACATCACCTCCCACGGTGATCCCGTACGCCTTGGCTTCGTTCGTGACGAACTGCACCATTTCAGCGTTGCGCAGGAGGGCCTTGGAAGGGATGCAGCCCACGTTGAGGCAGACACCTCCCCAGTACCGTTCCTCGACCACCGCGGTGGAGAAACCGAGTTGCGCGCTGCGGACCGCGGCGGTGTAGCCGCCGGGTCCCGCTCCCAGAACAATTACATCGAAATGCTGGCTCACGAAAGACCAATCCTCGTCCGACTGGTGCTCAACACGCAACTTGGCTGAAACACGTAACTTGGCCGAACGGCCTGTGAACAGCGCATAGTTGGAGTTCAGAGGCTACCTACGCACCTTGGCGCCGCGGAAATGATATCGAAGTGACATTGGACACGCCCGTTCATGAGTCAAGCCAGTTCAATGGTGTGATAGTCATTGATTGACTGTTGTGAATTGCCTACGCCTTGTGACTCAAGAGGTTGTGAGTGGTAGTGGGCGACAAAGCTGAGGGGGCAGGGGACGTGCTCGACGGCGCGGATGCTATCTATGACTTAGTGATCTTGGGGGGCGGGTCGGGAGGGTACGCCGCCGCTCTCCGTGCCGCCGATCTGGGTCTTTCGGTGGTGCTGATCGAGAAGGCTGAGGTGGGCGGTACCTGCCTACACCGCGGCTGCATCCCGACCAAGGCCCTGTTGCACGCGGGCGCGGTGGCCGACTCGGCCCGCGAAGCGGCGAAGTTTGGTATCCGGGCGAAGTTCGTTGGCATCGACATGTCGGGCGTGGCCGCGTACAAGGACGGCGTGGTCGGTCAGCTGTACCGAGGACTCCAGAGCACCCTGAAGGCGCGGGGAGTCCACGTTGTGCATGGCGAGGGAAAGTTGTGCTCGCCCCATGAAATCGCCGTCGGCCAAGCTGTGGTGAGGGGGCACCACATCCTGCTGGCCACCGGCTCGGTACCCGCTTCGCCGCCCGGCCTGGTGATCGATGGTGACCGGATCCTCTCCAGCGAGCAGGCGCTGCAGCTCGATCACGTCCCCGGCTCGGCCGTGGTGCTGGGGGGCGGAGTCATTGGCTGCGAGTTCGCCTCGCTCTGGAAGTCGTTCGGTGTCGAGGTGACCATCATCGAGGCACTGCCACACCTGGTCCCCACGGAGGACGAGGACTCCTCGAAGCTGCTGGAACGATCCTTCCGTAGACGCGGCATCGCCTTCCACCTGACCAGTCGTTTCACGGAGGCCGCGTACACCACTTCCGGTGTCCGTGTTACTACGGAAGGCGGCACACGGATCGAAGCCGAGCTGCTGTTGGTGGCCGTGGGACGCCGGCCGGTCTCGGCCGGTCTGGGCTACGAAGCCGTCGGTGTGGAGCTTGACCGCGGGTATGTGAAGGTCGACGAGTACTGCCGGTCCTCGGTGCCGTCCATCTCCGCTGTCGGTGACCTGATCCCTACCCTTCAGCTGGCACACGTCGGCTTCGCCGAAGGTATCCTGGTGGCTGAGCGACTGGCGGGCCTCGACCCGGTGCCGATCGACTACGACGGCGTACCGCGGGTCACCTACTCCCAGCCGGAGGTCGCCTCCGTGGGCCTCACCGAGACGCTTGCGAAAGAGCGTTACGGCGCCGACCAGGTTGTCACACTGCGTCAGAGCCTGGTCAGCAACGGTAAGAGTAAGATCCTCAAGGTTCCCGGGGAGATCAAGCTCGTCCGTCAGAAGGACGGCCCGGTGGTCGGCGTCCACATGGTCGGCGACCGTGTCGGCGAGCTGATCGGCGAGGCGCAACTGATCGTCAATTGGGACGTGCTGCCGGACGAGGTGGCTCACCTGATCCACGCTCACCCCACCCAGACCGAGATCCTGGGTGAAGCGCATCTGGCGCTCACTGGGAAGCCCCTGCACGCGCACGACTGATCCAGTCCGTGGGCGGAGCCGTTCCACCCTGTCTCGCTTGGCCACCACGAGCTCACCTCGCGACCACAGCTGCCTGCCGGGCAGCCCGCTGTGATGTCCGCCTCACGTTCACGCGGTCGCCGTGGCCCTGACCGCGGCCTGCCGTGCGCGTGGCGACGTGTTCCTGTGCGCCCACGGCCCCTGCACACCATGACGATGAAGACACGACGGGGAACCAACACGATGGAACCAGGCAACTTACTGCGCGACGCCTTATCCTCCCTGGTGCACGGAGACTCTTACCGGGAGACACTGCCGCGGCTGGAGGAGATCTTCTCGCCGGATCTCTTCGCCAGGCCGTCCGGTCTAACGGACCAGGACCGCTACTCGCTCACCTACCAGCGACTGCGGCACATCAACGACCGGCTCGAGACCGGCACACCCCTCCTGCACCACCGGGACCTGCTCTTCCCGCTGCTGGAATGGGTCGCTCTCGCCGACCCGTCCCTCTTCTACGCCTTCTTCCTGCACCACTGCACCACGGTCGGTTCGATCCTGGAGTTCGGCGCGGGCCGGGACGACCTCGACGATGTCCTGGTTCAGCTGGCCAACACCGAGGTGGTGGGCGCGCTGCTGATGACCGAACTGGGCCACGGCAACAGTAACGCCGCCGTTCGCACTGAAGCCGTCTTCGACCCGGACGCCCGCGAGTTCGTCCTGACCACACCCGGGCCGGAAGCCGTCAAGTACCCGCCGAGCGTGGGGTGTCCGGGCGTACCCCGGATCGGCATCGTCACCGCCAAGCTCGTCGTCGCCGAGCAGGACCGCGGCCTGTTCTGCTTCGTGGTACCGCTCAGGGACACCGCCGGCCCCTGCCCAGGCGTGGTGATCGAACCACAGGACTCGGCGGCGATCCTCCCTCTCGACTGGGCGACTGTCTCCTTCCAGGGCGTCCGTGTCCCCTACCGCTACTGGCTGCGGGACTCCGCCTCGATCGCGTCGGACGGCAGCTTCACCGATACCCTGAGCAACCCCGCGATGCGCTCACGGCAGGCGTCCCGGCTCATCCGGTACGTCTGGGAGGCGGCTACCGTCGGACTCGCCGCCGTCACCCGGGCCAGCGCCGCCGTCGCCGTCCGGCACGCCCACGAGCGGTACACCAATGGCACGTTCGCCGGATTCGCCGACCCCATGCCGGTGATCCGCTACCGCAACCAGCAGCGCACGCTGTTCGGCGCCCTGTCCGCCGCCTACATCGCCGCGATGGCGGCCAAGTCGGTCTCCGGGCCCGAACCGGTCGGGCGCAGTGCCGGCGAGATCCGCACCCTCTTCATCCTGAAGGCGGTGATCGACCAGCTCGCCGAACGGGTCACAGCGGCCTCCCGCGCCGCCTCGGGCGTCCTCGGCTTCAGCCCGCAGAACCGCTTCCTGGACTATCAGGGCCTGGCCCACGCCTTCAACGCCGCCGGACTGAGCACCCAGGTCCTCTACCTCAACGCGGCCTGGACCATGGCCCTCGGCCTGGACTACCAGCCGCCCGCCGACGAACCCCCCGTGCCGCAGGAGCGCGACCTGCGCGACCCGGCCCTGTGGCGGGCGCTAACGAGCGTCCGGGAGCGACGACTGCACGAACGGCTGCTGGCCGGCCTCGGTGCGGCCCGGGCCGGCGGACTCGGCGAGTTCGAGGTCTGGAACGACCGCCTCGAACTGGCCGAGCAGATGGCCGAGGCACACGCCCTGCGCCTGCTGGTGGACCTCGTCCGCGAGGAGACCGACGCGCTGCCCGACGACGCGCGCCGCCTCGCCGGCGATGTGTGCGGCCTGCACCTGCTCGGCGAGATCTCCGCGCACAGCGGCTGGTACCTCGCCGAGGGCCTGCTCACCGCCGAAGAGGTCAACGACCTGCCGGGCCTGGTCAACCAGCTCTGCCAGGACATCGCCCCGCACGCCCTGGACCTCGCCGATGCCCTGGACGTGCCCTACGACCTGGTCGGCGCGCCCATCGCGCACGCCGACTACGCGACCGCCTTCACCAAGGCCACGTTCGCCGACCCCGCGTAGCCGGGACAGAGCCCCACTTCGCTTCCCCTGAACCTGCCCTGCTTGGAAGGTTTGCTCCGCTATGCGTGATTCATCCCAGCCCCGCGACCGGTTTACGTCCACATCCCCCACCGAGGCCGTCGCCGTCGTCGGCATGGCCTGCCGACTGCCCCTCGCTTCCGGCCCCCACGCGTTCGCCCGGCTCCTGCGCGACGGCGTCGACGCGATCAGGGAGGTCCCCGCGGACCGCTGGGACGCACGGGAGTACACCGGCCAGGAGACGGACGGACCCGGCTGGACGGGAGCGAGGTGGGGCGGCTTCCTGGACGAAGCCGACCGGTTCGACCCGGGCTTCTTCGGCATCTCGCCGCGGGAGGCCGTGGCGATGGACCCGCAGCAGAGACTCGCCCTGGAACTCGGCTGGGAGGCGCTGGAGGACGCCGGCACCCTGCCGGACACACTGCGCGGCACCGCCGCGGGCATCTTCGTCGGAGCGATCTGGGACGACTACGCGACACTGGCCCACCGCCGGGGCATCACGGGCATCACGCAGCACACCATGACCGGCCTGCAGCGCGGCATCATCGCCAACCGCCTGTCGTACGTGCTGGGCCTGCGCGGCCCCAGCCTGACTGTGGACAGCGGTCAGTCGTCCTCGCTCACCGCCGTCCACCTGGCCTGCGAGAGCCTGCGCAGCGGTGAGTCCAGCATCGCCCTCGCCGGTGGCGTCAACCTCGACCTCGTCCCCGAAAGCGCCCTCAGCCTCGCGGAGTTCGGCGCCCTGTCCCCGGACGGCCGGTGCTTCACCTTCGACGGCCGGGCCAACGGCATCGTGCGCGGCGAGGGCGCCGGTCTCGTCGTGCTCAAGCGCCTGCCCGACGCGGTGGCCGACGGCGACCGCATCCACTGCGTCATCCGCGGTAGCGCGATCAACAACGACGGCGGGGGCGACGGCCTCACCACCCCCAGCCGGGAGGCGCAGGCGGCAGTCCTACGCCGCGCCTACGAGAACGCGGGTGTGCGCCCCGCGGACGTCCAGTACGTCGAACTGCACGGCACCGGAACCCGAGTCGGCGACCCGATCGAGGCGGCCGCGCTCGGCGAGGTGCTCGGCGCGGCGCGGCCTGACAGCGACCCCCTGCTGGTCGGATCGGTCAAGACCAACATCGGCCACCTGGAGGGTGCCGCCGGCATCGCGGGCCTCATCAAGGTTGCGCTGGCACTCAAGCATCGGGAACTCCCGCCGAGCCTGCACTTCCGCACACCCAACCCGGCGATCCCGCTGGCGGAGCTGCGCCTGCTGGTGCACACGGAGAATGGGCCCTGGCCGAAGACCGACCGTCCGCTGATCGCCGGCGTCAGCTCCTTCGGCGTCGGCGGCACCAACTGCCACGTTGTACTGGAGGACTGGCGCGCTGACGCCGACACGGCCCCCGACGCCGACGCCGACGCCGACGCCGACGCGGACCGTCCGGACCCCGCCCTGTCCGGCCCCGTGCCGTGGGTGATCTCGGCCAAGACCGAGGGCGCGCTGCGCGGCCAGGCCGAGGCGCTGCTGGCCCGCCTGGACGACGAGGCGTCTCCCGTCGACCTCGGCCACTCGCTGGCCACGACCCGCACTGCCTTCCCCCACCGGGCCGTGATCCTGGGCCACGCCACCGAGGACTTCCGTACCGGCCTCGGTGCGCTGGCGGCCGGCCGTCCCACCACTGGGTTGATCCAGGGCACCGCCTCCCGCTCCGCAGGCCGCCCAGTCTTCGTCTTCCCCGGGCAGGGCTCGCAGTGGGCCGGCATGGCCGTCGACCTCATGGACACCTCACCGGTCTTCTCCGAGCACATCCGGCGCTGCGAGCAGGCACTCGCCCCGCATGTGCCCTGGTCGCTCACGCACGTGCTGCGCGGCGGCAGCGAGACCGAGCTGGAGCTGTCCCTCGACCGGCTCGACGTGGTCCACCCGGTCCTGTTCGCGGTGATGGTCTCGCTGGCCGCACTGTGGCGCTCGTACGGCGTCGAACCGGGCGCCGTGGTGGGCCACTCGCAGGGCGAGATCGCCGCGGCGCACGTCGCCGGCGCGTTCTCGCTGGAGGAGGCCGCGCGCGTGGTCGCCCTGCGCAGCCAGGCGTTCGCCCTGCTCGCCGGGACCGGTGGCATGGCCTCGGTCGCCCTGCCGGCCGTCGAGGTGGAGCAACTGCTCGCATCCTGGGCGGACCGGCTGTCCATCGCGGCCGTCAACGGCCCGCGTGCCGTGACCGTCTCCGGTGATGTGCCGGCCCTCCATGAGCTGATCGCCCGGTGCGAGAGCCAGGACATCCGCGTCCGCCTGCTGCCCATCGACTGCGCCGGCCACTCCGCCCACGTGGAGCGCATCCGCGAGCCACTGCTGGACCTGCTGGGCACCGTGACCCCCACGTCCGCGAAGGTGCCGTTCTACTCCACCGTCGAGGGCCGGTGGCTCGACACCACCGGACTCGACGCCGAGTACTGGTACCGCAACTCCCGGCGCACGGTGGGGTTCGAGCCCGCCGTACGGGCGCTGGCGCAGGCAGGCCACGAGTCGTTCATCGATGTCAGCCCGCATCCCATCCTCGCCCCTGGCATCCAAGAGACCGTCGAGGACGCCGATGGCCAGGCACTCGTGGTCGGGTCCCTGCGACGCGGCGAGGGCGGCCTCGACCGGATGCTCACCGCACTGGCAGAGGCATCGGTGCACGGTGTCGCCGTCGACTGGTCCGCAGCCTTCACCGGCTCCGGCGCCAGGCGCGTCGACCTGCCCACCTACGCCTTCCAGCGCCGCCGTTTCTGGCTGGACGCGCCGGACGCCCGCACGGCACCGGCCACGCCCACCGCCGTCGCGGAGGAGAACGACCCCGGTACGGAAGACGAAGAACTCCCGCTGCGCGAGCAGTGGGCCGCGCTGACCGAGAGCGCGAGCCAGGACGTGGCGCTGGACCTGGTCCGCACCCACGTCGGCATCGTGCTCGGCGCGACCGACACCGACGATGTCCAGGTCGAGGCCTCCTTTCGTGAGCTGGGGTTCGACTCGATGATGGCGGTGGGCCTGCGGAATCGGTTGAACGCGGTCACGGGGCTGCGGTTGCCGAGCACGGTGGTGTTCGATCACCCGACGGCTGCTGACCTGGCGCGGTTCGTGCGGGCGGAGCTGTTGGGGCTGTCCGGGGACGTGGCGGGGGAGTCGGAGTCTTCGCCGGTGGCCGTGGACGGTGAGGTGGATGCCGAGCCTGTTGCGATCGTGGGTATTGGCTGCCGGTTCCCGGGTGGTGTGGGGTCGCCGGAGGATTTGTGGCGGTTGGTGGTGTCCGGGGCGGATGCGGTGTCGGGGTTCCCGGTGGATCGTGGGTGGGATCTGGATGCGTTGTTCGATCCGGATCCGGATGCGGTGGGGAAGTCGTACACCCGGTCGGGTGGGTTTCTGTATGACGCGGCGGAGTTCGATGCCGGCTTCTTCGGGGTCTCGCCGCGTGAGGCGTTGGCGATGGATCCGCAGCAGCGGTTGTTGTTGGAGACGTCGTGGGAGGCGTTCGAGGGGGCGGGTATCGATCCGGTGTCGCTGCGCGGCAGCCGTACGGGCGTCTACGTCGGCGCCATGGTCCAGGAGTACGGTCCGCGTCTCGCCGACGCGAGCCCCGAGACCGAGGGCTATCTGCTGACCGGCACGCACGGCAGCGTCACCGCGGGTCGGTTGTCGTACACGTTCGGTCTGGAGGGGCCGGCGGTGACCGTGGATACGGCGTGTTCGTCGTCGTTGGTGGCGTTGCATCTGGCGGTGCAGGCGTTGCGGCGTGGTGAGTGCGGGTTGGCGCTCGCGGGCGGTGT
>NZ_JBIALS010000063.1:0-19858 GCF_042873655.1 Streptomyces sp. NPDC004609 | reverse complement strand
CGCGCTCCCGGTGGCCCCCCCCCCCCCCCCCCGCCCCGCCCCCCGCCCCGCCCCCCCGGGCCCCCCCCCCCCCCCCCCCCCCCCCCCCCCCCCCCCCCCCCCGCACTTCAGGGTCCGGCTACTTCCCGCGGTACGCGTTGTAGATCGACACCGTCCCCTTGTTGCCCTGCTTGTCCGTGATGTACGCCCGGAACGCGATCCCCTGCCCCTTCGCGGGGTTCTTGACCGTGAGCTTGCCGCTCTTCACGGTGACCTGCTTCCAGGTCTTGCCCTGGTCGTACGAGGTGTAGACGACGAGCGTCTTGAGGTTCCCGCCGGCCGCCGCGCCCTGGATCACGAGCGGGAACGTCTGGGTACGGCCCGCCGGGACCGTACCGTCGAAGCCGACGGCCGCCCCGAAGCGCGCCATCGAGACCGGCAGCCTCACCGGCACACCGCTCGTCCGGGAGGTGAAGGTCCAGCTCGCGTCGACACGGCTGGAGACGGACGTCAGCTTCGAGCTGCGCACGACGGACGTCGCCAGGACGTACGAGGCGTTGCCGGCCGGGACCGTGAACGGCGAGGAGCCGGAGAGCGGGTCCTCGTTCTGGCCGATCTTCTTCCCGGCCCGGTGGAGCGTGGTGCGTACGGAGGTGGCGTCCGACCAGCCCGGGTGCCCCCGGTCGTCGGCGAACACCGGCAGCGAGCCCCACAGGAGGTTGCCCTGCCGGAACACACCGAATCCGCTGCTCAGATGGGGACCGAAGACGGCCCGGTTGAACACCTCGGTGTACCGCTTGCCGGCCGCGTACGCCTTCGGGCTCTCGAAGAAGTGGATCGTCTCGGCGAGCGGGCTGCCGTGCGGGTCCACCCCGGAGAGCTGGGAGAACTCCAGCTCCCACCGGGTGCTGTTGACGGCCGAGACCCACACCGTGCGACTTCCGGGCGCGCTCTGGGGGGTGAATTCCGGGAAGGAGGGCAGTTGGGCGCCCGGCGTCCAGCCCAGCGCTCGTACACCGCCCTTCTTGGCCTTCACGGAGGCGCCGAAGTCGACCTTCACCGAGGCGAGTTCGGCGGTCTTGTAGCTCTTGGTGAAGCCGGTCGCCAACTGCTGGACCCGGCCGCCGTGCACGGTGTTGTACTCGATGGGGGTCGCGCCCCGGTCCCACTTCCCGGCGAACGACTGGTGCAGCGAGCCGTCGGTGATCCGCGGACCGAGGTGCGCGGTACGGAGGTAGGCGAACGAATCGAGGGTGAGCGAGTTGCCGACGGCCTCCTCCTCGGTCCCCACCATGTACGACATCGTCGCCTGCGCCTGCCTGGCCTTCGCGTCGGGCACACCGATGGAGAGGGGCCTGGCGGTCCGGGCGTCCAGGGTGACCGTCGTGTTCCCGGCGAGGTCCAGCCGGGGCTGGACCAGGACGTCGACACCCTTGGTGATGTCGTCGGGGTCGACGAGACCGTAGGTGTCGAGGAGGTAGCGGCCCTTGGGCACCCGGACGGTGGCCGTGCCCGACGACACGTCCGGTACGAACATCTCGCCCGAGGCCGCACCCGTCAGGGCGACCAGCGCGGTCTCGAAGGTCTTGCCCGGTGTGCCGTCGCGCGCGATGTGGTCGAGGGTCAGGTCGTAGGACTCGCGCTCGCGATCGGCCGTGAGGGCGGTACGGACGGTCCGGCCCGCGTCGGCGCCGGTGCCGGTCGCCGTGACGACGCCCGTGTAGAAGCCGTCGGCGCTGCCGCCCAGACGGGTGTCGGCGGTGATGCCGACGGAGGCGGTGGAACCGGCGGGAACGGTGACCCGGGGCGCGGCCGCGGTGAAGAATCCCGTGGGCGCCGGCCGTCCGGAGGGGTCGCTTCCGGTGGCGGTGAGATCGAGGGTGACGTCGGTGGTGCCCAGGTTGCGGTAGGTGAGCGTCTTCGTCACCGGGGTGTCGTCGCCGTGGGGCCACTGCTGGGTGCCGAAGGTGAGGGAGACGGGTTCGGCCACCACGGTCTGCGCCACGGCCCTGTCGGCGGCGATCCGGCCCGAGCCCTGCTCGTAGGCGGTGTGACCGCCGTCCTTCGCGGACCCGGTCAGCACCCCCTTCAGCTCGGCCGCCTTCCACGCGGGGTGCTTCTGCTTCAGCAGCGCCGCCGCGCCCGCGGCGTGCGGGGTCGCCATCGACGTACCCGAGATCGTCAGATAGCCGGCCGGGCTCTCCCCGACCTCCCGCGCGATCTGGCTGCCCGGCGCCGAGGCCGCGGTGATGTCCACACCGGGACCGGTGACATCCGGCTTGATCCCGCCGTCACCCAGCCGCGGTCCCCGGCTGGAGAACTCCGCGAGCTTCTCCTGCCCGTCGACCGCGCCCACGGTCAGCGCGGCCTCCGCGCTGCCGGGCGAGTCGACCGTGCCCTGCTGGGGACCGGAGTTCCCCGCCGCGACCGCGAACAGCACACCCTTCTCGGCGGTGAGCTTGTTGATCTGCGCTTCGAGGGGGTCGATCTCGGGGCCGTCGAAGCCGCCGAGGCTCAGGTTCACGACATCCGCGCCCTGGGCGACGGCCCAGTCGATGCCCGCGAGGATGCCGGAGTCCTCGCCGTAGCCGTCGTCGTCCAGCACCTTGCCGTTCAGGAGGGTGGCACCGGGCGCGACGCCCTTGAACTTCCCGCCCGACTTCGCCCCCGAACCGGCCGCGATCGAGGCGACATGGGTGCCGTGCCCGACCCGGTCCTTGGTGTCGGGTGCCGCGGAGAAGTTCTGGGCCCCGGCCACCCGGCCGCTCAGATCGGGATGCGTGGCGTCGACCCCGGTGTCCAGCACCGCGATCTTCACCCCGGCTCCGGTCAGCCCGGTCGCCCACAGGGCGGGCGCGCCGATCTGGGCCGTACTGCGGTCCAGAACGGCCTTGCGGACACCGTCGAGCCAGATCCGGCCGATACCGGACTCCGCGGTCAGCGAACCGTCACCGCGGGAGCGGGTGACCGCCTCCCACAGCGTCCCCGGGGTATCGGCCGGAGCGGTCACGGCATCGGCGTTCAGGGACGGCAGCGACCGCCGCACCTCGGTACCGTCGGCGGAACGCACCCCCGCCCGCGCCGACTTCCCCGCCGACCCCTGATAGCCGACGATCACCTTCAGCCCGGCCCGGTACGCCCGGCGGCTCTCCGCCCGGCTCAGCTCCGTCACGTCGAACAACCGCCGGTCCACCCGGCCGGACGCGATCAGGCGCTGCGCGTCCAGCGGCACCACATAGGTGTGCCCGCCGACGGTCCGGGTGCTCACGGGTATGTGTTCACGCCCCTTCGCCCGCTCGAACCCGGTGGGGCGGCCCTTCGCGTCCACGAGCACCCGGTCACCCGTGATCAGGGTGATCCGATGCTGGGGCGTCAGGCCCGGCGCGGCCTTGCCGGCGCTTCCCCGGCTCGCCGCCGGGTCCGCCGCCGACGACGGGCCGGTCATACCCGCCGTCAGGGCCACGGCACAGGCCGCGGCGATCGTGGTCGCGCACGCCTTTTTCACTTGTCTGCGCAAGTCTCCCCCTGGAGATGAGCGAATCGGAAGAACGGACGGTGCTTCCGGCACCGGGGGGCTGCTCGTGAAAGGCTGCGCGCCCCGGGGTCTCGCAGTATGCCGGTGCCCGCGCGGGCGCTCAACAGTGGGGCGGAAGTATTCGGTTGGGACCCCCGACGGCTCCTGAGGTGCCAAGAGCCCCGCGCCTCAGGATGAATTACGGAGACGCTATCGCATTCCGTTGCCTCGGGCGATCGTGATGTGCCCGTACCGGCAACGGTCAATGCTCCGGGGTGAATTCGCGCCATCGGCGAATCCCGGATGTTGTCTTCTGTCGCTTTCTGATCAGCTGTGGCGGACGCCAATCGGTGCATTATGAAAGCTGGTTGCGGATATCCTGCGTGGCCGCCGCATTCGTGCTTACACTCCCTCACGCAGGAAGGTAGAGGGTGTGCGGGGAGCGCGCCCGGAGGGGGCCAATTTCTGTGCATGGGGCAACACATTCGCGTTCCTCGGCGGGATGGCGGAATGACGGAGAGCCGGCCCGGAGTCATGGCCGTGCCGGAGGTCCCGCTCCGGTCGGAGGTCCCGATTCCGTCGGGTGCCGGCGTGCGCCGAGGACATGGGAACCCGGATTCCCGATCCCGCCCCGCCGACCCGGGCTCTCGCACCCGTGTCCCCGCGTCCGGGAATCCGAAAGCCCGCGTCACCGCATCCCGTACTCCGGCCCCGGGACCCCGGACACGGAGTCCGGAAGACGATGACGACGACATGACGATGACGACGACACCCGACGACCCCTATGACAGCGGCACCGACGACGACAACGACGACGACGCATCCACGGAGGCACTCATGCACGGCCGTACGGGCGAGGATGTCCTCCGGGACGTGGTGAGCCGGCTCGCCCCGGAGGAACTCGCCAAACTGGACGAGGCCCGCCGGAGATACGCCGAGCGGCCCTATCCGCCGCAGCGCCCCTCGCGTTCCGGAGGGAGTGTGCTCGCGAGCGGTGTGGAGACCGCCGTACTGATGCCGCTGCTCATCGCGTTCGTCGCCCAGTTCCTGGCCGACGTCGCGGCGGACGGGGTGAAGAGGGGCGGCAGGGCGTGGGCCCGCCGCCGGCAGCGCAGGCGCCGCCGCCGCGAGGCCACGGAGGAGCGCCGGACCGCGCTCACGGCCGGAGTGCCCGACGCGACCGCGTTCCCGAGGGACGAACTGCTGCGCTGGGCTGCGGAACAGGCGCGTGACTGCGGTGTGTCCCGTACGGACGCGGAACAGTACGCCCAGGTCGTCGTCGTCGCGGTGATCGGCACCCCCGCCCCGGACGACGGTCCCGCCGCACCCCCGGCCCCGGGTGGTGGGGACGGCGGGCCCGTGCCCGCCACACCGGACGACGACTGACCGCCCGGTGCCATGAACTCCCGTGGTACGGAGCCGGTGCGGGGACCCGGCACAGAGCCGTTACGACAGCCTGGCCAGGAGCAGGAGCAGGAGCAGGAGCAGGAGCAGGAGCAGGACCCCGGCCCGGAGCCGGCACCGGAACCACCACCGGCGGCCGGTCCTCCGCCGCCGGCGGCGCCCGGTCCGGCCGGGGCGGCCGACGCTCCCGCACCGGCGACCGGCAACCCGGCCGCGGAGACCGAGGAAGCGGCGCGGGCGCGCAGGGAGCTCGCCGAGGCCCTCACCTCCAGCCGTCTGCCCCAGCCCACGACCACCCGACTCCTGCTCCTCGTGCTCGTGGCCGCCTCCGGGGCCTCGTTCGCCGCCTGGTGGTGGCTGGTCAGGGGCCGGGCCAACTGGCGCGGCGGGCAGCTCGCCTGTGTGCCCGAGGCGTCGGCGGGAGTGGACGACCCGGCGGAGATCGTCACCGCGTTCACCGGCTGTATCGACGGTGTACGGCTCACCCAGGCGGCCGTCGTCCTCTGCGGCCCGTTCGCACTGCTCCTGCTCGCCGTCGCCGTCCGTGCCGTGTCCCGCGCGTGGACGCTCTCGCGCACCGCGCCCGCCGACCCCGAGATGGTCGCGCGGCTGAGGGAGGCGCTGCCCGAAGGGGCGCCGCGCGTACCGGAGCTGGTCGTGGACCACCGCCGCCCCACCGGTACGGACGCCCGCGCCTCCGGCACCGTGCGCAGGCCCCGGATCATCACCGACGGGGGCGCCTACTCCGAGTCCGAACGCGACATCCGGGCGATGCTCCGCCATGAACTGGCCCATCTGGAGGCCCGGGACGTCGGACGCGTACGGCTGGCGCTGGCGGCCTGGTGGGTGCTGCTGGCGGGTGTCACCCTGCCGCTGCTCGCCGCGCTGGCGCTGCGGCCGGGTCTCCTCGCTCCCGCCGTGGGCCTGCGGATGACCGCGATCCTCGCCGTGTTCGGGCTGATCCTCTGCGGGGTGCTGCGCGTCCGTGAGTACGACGCGGACGTCCGGGCCTCCGCCGATCCGCGCGACCCGGGCGGCATGGCCGACTACATCGGCCGGATAAAGCCGCTCACCCCCGGGAAGCGGCTGCTGTACGCCCTCGGCCTGGCCACCCACCCCACCGGGAAGGCCCGGCTCGCGATGCTCGCCCGCCCCGGCCGGCTGTGGGGCTTCTCGCCGTTCGAGGGCCTGGCCACGGGCATCGCGGCGGGGCTGGTCCTCACCGATCTCGCGCTGATGGTGGCCGCCCTGACACCCGACAGCATCGTCCTCGGCCACCGCATCGCGGGCGCGCTCACCGGCTGGGCGATCGCCGGAGTGGTCACCGTCGCCCTGTGGCGCGCGGTGGCCGTCGGGCATCCCGACGCCCGCGGGCGCCGTCCGGCCTACGCGGGCGCGGCACTGGGCGCGGGCATCCTGGTCGGCACCCAGCTCTCCGCACGCGCGGCGGGCGACTGGCAGCTGGACACGGCGACCACGGACGGGCTGACCGCGTCCTTCTCGCTCATGGACGTCTCCACGGAGCGGTTCGCGGTGCTCGCCGCGCTCCTGGTGCTGGGCGGGGCGGCCTTCGCCCTCTGGGCCGCGGCGCTGGCCCGGGCCGCGGGCGCCACCGTCTCCGGACGGTGGTCGGCCCCCGTGTGCGCGGCGGCGGTCGCGCTGTCCGGGCTGGTCGCGGCCGTACCGCTCGGGACCTGGTTCTCCCTCGCCGTGGTCGCCGCGAGCAGCGGGGACGCCATCGGACTCTGGTCCGTGATCGACAATCCGGGCTGGATGACGGCCACGACCCTCGCGCTGGTCGCCGCGATCCTGCCGTTCACGGTGGCGGCACTGCGCCGCTCCCCGCCCCGGCCCCGTACGGTCCGCGCGACAGCGGTCGCCGTGCCGGTGCTGGTGGCGGCCGTGGGGCTGCTGCTCGCCCAGCCGTACGAGGTGAGCAGGCGTCAGAACGCCTTCCCCGTGGGCGGTGGAGACCCGGACGGCGAGAGGGGCAGCGTGCTCAGACGGCCTGTCACCCCACCGCCCGACGGCGCGCCGGTCCCGATCGGCGAGCTGCCCGTGCTGCCGCCGCCCGGCGCGGAAGGGAGCGCTCCCGTGACCGACCCGTTCATGGTGTGCCGGGCGCTGGAACTGGGCGGGACCGCGCTGTGGGTGGACGAGGAGGGGCGCAGGGAGGCGGGCGAGCTGCTGGCCGGGGTCGACGACCCCGTGCTGCGGGCCGTCTCCGTCGCACTCCTGCGCTCCGGCCCCGAGCGGGTGGAGACGGATGTGATCCAGGCGGCGGCCGCCCGGTGCGACCTGCTTTTCCGCTACGACCACTGACCGCTCCGCCCGTCCCGCCCGTCCCGCCCGTCCGCTCCGGCGGCCCGCGCCCGACCGGCGTACCGGCGTCCGACCCGGCACCTGCGCACCCGTCGTACCCGCACATCGGCTCACCACACACCGAGGAGCACCCGTGAACAGAGCTTCCGGCCCCCGGACCGGCGGCCCGCCCGGCAGCCGACGGCTCATCGCCGTACCGGTGCTGCTGGCGCTCGTGATGGCCGCGTCGGGCTGCGGCGAAGAACCCGGGAAGCGGGCCGACACCGTCGTCACGGACGAGACGTTCATCCCGGTGCCGCCGCCGCTGCCGTCGCCCACGAGGTCGTCGGCGTCCCCGTCGCGCTCGCCTTCCCCGGCCACTCCCACCGCGTCCCCCTCCACCACACCGCCGAAGCCCACCCGCACGCCGACCGCGACCCGCTCGGGCGGTGGAACCGGCGACCGGAAGGGCGGCTCGGAGACATCGGGCGGCTCGGGAGGCGGGAAAGGCAGGGGAGGCGGGAAAGGTACGGGCGGCTCCGGCCGATCCGGGGGTACGGGGCCCGGCCCGGGCCCCACCGGGACAGGCGGCCAGAAGCCGTCCGCCGAACCCAGTACCGGGCCCGGCCCGAAGCCGACACCGAAGGCGACCCCCACCGCACCCACCACCGCACGGCTCACGCGCGCGCTCCTCACCACCGCCCACCTCCCCGGCGGCTATGTGAAGACGACCCTGGACCACTACCCCGCGAACCGCTCCAGCCGCCCGGACTGCCTCCAGCGCCTCAACGCCCTGGAACTGGAACGCAGTACGACCCCCGGCGCGGTCGAGTCCCGGGTCGCCTTCGCCCAGAGCCAGAGCGGGCCGTTCCTCCAGCAGATCCTGCGCTGGCTGCCCGGAGACGGAGCCCGCCGGGAGCTGAACAACGCCGTGAACACCCTGTCCGGCTGCGGCACCTACACCATCGGCTGGCCGAACGGCACCGAGGCCCGGCAGACCGTCGTCCCCCTCGGCCCCGCCGGAGTCGGCTCCGCCTCCTGGCACGCCACGGTGACCGTGGACTACGGCCCGGTCGTGGTCAGCGAGACCCTGGTCCTGGTGGTCGTCGGCCGCACCCTGATGATCCTCAGCCACCTCGCCGGCCCGGAGTCCCCACCCCGCCCCCAGACCCTCTCCCTGGCCTCGACGGGCGCGTCCCGCATCCCGTGACACGGGCACCCCGCACCGTCACTCAGGGCGGGGACAGGGGCGGGCAGGGACGCCGGGGGCCGGGAGTTCGAGGCGTCCTCGGTCTCGGTCGCGGTCTCGGGGGAGAGAGACACCGCGCGCTCCGGCCGATGGGTACGGCCCCGGCGCGGTGCCGCTCCCCGTGCCCCGCACCGGAACGGCTCCGGGGCGGGGCACGGTCGTGTGAGGGCCGGGGCCGGGACGCGTACGAGACGACCGTGATCGCCGCCACCACGGCCACGGCAGCACGTACGGTCCGGCGCCGGCGTCCGGGGCGACGGCGCCGCCCCGCTCAGCGCAGGCGCTCCTCGTGACGCGACGGGCCCTGCGGGAGGGTGGTGGTGAGCCGGTCGTCGGGGTGGGGGATGTCGCCGAAGTCCTCGTCCGTGCTCTCGACGGGGAGGCTGTGGATGAGGGCCTGGAGCCGGGGCGGCAGGGACGGCTTGCCGCCGTGCCGGCACCGGCTGATCAGCTCGTGGCGCACGCTCTCCGGCAGAAGGTGGCGGGGCACTCCGGCCTTCGTGCCACGGCCCGCACCGCCGCTGCCACCGGGAGCGAGACCGGAGAGACCGGCGGGACCGCCGGGACCGGGTCCGGGAGCGAGAGCGTGACCGGGAGTGATACGGCCGCCGCCACCGGGGCCGCTTCGGGCGAGCTTCCGGCTCTGTGCACGCCAGTACTTCGCGTCCCGGAACTCGGCCCGCGCCTGATGCACGAGGAAGAGACAGAAGGCGGCCGTGGCATCGCCGCCGCCCGCCGCGAACTGCCACCAGAACTGGCTGGCCTCGCGGTATCCCGCCAGATGCAGGAGCGCGGCGAACACAAGGGCTCCCGCCGGTTCGATCCGGTCCTGGTCGAGCAGCCGGGCCAGGCCCGCAGCCGCCTGCGGGGCGTCCACGATGAGGGTCGCGGCCAGATTCAGATCGTGGGCCGCCTGCTCGGAGCCGAACGGCGCGGGCCGCGGGTCCGCCCCCGCCGCGTACGGGACCGGCGGGCCGTCGTCGATCCCCGTCTCGGAGCCGGTGCGGGCGCCGGTGCCGGGCGGGGCGGGTGGCGCAGGCGCAACGGGTCGCGTCGGCGGAACGGGTGAGGTGGCCGGGACGGGTACGGCGAGCGGGGTGTGCGGACCCGGCAGCGGACCGGCCGAGAGGCGGGCGACGCGCTGAAGCGCCGCGTCGGTGTCGTAGTCGTCGTAGTCGTCCGCCAGGATCTCCGCCTGTCGGAGTGCGGCATCGATGTGCGGCTCGTTCATTCGGGACACCGCTGTTCTCCGGCCTCCTTGTACGGCATGCCCAGTTCCCCCGCGAGGCGGCGCCTGGCGTGGCGGATGTGGGAGCGTACGGTCGCCAGCTCGATGCCCAGATAGTCGGCCACGTCCTCCTCCCTGCGGCCCAGGACGAAGCGGAGCGTGATCACATCGTACTGACGCTCCGGCAGCCGGGCGATCGCCGCGTACAGGCCGATCTCACCGGACAGGACGGCGAATTCGTCCCGCAGTTCGTGCAGCAGCAGCTTCTTGACCGCGGTGCGGAAGGCGGCGGTGTCCACTAAGAGGGGTTCGAGGTTCCGTTCGTCGAGCCACAGGTGCACCTCCTCCTTCAGGACCGTCCACGCGTACCGGGGCACGGAGTCCTGCGCGAGGGCGTGCTCCCAGCCCTTCCGCAGCCTGGCGCACGCGGCGTCCACCACCGTCTCGGCCGCGCTGCGGCTGCCGACCTGGGTGTGGGCGTAGCGCATCCACAGCTTGCGGTGGAAATCGTGGAACGCGTCGAACGTCAGCGTCAGCCGCTCGGCGGCCGGCGGAGCGCCCGCGGCGGAAGGCGGCGGGGGCGGCCCGGGGGCTCCCGGCGGGCGGGGCGGCCTGGGCGGGCCGGGCGGCCGGTGGGGGCCGGGGGTTCCCGGCGGTCCGGGCGGTCCGGGAGGCGACTCCGCGTCCCGGACCGTTCTGCGGCTCGGGGAGGGATTCACCGGATCGCCACCAGGGTTTCCAGAGCGATGTCCACGGGCGTCCTTGAGGGTGGGCGGGCACCGTACCTCTCCGCGACGGAGGGTGCCGGTGGGGAGGATGCGCACTCCCACTGTCAGCCAACCCGACGAACGGCCCTCCTGTGCAAGGGACCCGGCGGATTTCTCCTCACGTACGGCAGGAACACGACCGGTGGACACCTGCTCGGTGGCCGGAGAGCGGCGGGCGGAATGGCCGGTCCCCGATGTTGCTCGCGCACCGTCGCACAGGGTGAACTGGGACAGCGCGAACGGGTGTCGGCCCGACGCGCGATCACTCGTACGCCCGCACGACACAGGGGGAGCGGCATGGACGACGCCACGGTGGATCCGGAACTGGACCTCGACCTGGACCTGGACCGGGCGCACTCCGCCCGCGTCTACGACTACTTCCTCGGCGGGGTGACCAATTTCCCCGCCGACCGGGAGGCGGCGGCCCAGGCGGTCATGGCCTTCCCCTCGGTGCTGGCGGCCGCGCGTATCAACCGCCGCTTCGTCCACCGCTCGACACGCCGGCTGGCCGAGCAGGGCATCCGGCAGTTCCTCGACATCGGCACCGGCATACCCACCTCCCCGAACGTCCACGAGATCGCCCAGAGCATCAACCCGGACTCCCGCGTCGTCTACACCGACAACGACCCGATCGTGCTCGCCCACGCCCGGGCCCTGCTGCGCAGCCATCCCGACGGCGCCACCGCCTACCTCCATGCCGACGCCCGCGACCCGGTCGCGCTCCTGCGCCACAAGACGCTGGAACTCCTCGACTTCGGCCGGCCCGTCGCCCTGAGTCTGAACGCCCTGCTGCACTTCATCACCGACGAACAGGGCGCCCACGCCATCGTCGAACGGCTCAAGGACGCCCTGCCCTCCGGCAGCGCGCTCACCATCAGCCATGCCACCCCCGACTTCGACCCCGAGGCGACGGCGCGACTCAAGGCGGCGTACGCGGCGGCCGGGACGCCCGGACAGGCCCGTACGAAGGAGGAGTTCGCGCGCTTCTTCACCGGCTGGGAGCTCGTCGAGCCCGGTATCGTCCCGGCCCATCTCTGGCAGCCCGACCCGGACGACAACGCGGAGCACACGACCGCCGCCGAGGCGGCCTGCTACGCCGCCGTCGCCCGCAAACCCTGACTGCCGGCGCCGGCCCCCACCCCCGCGAGCCCCGCCGGGTACGCGTACGGGTGACGGGCCGCGCCTCCACCGCCAGGGCCCCTGTCCTGACGGCACCTCCCGCCCGGCACGGGACCGTACCGTCACCAGCAAGATCGACTACGCCCGGCGCTACGGCCCCGGCGGTGCCTGCCTCTCCAACCTCCGCGGAGACACCCCCGGCGCCGAACTGATGACCGCGCTCGGCAACGCCCTGGGCTGAGCCCCGGACCGGCGGGCGGCTGGCCGCCGCCGGGTGCCCACCGTCTCCGTCACGACGGCCTGCCGAACGGACCCGGCCCGGACACCGGACCAGGTACGCGGCCGGGCGCGTGCGTGCCGTAGCCGTGTCGTACCCTCCGCGCCGCCGGTGGACGGCCGCCGTGCCGCGGATCCGGCTGCCGGTGTCCGTGGGGGTGTGGGAGAGTCGGGCAGGGGGCGCCGGGGTGTGCGGCGGCTCCGTGTCCGGGGCCCTGGCCGGGGCGTTGAGGGGGACTGTGTGGCGCAGGTGATCGACGGCCGCTTCGAGCTGCTGGAGCGGCTCGGCGGTGGCGGCATGGGACTGGTGTGGCGGGCGCGCGATCTGGCGCTGCACCGCGAGGTGGCGCTCAAGGAAGTACGCCCGCCGGACCCGGCGCTGGCCGAGTACGACCCCGAGGGCGCCCGTGCGCTGCGCGCCCGTGTCATGCGGGAGGCCCGGGCGCTCGCGCGTATCGACCACCCCAATGTGGTGACCATCTTTCACATCGTGGACGGTGACGAGCACCCGTATCCGTGGCTCGTCATGGAACTGGTCAGGGGCGGCTCGTTCCAGGACCGGCTCGACCGGGGCGGCCCCCTCACTCCCGAGGAGGCGGCCCGGGTGGGGCGCGGGGTGCTGGCGGGGTTGCGTGCCGCGCACGACGCGGACATCCAGCACCGGGACATCAAGCCGCCGAACGTCCTTCTGCGGCCCGACGGCCGTCCGGTCCTCACCGACTTCGGTATCGCGGCGGTCCGGGACGCCACCGCGCTCACCGCCGCCGGTTCCGTCATCGGCACACCCGACTACATGGCCCCCGAACGCGTCGGTGGACAGGACGGCGGCCCGGCGGCCGATCTCTGGTCGCTGGCCCTGATGCTGTACGTCGCCGTGGAGGGACGCAATCCGCTGCGCCGCGCGAACACGCTGGCCACCCTCGCCGCGGTCCTCAGCGAGGATGTGCCGCCGCCGCGGAACGCCGGTCCGCTGGCCGGGGCGCTGAGCGCCGTACTGGTACGGGACCCGGCGGCGCGACCGGACGCGGAGGCGCTGGAGCGGCTGCTCGCAGCGGTGGAGTCGGGGGAGAGGGCGGCGGCGGGCGCCGTACCCGGGGCGGCCCCCCGGAAGGCGGACCCCAGGGAGGCCGCTCCCCGGGAGGCGGACGCGCCGGACGCGGATCCCCGGGCGGGTGCTGTCCCGCAGACGGACCCCCGGGCGCGGGCGCGGGAGGAATCGGAGGCGCGGGCGGAAGCGGGCCCGGCGGCGGGCGCCGTTTCCGGGCCGGACCCGAGGGCGGGGGCTGTCCCGGAGGCGGCGGCGCAGGAGGTTGCCGGCCGGGAGCCGGTGGCGGACTCGGGACCCGGAGAGCCCGGCGCCCCGACCTCGTACCCCCTCCTCCCCCCGGCCCCGCCGCGCGCCTCCCCTTCGTCCCCCTCCCCGTCCGCACCGGTCGCCCCGCCCCCGTCCGCACCGGCCCGGGCGCCCTCGGGCCGGCGCAGGCGCGTCTGGGCGTACGCGGCGGCAGCGTCTTGCTGGACACCGACGCGCCGCTCATGTTCGTCACCGACGAGGATCTCGCTCTGTTCCGGCCGGGGACCTTCTTCGTCGACGTCGCCTGCGACGAGGGCATGGGCTTCGGGTGGGCCCGCCCGACCACCTTCGGCGAGCCCATGCCCGCGGTGGGGCCGGGCTGCCACTACTACGCGGTGGATCACAGCCCGTCCCACCTGTGGAACTCCGCCACCTGGGAAATCAGCGAGGCGCTCCTTCCCTACCCGCGCAAGGTCATGAGCGGTCCCGGGGTATGGGACACCGACGTCACGGTCCGAAAGGCCATCGAGATCCGCGACGGCGTCGTCCAGAACCCGAAGCTCCTCTCCTTCCAGCACCGGGCAGCCGCCTACCCCCACGCTCCCGAGCCCCGGCGACTCCGCTGAGCTCAGCGGTCTCGTTCGGACCCGGCGGTCGCAGGAGTTGACGCAGACAGGGCGCCTTCCGGCCGGGCCGGCCGCCGCGGTGCGGGCCGGGAGTCGGCCGAACCGGCCGAGGTCCGCCCCGGGCACCTGGAAGCCGTCGACGGTCCGCGCCCTCATGCCTCCGTGGGCCGGCCCGCGCACACGTCACCGATGCGGCTGGTCTCCGGGCGGATCGCCGGACCGGGCCGGCCTGCGGTCGTAGGCTGACGGCCGTCATGAGCGAGGCGAGGGGCGGGGAGAAGAGATCGTGGAAGGCCTTACGGAGGCGGAACTTCGGGCGCTGGCCGGTGCCCGTTCCTACGAGCGCGGGCTCGGATACCTCGACGCGGTGACCGGGGTCGAGGTCGGTGACGACGTGATCACCGCAACCGTCCACGGCACGGAGCGGTATGCCGTGGAACTGGACATGGGCGGGCCCGGCCGCCCGGCCGGCACGTGTGACTGCCCGTACGGCCGGGAGGGGAACTTCTGCAAGCACCTGGTCGCGCTCGGACTGACCGTGCTCGCCGAGAAGGACAGCCTGCCGCGGCAGCGGAAGGCGGCCCGGGGTCGTGTGCAGGAGCTCGACACCTGGCTGTCCGGCCTGTCCAGGGAAGAACTGCTCGCCCTCGTACGGGAGCAGATCTCCGACGACCGGAAGCTGCGCCACCGCCTGGAGCTGCGGGCTGCGAGCGCCCGGGGAGACCTGGCCGGGATCCGGGCCCGGGTCCGCGAGTTGCTCGACATCGGCCCGTTCGCCCACTATGGGTACGTCGAGTACGCCGACGCCCGCGCCTACGCCGACCAGGCCGGGCAGGCGGTGTCCACGATCACGGCACTGACCGGCTCGGGCCGGGCCACCGACGCGGTCGTTCTGGCGCGAGAGACGATGCGACTGCTGGCCGAGGCGATCGAGAGCGTCGACGACTCCGACGGATGGCTCGGGGAGATCGGCGCACGCCTCGCCGATGCCCACCACGGTGCGTGCAGTGCGGCGCGCCCGAACCCGGAAGAGCTCGCACACTGGCTGGTCGGCCATGTGCTCGACGACACCGGCGACCTGATCGACATCGATCCGCTCGACTACGAGGGCGTGCTCGGTGAACGGGGGATGACCGCCCTGCGGGAACGGGCGGTCGAGGCATGGCGGGAGAACCGTACCGGCTGGGCCGAGAAGTACCTGATGCAGCGCCTGGCGAAAGCGGGCGGCGATGTCGACGCGCTGATCGCCGTACACGTGGCCGACCTGGCACCGGACGGCCGTACCCACCTGGTCATCGCCCGGGAACTCGACGAGGCAGGGCGGCCCGACGAGGCCCTGACCTGGGCGGAACGCGGTATCCACGACACAGGGGACCTCGCAGCCGTCGACACCGCCCTCGTCGACTATCTCTGCGACCGCTACACGCGGGCGGACCGGCTCTCTGAAGCCGTCGCCCTGCGCCGCGACCACTTCAGCGCCCACCGCACCCTGTTCGCCTACCGGCAACTGCGCGCCGTCGCGCAGGCCGCCGACTGCTGGCAAGCCGAGCGCGAGCAAGCGCTGGGCCTCCTGCGCGCCGACGCAGGACGGAGCCGGAAGGGCCACGCCGACCCCACCCTGGTGGACGCCCTGCTCGACGACAAGGACGTCGAGGCCGCCTGGCGAGCCGCCAACGAAACCGGAGCCCACGACGGGCAGTGGCTCATTCTCGCGGACCAGGCCCGCGCCGACCGTCCCGCCGACGCGCTCGCCGTCTACCTGCGCCTGACCGAGCCGCTCACCCGGCAGACCGGCAACGCGGTCTACGAACGGCTCGTCAGCCTGCTGCTGAGTATCCGGGACTGCCACCACCGCCTCGGCGCAACAAATGACTTCACCACGTACATCACCGGCCTGCGCGCCACCCAGAGGCGCAAGCGGAACCTCATGCGCTTGATGGACGAACACGGACTGTGAGCCCGGACGGCTTCGTCACGGCGCCGCAGGACCGCTCCCTCACGTCCGGGGCTCGGCTGATTCCCGAGCCACGGAGGCTGACGCCTGGCACGTGCGGCCCGGAGGCGCCTGGGGTCGGGTGCTGTTATGAGCCTGCTCACCATGTCTGTACTTCCACCCGCCTCGACCTCGCCCGAACCACAGTCCAGCCGGCACCTGCTCGCGGAGGATCTGGACGCGATGCTCACCGCAGCGGTGCTGGAGGCGTCTGATGCGTGGGACGACGACCTCGACCAGCCCGCCGGGGACCAACTCATCGACGGCATCCGGGCGCTTGTGCGTCCTGCCTGGTTGCTGAGTCCGGTTCGTGACGGCGGCCCGGCCGAGTCCGGCGAAATCGGTGGCTCCCGCATCGGCGGGGTGCCGGATCTGCCCCAGGGACCGTTGGTGTTCACGGCGGACGCCACCGTAGAACCCGCCTTCGACGACGGTCGGTGGTCCACAACGGAATCCTGGGTCTACTAGCCGTATCGGTCCGAGTGGTGGGGAACGCGGTCGGCGGGCGGTCGGCTGCCAGGGGGGGGCATTCCGGTCGGCTCGGGATCGGACAGCAGGGCCCGGGCCCGGTGCCGGGCCGGTGGCTGCGGGGCCCGGGCCGTCGGGACGGTCGGGGCGGACTGCGGATGCAGGGCATCGTTCCGGTCGCCGTGGAACGTGTGCCGGGTCAGCGGCAGGGCGGCCGTCTCGTCCTCTGCCGCAACCGGCCCGAGACGCGGCCGTCCGGCCAGGCCGGGTCGTTTTTATGATGTGGATCACATTTTTGGGGGTGGATGTCACACTCCGGGCGCCTTGACCGCTCTCAGGTCAGAACGCATCCGCAACGGGAGGCCCGATGACGCACCACCCCCCTCCAGACTCACAGACAGCCACGTCCGAAGGTGGCCCGCGGACCGCGGCGCCGGATCCGCCGGCGGCCACCGCGACACAGGTGTTCCACGAGCACCGTGAACTGCTGTTCTCCCTCGTCTACAACATGCTCGGCGAAATCGCCGACACCGAGGACGTGCTGCAGGAGACATGGCTGTCCTGGACGACCAGAAACCAGGCACCGAACGCGGAGCCGATCGACAGCCCGCGCGCCTACCTGGTGCGGATCGCAGTCAACCGGGCCCTCGCCCACCAGGCCGCCATCAGCCGCCGCCGTGAAACCTACCTGGGTCCGTGGCTGCCCGAACCGCTGGTCAGCTCCCTCCCCGGCGTTCCCGTCGCCGACGACGCCGCGGATGTGGCCGTGCGTACCGAGTCGGTGTCGATGGCGCTGCTGGTGGTGCTGCAAACCCTCACTCCGCTGGAGCGCGGGGTGTTCGTCCTGCACGAGGTGTTCGGCTACGCCCACACCGAGATCGCGGAGATCCTCGGCCGCAGTCCCTCCGCGATCCGCCAGCTCGCCCATCGCGCCCGCGAGCACGTCCACGCCCGGCGCCCCCGCTACAAGCCCGCCCCGCATGTCCGGCAGCAGGTCACCGAACGGTTCCTGGCCGCCGCGCTCGGCGGTGACCTGGACGCCCTCCTGCAGATCCTGGCGCCGGAAGTGACCATGTGGAGCGACGGCGGAGGCAAGGCTCAGGGAACGGTGGGCCTGCGTCCGCTCCGTGGCCGCGACAAGGTCGCCCGCCTGCTCGCCGCCGTCGCACCCGGCTCCGGCAAGGCCCTCGACATCGCCTTCCGGAGCGTCAACGGCGACCCGGCGGTGCTGCTGTTGGCCGATGACGCCCCCTACGCCGTCGTCGTCCTCGACCTCACGCCGGACGGCGACCAGGTGTGCGGGATCTACGCCATCGCCAACCCCGACAAGCTCTCTCACGTCGAATAAGCGCTGAGGAATTCACATGATGCAGAAACTGGCGTCCTTCCCCAGCGGCAGGAGGACAAAATGGGTCGTCCTCGCGCTCTGGGCGGCCCTGCTGGTCCCGGCCCTCATGCTGGCCGGGAAGCTCGGCGACGTTCAGGAGAACGACAACTCGGCCTGGTTGCCCGGTGACGCGGAGTCGACCGCGGTGGTCGAGCGGGCCGAGAAGTTCCGGCCCGCCGATACCGTGCTGGCGATCGTCGTCTACGACCGGTCCGGGGGCATCACCTCCGCCGACATGGCCAAGGCCCACGCCGACGCCGACGCCTTCCAGGGCGTCGAGAAGGTCGTGGGGGAGCCACAGGGCCCGGTGAAGTCCGAGGACGGCAAGGCCATCCAGACCGTGGTCCAGATTCAGAAGGACAAGAGCGGCTGGGACGGGATCGGCAAGGTCGTCGACGCGATGACCGAGGTCGGCGAGGAGGACGCGGGCGGTCTCGGGTTCCACGTCACCGGACCGGCCGGCTACGCATCCGACTCGATCAAGGCCTTCGGCGGCGGAGGCGGCCTGACGGCGATCACGGCGGGCGTCGTCGTCGTGATCCTGCTGCTCACCTACCGCAGCCCGGTGCTGCCTCTGCTGCCCCTGCTGACCGCGGGCGGTGCCCTGATCACGTCGGAGGCGGTGATCTATCTCCTGGCGAAGAACGCCGGCCTCGTCGTCAACGCCCAGACCAGCTTCATCTTGACGGTGCTGGTGTTCGGCGCCGCCACCGACTACGCGCTCCTGCTCACCTCGCGGTACCGAGAGGAGTTGCGGCGGCACGAGGACCGGCACGAGGCGATGGCGGAGGCCCTGCACCGCTCCGGTCCCGCGATCATCGCCAGCGCCGCGACCGTCGCGGCAAGCCTGATGCTGCTGATGCTGGCCACCCTCAACTCCACCCAAGGGCTCGGGCCGGCGTGTGCCGTCGGCATCCTCGTCGGACTGCTCGCCATGGTCACCCTGATGCCCGCCCTGCTGGTCGTCTGCGGCCGCTGGATCTTCTGGCCGGTGAAGCCGGGTTACGGATCGGCCGGGGCGACCAGGGAGGGCATCTGGACCCGGGTCGGCAACGCCGTCTCCGGCCGCCCCCGGGCCGTGTGGATCGGCACCGCTCTCGCCCTCGGCGTCATGGCGATCGGAGCGTTCGGGCTCAAGGCCGACGGGCTCTCCAACACGGACCAGTTCACCGACAAGCCGCAGATGGCCGTCGGCGAGGAGATCAAGAACAGACACTTCCCGGCCGGGTCGGGCGACCCCGTCTACGTCGTGGCCAAGGCCGCCTCGGCCGGACAGGTGCGTACCGCGCTGTCCGGCGTCCCAGGAGTGGCCGAGGTCTCGCCGCCGGTGGTCAAGGGTGATGAGTCCTTGATTCTCGGAGAGCTCAAGGACTCTCCCACCGGCACGGCCGCGATGCGCACCGTCGAGCGGGCCAGAACCGCGGTCCACGAGATCGACGGTGCGGATGCCCAGGTCGGCGGCAATACGGCGATCATGCTCGACACACGAGATGCGGCCGCCCACGACTCCAGGCTGATCATCCCCATCGTCCTGGTCGTGGTGTTCCTGATCCTCGCGCTGCTGCTGCGGGCGATCGTCGCGCCCCTGCTGCTCATGGCGACGGTGGTGCTGTCGTTCGCAGCGGCCATGGGCGTGAGCAGTCTGATGTTCAACCACGTGTTCCACTTCGCCGGGGCGGACGCCAACTTCCCACTCCTGACCTTCGTGTTCCTGGTCGCCCTGGGCATCGACTACAACATCTTCCTCGTCACCCGGGTGCGTGAAGTGACCCTGCTCCACGGCACCCGGCGCGGTGCGCTGATCGGTCTGTCCACCACCGGGGGAGTGATCACCTCAGCGGGTCTGGTGCTGGCCGGCACCTTCGCGGCGATGGCCTCGCTGCCGCTGGTGTTCGCGGCCGAACTCGGATTCGCGGTGGCGTTCGGTGTCCTGCTGGACACCATGATCGTCCGCTCGGTACTGGTCACCGCGCTGACGCTGGACACGGATCGATGGATGTGGTGGCCCAGCGCGCTGTTCAGGCGTCAGGACGCCCCCCGGCCGCTGGAGGCGGACGAGCCCGACCGCGAACCCGCTCTCAGGGACGCGTGACAAACCCTCCGCCACGGGCCGGCTCGCCGGACACGGCTTCCCTGACGCCCTGTTCGGTCCCGCAGAGAAGGCCGTGGCCGCCGTCCCGCTCCGCGCGGGCGGCGGCCACGGCCCATGCCGGGGCCCGGACAGCACCGGGTGGCGCGCGACGCCAACACCCA
>NZ_JBIALS010000062.1:0-22090 GCF_042873655.1 Streptomyces sp. NPDC004609 | reverse complement strand
CCGTCCTGCGGGCCCGAGAACTGGACACGGAGAAAGCAGAAACGGATCCTCCCAGCTCATCCACTACAGCCTCGCCGAGATCCGACGACTGATCAACCGGCTCACCGACCGCCGTCCCACCCCGGTCGACCACATCCTGCACCGGTCGACGTGGCGCCGCAGGCGCCAACACCAAGCCCGCCTCAGCCACTACAAACAACGAGGCCACAGCCCCTGAAAACTGCCCAACAATCAGAACAAACACCGTTGCAGTACTCACCTCGCCTGGTTTTCCGCTGGTTGAGGGTGTGGCCTTGATGGGACAGGAGCGACCGTCCTTCACGGTTCGAGATGTCGAGTAACGGAGCGTGAGAGGACGGTCGCTGTGGCGAGTTGCCCGCTGAGCTCTCGAAGGTCGATCCCTTCGCGGTGCTGTCCCGCTTTCGGGTCGCTTTCCTACGACTGTCTGCACCCGTGCGGACGCGCTCTTCGAGCTGCCCGATGCGGTGCTGTGCGCGGACGGGCCGGTCACCTCACTGCCCGTGCTCACGCTCACCGCGGAGAGCAGCGCGGTCACGGTGCGATGTACAACGCGCTGAACACCGGATGGCTCGAGCAGGTCCCCTTCCGTAACCTGCTCGCCTCGATGCCACTGCCCCGCGCGGCCGACGGGCGGATCGTGCTCACTGTTGCTGTCTCCCCGTGGCTGCGTCCCGACGCCGCCACCAGCCCGGAGCGGTTGTTCTGCCACGTCTACGGACGGTCGGGCCGCGGCAGTGACCGGCCCGTGCCCGGCCGGCCCTACTCCTTCGTCACGGCCGTGGAAACGGGCCGGACCTCCTGGACAGCCCTCCTGGACGCCGTCCGCGGATTCGATTGAGAGCACACCTTCCGCATGCTCAAGCAGACTCTGGGCTGGACCCGTCCCAAGGTCCGCGCCCCCCACTCAGCCGACCTGTGTACCTGGGAGATCAGCGCCGCCCACACCCAGCTCCGTCTCGCCCGCCCGCAAGCCGAGGCCGAGGAGGCCGGGGCGGCGGACGGCAGCTGCTGCCAATCTGTGTGAATGCGGATGTGGGGAGAGGACGGTGGTACGGCGGCCGTGTCGCCGAGCTCAGCTGGTCCGGAACCGGTTGATGGCCGGCTCGTGCCGGGCCCGCAGCTCGGGGTCGGTGACACCCAGGCCCTCCTGGTGAGCCAGGCACAGCACGCCGACCTTGCCGTGGTGGCGGTTGCCGTGGACGTCGGCCACCGCCTGGCCGACCTCGGCGAGCGGGTAGGTGCGGGAGAGCGTGGGGTGGATGCGGCCCTTGGCGACAAGGCGGTTGGCCTCCCAAGCCTCACGGTAGTTGGCGAAGTGGGAGCCGATGATCCGCTTGAGGTGCATCCAGAGGTAGCGATTGTCGAACTCGTGCCGGTAGCCGGAGGTGGACGCGCAGGTGACGACGGTCCCGCCCCTGCGGGCGACGTAGACCGAGGCGCCGAAGGTCTCCCGGCCCGGGTGCTCGAAGACGATGTCCACGTCCTCGCCGCCCGTCAGCTCGCGGATCCTGCTGCCGAGGCGCTTCCACTCCTTGGGGTCCTGGGTGCGCTCGTCCTTCCAGAACCTGTAGTTCTCCGCGCTGCGGTCGATGATGGCCTCGACGCCCATCGCACGACAGATCGCCGCCTTCTGGTCGCTGGAGACCACGCAGATCGGTGTCGCGCCGCCCACCAGCGCGTACTGGGTGGCATACGAGCCCAGGCCGCCCCCCGCGCCCCAGATCAGCACGTTGTCGCCGACCTTCATGCCCGCGCCGTTGCGCGAGACCAGTTGGCGGTACGCCGTGGAATTGACCAGGCCGGGTGCGGCCGCCTCCTCCCAGGTGAGGTGGGCGGCCTTGGGCATCAGCTGGTTGGCCTTCACCAGCGCCAAGTGAGCCAGGCCACCGAAGTTGGTCTCGAAGCCCCAGATCCGCTGCTCGGGGTCCAGCATCGTGTCGTCGTGGCCCGCCGCGTCCTCGAGTTCGACGGACAGGCAGTGCGCGACGACCCGGTCGCCGGGCTGCCAGCGGCGCACGCCGGGGCCGACGCGCAGCACCACCCCGGACAGGTCGGAGCCGATGACGTGGTAGGGCTGGTCGTGCCGCGCGGCCGGGCCTCCGGTGCGGGCGTAGCGTTCGAGGAAGGCGAAGGTCGGCACGGGCGAGAACAGCGCGCTCCACACCGTGTTGTAGTTGACCGAACTCGCCATGACGGCGATCAGGGCCTCGCCGGGGCCGGGCTCCTGGGTCGGTACGTCACGGATGTGCAGGGCCTTCGTGGGCTTCCGGTCGGTGACCGGCAGTCCGTCGAACATGTGTTGTTCGTCCTTGAAGAGCACGGCGGCTCGGTAGGACTCCGGTACCGGCAGACACGCGAAGTCGCGTGACCTCGCGTCCGGCGACTCGATCGCGGCGACCAGGTCGGCTATCACCACAGACTCCTGTCGGTTTCGTTGTGGAAGGGCTCGGGGTCCGCGGGTGGTGGCCAGGGCGGCCCCGGCCACCACCTCGGTCGTGTCTACTGGTTGAGCTTCACCGGGAGTTCGGTCAGGCCGCGCATCACCAGCCCGGGCCGCCACTTGAGCTCGGCCGACGGGTCCAGACGCTCCATCTTGGGGAAGCGCTCCAGCAGTTGACGGAAGGCGATGTGGGCCTCCAGCCGGGCCAGCGGGGCACCCAGGCAGTAGTGCATGCCGTAGCCGAAGGCCATGTGCTGATTCGGGCTGCGCTCGGCGTCGAAGGCCATCGAGTCGGCGACGACCCGCTCGTCGCGGTTGGCCGACAGCAGTGAGATCAGGACGAGCTCGCCCTCCTTGATGGTCTGGCCGCCGAGCTCCAGGGGCTCGGTGGCGACCCGGAAGCTCGCGCCGGGCACCGGGCTCTCGAAGCGCAGGAACTCCTCGACGGCCCCCGGGATCGCCTCGTGGTCGGCCCGCAGGCCATTGGCGAGTCCCGGATCGGCGAGCAGCAGCGCCGTGCCGTTGCCGAGCAGGTTCACGGTGGTTTCGTAGCCAGCGATGATGAGCAGGAAGCACATCGAGGTCAGCTCGTTCTCGGCGAGTCGGTCCTCGTTGTCCCGCGCGGAGATCATCGCGGACAGCAGCTTGTCGTCCGGCTCGGCCCGCTTCCGCTCGACGAGGTCGCGGACGTAGTGAACGAACTCGGTGACCACGTCGACGGGGAAGTTCTGGGTGCCCACTCCGGCGAGATAGGCGTTCGACCAGGTTCGGAAGCGCTCGTGGTCGGTGACGGGCACGCCGAGCAGTTCGCAGATCACCTGCATCGGCAGCGGGTAGGCCAGGTCGCGGATGGCGTCCGGGTGCTCCTGGACGGCCATCTTGTCGAGCAGGTCGCTGGTCATCTGCTCGATCATCGGCCGGAGCCGTTCGATGCGCTTGGCCGTAAACACGGAGGAGACCAGCCGCCGCAGCCGGGTGTGGTCGGTGCCGTCGACCCGCAGCATGTGGGTGCCCATGCTGGCGCGGATCTCGGCGGGCAGGACGTCCTTGGCGACGATCCGGGTGCCGATCCGGTTGGACAGCCGCGCGTCGCCAAGGCCGGCTCGGCAGTCGGCGTACCGGGTGACCAGCCACAGCGGCACCCCGTTGGGCAGTATGACCTGGAACAGCGGGCGTTCCTCACGCAGCCGCTCGAACAGGTCGTGCGGGGATTTCACACCGTACTCGGCGTAGAGGTCGGTGAAGGTAACCATGTACGTGTACTCCTTGTGAAATGAGGGTCAGTGGTCCGGAAGCCGAGCCCCACCCTGTTGGCATGTAGAACGAAGGCGGATCGGGCTTCTCGGCCTTGGACGCGATCCATTGACGAATCAGCTCCCCAGAGCGCCTGCGGCGCTCGCCGTGACCAGGGAAAACTGGGTGGTGCTGTCCGGGAACGCCGGTATCTCCTTGGCGCCGTGAGCCCGGGAATCAGCTTGGCGGCGGGGAGCCGACCACGGGCACCGTGGATTGATGCGGCAGGCACGCGAGTCAGAGTCTTCGGCCTTGCGGCTCCTCCGGACAGCGCACACTGCAGATCGTGATCCGTCCGGGGAGGGAGGCCGGTCGCCGTGGAAGTCATGCACGAGCGGTGCGCGGCGCTCGATATCAGCAAGAGGGACGTCAAAGCGTGCGTGCGGACGCCGGACGAGCGGGGAAGGGAACGCCGCCGTGGTGAGGTGCGTACCTTCACCTCCACCACCAACGCTCTGTACGACCACCTCAGCTCCCAGATCTCCCGGCTCACTGCACGCATCGAGGCCGAGACGCAGCCCTTTCAGGCCGAGCTGACCCGGCTGGAGACCGTCCCCGGGATCAGCCGCCGCATCGCGGAGGTGGTCGTCGCCGAGACCGGCGCGGACATGTCCCGCTTCCCCTCGGCCGGTCACCCGTCCTCCTGGGCCGGGGTGTGTCCCGGCGACAACGAATCCGTCGGACGCCGCACATCCGGGGCGTCCCGGCACGGCAACCGATGGCTGAACGGGGCGCTCGGGGTCGCCGCGATGGCCGCGGCCCGCACCAAGAACGCCACCTGCCTCGGCGCGCTCTACCGCCGCCCGGCCGGACGGCGAGGCAACAAACGGGCCCTGGTCGCGCTGGAGCACTCCATCCTCGTCTCGGTCCGGCACATGCTCACCCACGACATCGACTACCGTGATCTCGGCGGGGACGACTTCCTCCAGTTCCTCCAACTCCTCCGGCTCGGCCCCGACCGGGCCACCCGCCAGGCCGTCCGCCGTCTCCACCAACTCGGCTGCCAAATCACTCTCACCTCCCCACCGACAGCTTCTGAACAGGTACTTCACGTTGTTTTCGGGTCAGTCGAGAGCCGGCTGCCTGGAAGCGGGGGCAGGGGCGGGGGTGGGCGGTTTGAGCGCCGGGATGCCGAGCGCCACCGCACCGCCGGCCAGCAGAACCGCGACGCAGATCCACAGTCCGGGGATCATCGCGTCGGTGAAGGCCGTCGGCGAGAGGTAGTTGCCGCCCCGGCTGGTGAACACGGTGGTGAGGACGGCGATGCCCAAGGCACTGCCGATCTCGCGGACGGTCGCGTTGGTGCCGGACGCCTTGCCGATGTCCTGCGGCTGGACGGAGCTCACCACCACCATCGCGCTCGGTGCGAAGATCAGACCGGTGCCGATGCCGCACAACATGTACGGCGCCACCATCTGCCAGTCGGCGGTGCCCGGGTCGGAGATCAGCGCGCACCATGCCAGCCCCAGGGCGGCGAGTCCCAGCCCGGCGGCGATCAGCTTGCTGGGGCCGAACCTGGGGATGAGCTTGCCCGCGTACGGTGCGCAGATCGTCGGCATGACGGCCCACGGCAGGGTCCACAGGCCCGCCACGAACGGCGAGTGGTGGCGGACCACCTGGAGGTACTGGGCGAGGAAGAAGATCGAACCGAACAGGCCGAAGAACACGGCCAGTGAGGAGAGGTTGGCCAGGGTGAAAGCGCGGCTGCGGTACACGCGCAGCGGCAGCAGCGGCTGGGCGGCCCGGCGCTCCCACAGGACGAAGAGCACCAGCAGTACGGCTGCCGAGGCGTACATCCCGAGCACCCGCCCGGAGGTCCAGCCGTACTCGCTGCTGTCCACGATCGCCCAGACGAGGGCGAGCACCCCCGCAGCGCCGAACAGCAGCCCGAGGAGGTCGAGTCCGGCTGCCGCGCCGCGGCTTTCGGCGTGGACGCGCAGCACCAGCGGCACGGCGATGAGGCCGATCGGGACGTTCAGCCAGAACAGCCAGTGCCAGCCGATGCCGGTGGTGATGGCGCCGCCGATCAGCGGGGCGACGCCGACCGCCAGGCTGCTGATGCCGGACCAGACTCCGATCGCCACGCCGCGCTTCTCCGGCGGCACGGCCAAGGTCAGCATCGTCAGCGACAGCGGCAGCACGGCGGCCGCGCTCATGCCCTGCAGGGCGCGCAGGGTGATGAGTGCCGCGGTCGAGGTGGAGAGCGCGCAGCCGACCGAGAACAGCACGAACAGCGAGAGCCCGGCGACGAACACCTTGCGTCGTCCGTACCGATCGCCGAGGCCGGCCGCGACCAGCAGCAGGCCGGCGAAGCCCAGGATGTAGCTGTTGGTGACCCACTGCAGGCCCTGGACCGAGGCGCCCAGGTCACGTCTGATGGACGCCAGGGCGTTGGTGACCACCAGGTTGTCCAGGGCCACCATGAACATCGGCAGGGACACGGCCAGGACGGTCAGTCCGAACGACGGGCGTGCCGGGGTAGCCGGTTCGTTTGCCATACCAGTCTCTCTGGGTAGGGGGAATCGCCGACGACGTGGCGTCGGCCGGGGGAAATCGGTCAGCAGAAGCGCGCCAGGTCCTCGGTCAGCGCCTGGGTCACCTGGGCGCTCTGCTCTGCCAGGTAGAAATGGCCGCCGGGAAAGCTGCGCAGGGTGAAGCCGCTCTCGGTGTGGTCCCCCCACTCCTCCGCCTCGACCAGGGTGACCTGCGGATCGTCGTCGCCCACCAGCACGCTGAGGGGGCAGCGCAGGCGGGGGCCCGGCTCGTACCGGTAGGACTCCACCGCCTCGTAGTCGCCGCGGATGGCCGGCGTGATCATCCGGATGACGTCGTCGTCGAGGAGCAGTCGGTCATCGGTGCCGTTCAACCGGCGGATCTCTGCTATGACGCCGTCGTCGTCCATCGAGCGGACCCCGCGGTCGCGCAGCTTGGGCGGGGCGGTGCGGCCCGAGGCGACCAGCCCCAGCACCTCCAGTGAGGAGCGCTGCTCGATGCGGCGGGCCACCTCGAAGGCCAGGCAGGCGCCCATGCTGTGCCCGAACAGCACCAGCCGGCGCCGCGGAAGCGACTCCAGCACGGCGAGGATCTCGTCGGCGAGCAGGGGGATGGAGGTAATCGGCGGTTCGGCGCGGCGGTCCTGCCGGCCCGGGTACTGCACCGCCAGTACCTCCGCGACCGAGGCCAGGGCGCCCGCGAGCGGGCGGAAGTAGCTGGCGGAGCCGCCCGCGTGGGGCAAGCAGACCAGCGACAGGTCGGTGTCCTGGGGCGCCGGGTGGTAGCGGCGGATCCAGAGCTCTTGTGCAGCCAGGGCGTTGGTCATTCCCCTACCTCCGTGCGCAGCCAGGACGCGATGGCGTCGGCGGTTGTCCGATGGTGTTCGTCGAGCATCGAGAAGTGGTCTCCGGGTACGTCGACCACGTGGTGGGAGTGCTCCCAGCCGGCCCCGCGTTCGCCGGGGGCCGCTCCGGGGACCTCGTCGGTGGCGCGCAGCAGCAGCACGGGGGTCTCAAGGGCCTGTGGGGTCCAGTCTGCGAAGACCCGGAAGTAGCCGCCCATCGCCACCAGCCGCTGGTCGGTGAGGAGTTCGGCGGCCTCCTCGTTCTCCAGCAGCTGCGAGACCATCAGCCGCGTGCTGGACCCGTCCGCCGTCCGGGAGAAGGTGTCTGCCAGGACGACGGCGGCGGCCGTGGTGCCGAGCGCGGCCAGGTACTCGGCCACGGCGTGGGCGATCCAGCCGCCGGAGGAGCGGCCGAGCAGCACGATCCGGCGGTCGGCCGCGAGTTCGACGGCGGTCTCCGCATGAGCGCCGATCAGCGCCTCCGCCGAGCGTGGCAGCGGCTCGCCGGCCACGAACCCGGGGTGCGGCAGCGCCCAGACCTCTCCCGCAGTGCCGAGCGCCGAACCGAGCCGCAGGTACTCCTGCGGTCCCGAGACGGCGCTGAGCGAGGGGAGGCACAGCACCGCGAGGTCGCCGGCGCCGGCGGTGATGCGCACCGGGGCGGGCCAGCGGTCCGCCTCGGCGCGCGTGGCGAAGTCCGGCCGCAGCGCCGCGGCGGCGGTCAGCAGCTGGAAACCCTCCGTGAGCCGACCCGTGCGGTACGCCTGCCGGAACAGGCCGGCCAGCGGGTCACCCGGGGGCTCGCCGGGCGCCTGTCCCAGTCGCTCCGACAGGTCTGCGGCCAGCGCGGTGACCGTCGGGTGGTCGAAGATGAGGGTCGCGGGCAGGGGCAGCCCGGTGGAGACCCGCAGCCGGTTGCGCAGTTGCAGGGCCGTCAAGGACTCGAATCCGAGCTCGGCGAAGGACCGGTCGGGGTCGACGTCCTGGGGCGTGGCGTGGCCCAGGACAGCGGCGGCGGTCGCCCGGACATGGTCGGCGACGGTGGCGGCGCGCTGTTCGTCGTCGGCGATGCCGGCCAGGGTCCGCTGCAGCGCCCCGGTGTCCTCCTCGGCGGCGGGCGCGAGCACGGGGGTTGCGGGGAGCTTCGCGGCGGGTGTGGACGCCAGCCAGAACGAACGTCGTTGGAAGGCGTAGCGCGGCATTTCGACGCGGCGGGCGGTCGGCAGCGCGGCGGTCCAGTCCACGGCGGCGCCCCGGACGTACAGCTCACCGGCCGACTGCAGGAAACGGGCGGGGTGGCCCTCGTCGCGCTGCAGCGAGCCGGTCACCGTGACGGTGCGTCCGGCCTCGGTCGTCTCCGCGGTCTCCTCGATGGCGGCGACGAGCACGGGGTGCGGGCTCGTCTCGACGAAGTACCGGAAGCCGTCCTCGATCAGCAGCCGTACGGTCTCGTCGAAGCGCACCGTCTGGCGCAGGTTGCGGTACCAGTAGTCGGCGTTCAGCTCCGTCCCGGAGAGCAGCGTGCCGGTGACGGTCGAGTAGAACGGCACCTCAGCCGGCTTCGGTGTGACGGCCGACAGCCGCGTCAGCACGTCCTCTCGGACGCTCTCAACGTGCAGCGAGTGGGAAGCGTAGTCCACCGGAACTCGGCGCACCCGCAGCCCGTCCGCCTCGCTCCGCGCCAGGAACGCGTCCAGGGCATCGGCGTCACCGGCCACCACCGTCGCGTTCGGTCCGTTGACCGCGGCGACCGCGATCCGGGCCGCCCAGGGAACGAGCCGGGCCGCCACCTCGTCGGCCGGCAGAGCGACCGACACCATGCCGCCGCGGCCGGCCAGTCGCGTCAGCACCCGGCTGCGCAGGGCCACCACCAGTGCGGCGTCCTCCAGCGAGAGGGCGCCGGACACGCAGGCGGCCGCGATCTCCCCCTGCGAGTGGCCGGCGACGGCGTCCGGCTCGATGCCGTACGACCGCCACAGGGCGGCGAGCGACACCATGACGGCGAACAGGGCCGGCTGGACCACGTCCACCCGGTCGAGGGAGGGCGCGTCCGGGTCGCCGCGCAGTACCCGGGTCAGCGACCAGCCGACGTGGGGTGCGAGCGCCTCCTCACAGGCCGTGAGGCGGTCCCGGAACACGGCGGAGGAGGCGGCCAGCCGGGTTGCCATGCCGCGCCACTGGGAGCCCTGGCCGGGGAAGACGAAGGCGGTGCGGCCGGCCGTCCGGGCGGCCGCCGTGCCACGGACCGTGAGCGGGGCGTCCCGGCCGTCGGCCAGGGCTCCGAGCCGGTCCAGCAGGTCCTCGCGGCCGTCGGCGACGAGGACCGCGCGGTAGTCGAGTGCGGCACGGCCGGTCGCCAGGGACCAGGCCACGTCCGCGGCGGGCTGCTCCGGGTGGGCGAGCAGGTGCGTGTGCAGCCGGGCGGCCTGGGCGCGCAGCGCCTGCGAGGAGCGGGCGGAGAGCACCCAGGGCAGGGGGCCATGGGGCTCCCCGTACGGTGCGGGTGCGGGCCGTTGCCCTTCCCGCGGTTCGGGAGGCGCCTCGGGCGGTGCCGTGGTCTGTGCCGTGGGTCGTTCCGCGGTGTGATCCTCGGGCTGTTCGAGGATGACGTGGGCGTTGGTGCCGCTCATGCCGAAGGAGGAGACCGCCGCGCGTCGGGGACGGTCCGTCCTGGGCCAGGGGTGCGCCTCGGTCAGCAGCGCTACAGAGCCCCCCGACCAGTCGATCTGCAGTGACGGCGCGTCCACGTGAAGCGTCTTCGGCAGTGTCCCGCGGCGCATGGCCTGCACCATCTTGATCACGCCGCCCACGCCGGCCGCTGCCATGGTGTGCCCTATGTTCGACTTGAGCGAGCCCAGCCAGAGCGGCCGGCCGGCGGGGCGGTTCTGGCCGTACGTGGCGAGCAGAGCCTGGGCCTCGATGGGGTCGCCGAGCCGGGTACCGGTGCCGTGTGCCTCGACGGCGTCGACGTCGGGCGGGTTCAGCCGAGCGTCCGCGAGGGCCTGCCGGATCACCTGGCGCTGGGCGCGGCCGCTGGGCGCGGTCAGGCCGTTGCTGGCACCGTCCTGGTTGACGGCCGAGCCACGCAGCACGGCCAGCACCGGGTGCCCGAGTCGCCGTGCGTCGGACAGCCGCTCCACCAGGAGCAGTCCGACGCCCTCGCCCCAGGCCGTGCCGTCGGCCGAGGCGGCGAAGGACTTGCACCGGCCGTCCGCGGCCAGACCGCCCTGGGCGCCGAAGTCCGCGAAGGCGCCGGGGGAACTCATGATCGTCGCACCGCCGGCCAGGGCCATCGCGCACTCGCCGCGCCGCAGTGCCTGTGCCGCCAGGTGCAGGGCCACCAGGGAGGAGGAGCACGCCGTGTCGACCGTGACGGCCGGGCCCTCCAGGCCGAGGAAGTAGGCGATCCGCCCGGAGGCGACGCTGCCGGCGTTGCCGGTGCTGAGGTAGCCCATGGCCTCGGCGGGGATGGCCTCGGCCCGGGTCGCGTAGTCGTGCAGGTTGAGGCCGGTGAAGACGCCCACCTGCTCGCCGCGGGCCGCGGACGGGTCGAGGCCGGCCGCCTCGAATGCCTCCCAGGCCGCTTCCAGCAGCAGCCGCTGCTGAGGGTCCATGGCCAGGGCCTCGCGCGGCGAGATGCCGAAGAAGTCGGCGTCGAACTCGTCCGCGCGGTGCAGGAATCCGCCGTGGCCCTCCTTGTCGCCGGGCCAGCCGCGGTTGTCCGGGAACCCGGAGATGGCGTCCCGTCCTTCCGACACCAGCTCCCACAGCCCGTCGGGGTCGGCGACACCGCCGGGGTACCGGCAGCTCATGCCGATGATCGCCACCGGTTCGTGCTGCCGGTCGGTCAGCTCGCGCACCTGTCTGCGGGCCTCGCGCAGGTCGGTCGTGGCGCGCTTGAGGTAGTCGAGGTACTTCGCTTCGTTGGTGACGGGTTGCGTGCTCACGACGACTCCAGTTCGGTATCCAGCAGGTCGAAGATCTCCTCGGCGGTGGCGGACTCGAGGTCGGCGTCCGCCGTGCGGTCCGCCGACTGGTCCCGGGAGCCGGTGAGGGCACGCAGCCGGCCGTAGATCTCCTCGCGTTCCGTCCCCTCGCCGGGCAGCACGGCGAGCAGGGCCTCCAACCGGTCCAGCTCCCGGTGGAGTTCGGGCACTCCGGATAGCTCGGCGTCCGCCTCCTCGTCCAGCCGGGCGGCGAGCGCGGCCGGGGTGGGGCAGTCGAACAGTACGGTCGGGGGCACCTGCAGGCCGGTAGCCGCCGTCACGTGGTTGCGCAGTTCGACCGCGGTGAGCGAGTCGATGCCGATGTCCTTGAACGACTGCTCCGGGTCCACGTCGTCGGCTCCGGAGTGCCCGAAGACCAGCGCGGTGCTGCGGCGGACGATGTCGAGCAGCGTGCGTGCCCGTTCGTCCGGTGATTGGGCCAGCAGCCTTTCCCTGGCCCCAGGAGCCGCGATGGGTTCCGCCGCCACCGTGCGCCGGGCCGGGCGGGCAGCCGGGGCGGGACGACGCGCCGTCGGACGGGGCAGGACGGCCGGTGTGGGACGCAGGCGCACGGAGTTCGCCGACGCGACCGGCAGACCGGTCGGGTCGGTCAGCAGGAGGGAGACCGCGCCCGGTGCGGCGGGGGCGATGCGGACGCGGGCGGCGGTGGCGCCGGTGGCGTGCACGGCCACGCCCTGCCAGGATGTGGCCAGTCCGCTGGCTTCCGTCAGGTGGAGCGCGTGCAGCGCGGCGTCCAGCAGTACGGGGTGCACGCGGTACCGGCTGGCCTCCTGTGCCTCGGCCGGGGCGAGGGCCAGCTCGGCGTATAGCTCCGCGTCGCGGCGCCACACGGCCCGGACGGCCTGGAACGCCGGCCCGTGGTCGAGCCCTGCCTGCGCCAGGCGCTCGTACAGGTCCTCGGCGGCGGCCGGTACGGCGCCGTCGGGCGGCCACACGGCCAGGCCGGCGTCCGGGGCCGGGCCGTCGGGGCGCAGCGTGCCGTGGGCGTTGCGGACCCATCCGCCGGAACCGGAAGCCCCCTCCGGCCGCGAGTGCAGTTGGAAGGTGCATCCGTCGCCGGACGGGGTGAGCGTCAGCCTGAGGTGTGTGCCGCCCTGGTCGGGCAGTACCAGCGGCTCCTCCAGGACGAGTTCCTCGACGAGGGCGCAGCCGGTCTCGTCACCGGCCCGCAGGACCATGTCGACCACGGCCGAGGCGGGCAGCACCGGCGTCCCCGCGAGGTTGTGCTGGGCGAGCCAGGGCCGGGTGTGGGCGGCGAGGCGTCCGGAGAACAACAGGCCGCCGGAGCCGGGCAGTTCGATCGCGGCGCCCAGGAGCGGGTGGTCCGCGGGGACGAGCCCGGCGGCGCCCAGGTCCTCCGGCTGCGCGGGCAGCGCGTCGAGCCAGTACCGCTGCCGCTGGAAGGCGTAGGTCGGCAGCGCCGTGCGGGGCGGGCGGGGCCCGTCGAACGCCGCCGCCCAATCCACCGGGGTACCGCAGAACGCCGGCCAGTCCACCGGGACTCCGTGCACGTGCAGTTGGACGACCGCCTTGGTGAGGCTCTGCGCCTCGGCGGTGCCGCCGCGCAGGGAGGGGACGAAGGCGGCGGCTTCCGCGTCCGCGGGCAGGCAGTTGGGGCCCATCGCGGACAGCACGCCGTCGGGGCCGAGTTCGAGGAAGGTGGTCACTCCGTCGGCCCGGAGGGCGCCCACCACGTCGTGGAACCGCACGGTCTGCCGGACGTGCCGCACCCAGTACTCGGGGCTGCCGAGTTCCTCCGCCGTGACCGGGCTGCCGGTCAGAGTGGAGAAGAACGCGGTGGTGGCCGGGGCGAACCGAAGGCCGCGCACCACCTCGGCGAACCTGTCCAGCATCGGTTCCATCAGCGGTGAGTGGAAGGCGTGGCTGACCTCCAGGCGCTTGGTCTTGCGGCCCATGGCGCGCAGCTGTCCGGCGAGGTCGAGCACGGCTTCGGCGGCGCCGGACAGGACGACGGCGGCGGGCCCGTTGACCGCGGCGACGCCGACCTGGTCGGACATGTCCCCGATGAGCTCGAGTACTTCCGGCTCGGTGGCCTGGACGGCGACCATGGCCCCGCCCGTCGGCAGCTCCTGCATCAACCGCCCGCGGGCCGCCACCAGGGCGGCCGCGTCCGGCAGCGGGAACAGGCCGATGACGTGGGCGGCCGTGAGCTCGCCGATCGAATGGCCGGCCACGGCGTCGGGGCGGATGCCCCAGTGCTCGATCAGCCGGTAGAGGGCGACCTCCAGGGCGAACACCGCGGGCTGGGTGAAACCGGTCTGGTCGATCAGCGCCGCTTGGGGGCTGTCCTCGGGTGCGAAGACGATCTCCTTGAGCGGCCGGTCGAGATGCCGGTCCAGTTCGGCGCATGCCTCGTCGAAGGCCGCCGCGAAGACCGGGAACGCGTCGTACAACTCGCGTCCCATGCCCAGGCGCTGGCTTCCCTGCCCGGTGAAGAGGACGGCGAGCCGGCCCGAGTGCGGCCGGCCCTGCGCGACTCCGGCGGCGGGCTCACCGGCGGCCACGGCGGCCAGGCTACTCAGGAGCGTTTCGCGGTCTTCGGCCACCACCACGGCCCGTTGGTCGAACGTGGTGCGCGTGGTCAACAGGGAGTACGCCGCCGCGCCCAGGTCTATTTCGGGGCGCTCGGTGACGAAAGCGTGCAGTCGCTCGGCCTGCGCCCGCAAGGCGGTCTCCGTCCTGCCCGAGACCAGCCAGGGGATCGGACCGGACTCGGCGTCGGTGACGTCCTCGACTGCGGGCGCCTGTTCGAGGATGACGTGGGCGTTGGTGCCGCTCAGCCCGAAGGAGGAGACGGCGGCTCGTCGGGGCCGGTCCTGCTCCGGCCACGCCCGCTGCTCGGTCAGCAACTCCACCGCACCCGCCGCCCAGTCCACATGCGACGACGGCGCATCCACATGCAGCGTCCTCGGCAACACACCATGCCGCAGAGCCATCACCATCTTGATGACCCCACCCACACCCGCAGCCGCCTGAGCATGCCCGATATTCGACTTCAACGAACCCAAGAACACCGGGGCTTGACCGCCCCTGTCCTGCCCATACGTCGCGATCAGTGCCTGGGCCTCGATCGGGTCACCCAGACGCGTCCCCGTCCCATGCGCCTCCACCGCATCCACATCCGCGGCACCCAGCCGCGCATCAGCCAGCGCCTGCCGGATCACCCGCTGCTGCGACGGCCCGTTCGGCGCCGTCAGACCATTACTCGCACCATCCTGATTAACCGCACTCCCCCGCACCACCGCCAACACCCGATGCCCCAGCCGCACCGCATCCGACAAACGCTCCACCACCAGCACACCCACACCCTCGGCCCACCCCGTACCATCCGCACCCTCCGCGAACGCCTTGCACCGGCCGTCCGGGGACAACCCGCGCTGCCGGCTGAAGTCCAGGAATGCGGCCGGGGAGGACATGACCGTCACGCCGCCCGCGAGCGCCATCGCGCACTCGCCGCGCCGCAACGCCTGCACCGCCAGGTGCAGGGTCACCAGCGACGACGAACACGCCGTGTCGACCGTGACCGCCGGCCCCTCCAGACCGAACGTGTACGACAGCCGGCCAGCCGCGATACTGCCCGCCGTGCCGGTGCCGCGGAACGCCTCCAGCTCCTCGGGGATGGCGCGCAGCCTGGTCAGGTAGTCGCGGTTCATCAGGCCCATGTAGACGCCGGTACGGCTGCCGCGCAGCGACGCCGGGTCGATACCCGCCCGCTCGAACGCCTCCCACGACGTCTCCAACAACAACCGCTGCTGCGGATCCATCGCCAACGCCTCACGCGGAGAGATCCCGAAGAAGCCGGCATCGAACTCCGCCGCGTCGTGCAGGAACCCGCCCCCGCGGGTGTAGACCTTCCCGCGCACACCCGGGTCCGGGTCGTAGAGATCCTCCAGATCCCAGCCACGGTCCACCGGGAAACCGGAGATGCCGTCCGAGCCGGTGACCACCAACCGCCACAACTCCTCCGGGGAACCCACCCCACCGGGGAAACGGCAGCCCATGCCCACGATGGCCACCGGCTCATGCGCCCTCGCGTCGACGACGGGCTCTGTGGTGTCGGTGCTCTCCGCGAGGAGTTCGCGGCGCAGATACGCCGCTAGCGCGGCCGGGGTGGGGTAGTCGAAGACCAGGGTGGGGGGCAGCGCCAGGCCGGTGAGGGGGCTGAGCGCGTTGCGCAGTTCGACAGCGCTCAGGGAGTCGACGCCGAGGTCGCGGAAGGTGTGCTCGGCGCCGACTGGGTCGGCCGTCGCGTGGCCGAGGACCGTGGCGGCGTGCGAGCGGACCACGTCGAGCAGCATCCCGTCGCGTTCGGCGGCGGGCAGCGCGAGCAGCCGGTCTCGGAGAGTCGCGGCGGGCGCGTCGGCTGTCCGGGCGGCCGGGCGCGGCGTGCGCACCAGGCCGCTGAGCAGCGGCGGAACCTCCCGCCCGAGCCGGGGTGCGGTGTCGAGGCGCATCGGGATCAGGGCCGCCCGGTCGGCGGCGAGGCAGGCGTCGAAGAGCGCCAGCCCCTCCTCGACGGCGATCGGGGCGAAGCCGGCCCGCTCGATGCGGGCGAGGTCCGCCTCGGCCAGGTGGCCGGTGATGCCGCTGCGTTCGGCCCACAGGCCCCAGGCGAGCGAGAGCGCCGACTGCCCGTTCGCCCGGCGGTGGGCGGCCAGGCCGTCCAGGAAGGCGTTGGCCGCCGCGTACGCGCCCTGGCCCGCGCCACCGAACACGCCGGCGGCGGAGGAGAACAGGACGAAGTGCGCCAGGTCTAGTTCCCGGGTGAGCTCGTGGAGGTGGAGCGCGGCGTCGGCCTTGGGGCGCAGCACCGCGTCGGCCTGCTCCGGGGTGAGGGATTCCACCAGTCCGTCGGCCACGACCCCGGCCGCGTGCACCACGCCGGTCAGCGGGTGCTCGGCCGGGATCCGGGCCAGGATGTCGGCGAGGGCCGACCGGTCGGCCACGTCGCAGGCGACGACCGACACGGTGGCGCCCAGCCTGCCGAGTTCGGCCGCCAGCGCCTCGGCGCCTTCGGCGGCCGGGCCCCTGCGGCTGGTCAGCACCAGGTGGCGGACGCCGTGCGCCGCCACGAGGTGCCGGGCGACGGCCGCACCGAGGGTGCCCGTGCCACCGGTGACCAGGACGGTCCCGCCGGGCCGGAAGGCGGGCGCGCCGGCGCTCGCCCGGGCACGCGCCAGCCGGGCCACCGACCAGGCGCCGTCGCGGACGAGGAACTGCGGCTCGGCGCCGAGCACCGCAGCCGTGAGCGGCTCCCCCGGACGGTCGGTGTCGACCAGGACGAACCGCCCTGGGTGCTCGGTCTGTGCGGAGCGCACCAGGCCGTGCAGCGCGGCACCGGACGGACTGGTGACCTGCTCACCCGTCGCACCGCTGGTGACGAGGACCAGCCGGGCGGCGGCGAACCGTTCGTCGGCCAGCCATGCCCGCAGCAGGTGCAGCGTGCGATGGACCGCGTCGTGCAGTGCGTCGAGCCCCGGCTGCTCGCGTACGACCACCACCTCCGGCACGGCCGCACCGGCGTCGACGGCGGCTGCCAGGGCCTCCAGGGAGAGGTAGTGGTCGTCCTCGGCGGAGCCCACGCCGGCCCAACTGCCCGGCGCCAGCGGCTCCCCCACGTCTGCCGGGATCCAATCGAGCCCGTACAGCGCGTCCGCCGTGGACGACGCGCGCAGCGCATCGGCCTTGACCGGCCGCACCGTCAGCGACTCCACCGACGCGACCGGAAGCCCCGTCGGATCGGCCACCGCCAGCGCCAGCGCGTCCGCGCCGGCCGGGCTCAGCCGTACGCGCAGAGTGTCCGCGCCGGTCGCGAAGAGCCGCACACCCGACCAGTGGAACGGCAGCTGCGGCCCGCCGGACGCCTCCGGTCCGGCCAGGCTCCAGGCGTGCAGGGCGCTGTCGAGAAGCGCGGGGTGCACGCCGTAGCCGTCGGCCGTCTCCTCGGCCAGGGCGACCTCCGCGAAGACCTCGTCCCCGCGCCGCCAGGCAGCGCGTACGCCCCGGAAGGCCGGGCCGTAGTCGAGTCCGGCTTCGGCGAGGCTGTCGTACAGCGTGTCCACCGGGACCGTACGGGCGCCCTGCGGAGGCCACCGGGCCAGATCGAAGTCGGGGTCGGCAGCGTCGGTGGCCAGAGTACCGGTGGCGTGCCGGGTCCACGGCCCGTCGGCGAAGTCGTCGGGCCGGGCGAAGACCGTCAGGCCACGCCGACCCGCCACGCCAGCGGCGCCGACCGCCAACTGGATCTGGAAGCCGCCCTGTTCGGGCAGGACGACCGGGGACTGAAGGGTCAGTTGCTCGATCAGCCGGCAGCCGGACAGGTCGGCCGCGTGGAGCGCCAGGTCGATGAAGGCGGTGCCGGGCAGCAGCACCGTGCCCGCCACCGCGTGGTCCGTGAGCCACGGGTGGGTGCGCAGCGACAGGCGGCCGGTGAGCAGCAGTTCGTCGGCACCCGCCACCGACACCGCCGCGCCCAGTAACCGGTGGCCGGCCGCGCCGAGGCCCAGCTCGGTCGGCAGGGCGGACACGGCCGGCGAGCCGGCGAGCCAGTAGTGGACGCGTTCGAAGGCGTACGTCGGCAGCTCGATGCGGCGCGGGCCGAGGTGGCCGAAGAAGGCGTCGGCGTCGAAGTCGATGCCGCGGACGTACAGGTGGGCAAGGGCGGTCAGCAGGCTGGCGGGCTCGGGGCGCCCTTCGCGCAGGGTGGGGAGCAGCGCCGCGTCACTGTCTTCGGCGAGGCACTCGCGTCCCATCAGGGACTGCATGGCGACCGGGCCGAGTTCCAGGTAGGTGCGGACGCCGTCGGCCTCCAGGGTGCGCATGCCGTCCAGGAAGCGGACGGCGCCGCGTACGTGACGTCCCCAGTACTCCGGGGAGCAGAGCTCGGCGGGATCGGCGAGCCGGCCGTCCAGGCAGTTGATCACCCGCGTGCGCGGCGGGTGCAGCTCCAGCTCCTGGACCGCCGTCATGAACCGGTCCACGATCGGCTCCATGTGGGCGGAGTGGAACGCCCGGCCGAAGGACATCCGGTGGGTTCGCCGGCCGGCGCTCTGCCACTCGTCGCCGATCTCGGCGACGAGGTGCTCGTCGCCCGAGATGACGACCTGCCGGGGGCCGTTGACCAGGGCGACGTCGACGGTGCCAGTACGGCCCCGCAGGGAGGCGCGGACCTCGTCCTCGGACGCCTCGATCGCGACCATCGTGCCGCCCTGCGGCGTCTGCTGGAGCAGGCGGCCCCGCGTGGTGACGAAGACGGCCGCGTCCGCCAGGGAGAGCATGCCGGTCACGTGGAGCACGGCGGAGTCGCCGTTGGAGCCGCCGAAGACCACGTCGGGGCGGATGCCCCAGTGCTCGATCAGCCGGTAGAGGGCGACCTCCAGGGCGAACACCGCCGGGTGACCGTATTCGGCCTGGGTCAGCAACGCGGCCTCGGGGGTGTCCTCGGGTGCGAAGACGATCTCCTTGAGCGGCCGGTCGAGATGCCGGTCCAGTTCGGCGCACGCCTCGTCGAAGGCCGCCGCGAAGACCGGGAACGCGTCGTACAACTCGCGTCCCATGCCCAGGCGCTGACTGCCCTGGAAGGTGAACAGAAAGGCCAGCCCGCCGTCTCCGCGCGTGCCTCGTACCACCGAGGCCGCGGGCTCTCCGGCCGCCAGCGCGGTGAGACCGGCCAGGAGTTCGGCGCGGTCCTGGGCCAGCACGGCGGCCCGGTGCTCGGACCCGGTGCGGCGGCGCAGGAGGGAGTACGCAGCGTCGACCAGGTCGAGATCGGGGCGCTCGGTGACGAAAGCGTGCAGTCGCTCGGCCTGCGCCCGCAAGGCGGTCTCCGTCCTGCCCGACAGCACCCAGGGGAGCAGTCCGCTCGGCTTGCGGGAGACGGCTTCCGACTCCGGTCCGGTGACCTCTTCGAGGATGACGTGGGCGTTGGTGCCGCTCAGCCCGAAGGAGGAGACGGCGGCTCGTCGGGGCCGGTCCTGCTCCGGCCACGCCCGCTGCTCCGTCAGCAGCTCCACCGCACCCGCCGCCCAGTCCACATGCGAGGACGGCGCATCCACATGCAGCGTCTTCGGCAACACACCATGCCGCAGAGCCATCACCATCTTGATGACCCCACCCACACCCGCAGCCGCCTGCGCATGCCCGATATTCGACTTCAACGAACCGACAAACAAGGGCTGTTCGCCGGGACGGTCGCGACCGTAGGTGGCAAGGAGAGCCTGGGCCTCGATCGGGTCACCCAGCCGGGTACCCGTCCCGTGCGCCTCCACCGCATCCACATCCGCGGCACCCAGCCGCGCATCGGCCAGCGCCTGCCGGATCACCCGCTGCTGCGACGGCCCGTTCGGCGCCGTCAGACCATTACTCGCACCATCCTGATTGACCGCACTGCCCCGCACCACCGCCAGCACCCGATGCCCCAGCCGCACCGCATCCGACAGACGCTCCACCACCAGGACGCCGACGCCCTCGCCGAAGCCGGTGCCGTCCGCACCCTCCGCGAACGCCTTGCACCGGCCGTCCGGGGACAACCCGCGCTGCCGGCTGAAGTCCAGGAATGCGGCCGGGGAAGACATGACCGTCACGCCGCCCGCGAGCGCCATCGCGCACTCGCCGCGCCGCAGCGCCTGCACCGCCAGGTGCAGGGTCACCAGCGACGACGAACACGCCGTGTCGACCGTGACCGCCGGCCCCTCCAGACCGAAGATGTACGACAGCCGGCCGGCCGCGATACTGCCCGCCGTGCCGGTGCCGAGGTGGCCCTCCAGGTCCTCGGGGACGCCGGAGGTGTGCACGGCGTAGTCGTGGTACATCAGGCCCATGTAGACGCCGGTACGGCTGCCGCGCAGCGACGCCGGATCGATACCCGCCCGCTCGAACGACTCCCACGACGTCTCCAACAACAACCGCTGCTGCGGATCCATCGCCAACGCCTCACGCGGAGAGATCCCGAAGAAACCGGCATCGAACTCCGCCGCGTCGTGCAGGAACCCGCCCCCGCGGGTGTAGACCTTCCCGCGCACACCCGGGTCCGGGTCGTAGAGATCCTCAAGATCCCAGCCACGGTCCACCGGGAAACCGGAGATACCGTCCGAGCCGGTGACCACCAACCGCCACAACTCCTCCGGGGAACCCACCCCACCGGGGAAACGGCAGCCCATGCCCACGATCGCCACCGGCTCGTGCGCCCTCGCGTCGACGTCGCTGAGCCTCTGGTTCGCCTGCCGGAGGTCGGCCGTCATCCGCTTCAGGTACTCAAGGAGTTTTTCCTGCTCTGCCATCGCCTTGTCCATCGCCTTTCGCAATACGGAGGAGTGCCACTCATCGCCTCGAACCGGTCCGCGTCACACGGAGCCGAATTCCTTGTCGATGAGGCCGAGCAGCTCGTCAGCTGTGGCCGAGGCGATTTCCTGGTCGATGTCCGGGCTGCCGCCGTCGGTTCCCGCGACCTTCGCGGCGAGCGCGTGCAGCCGGGACGACACGTGCTCCGGGTCCGGGAGCCTGGACATGGAGGAGAGCAGGGCCGACTCCAGGCGGTCGAGTTCCTGCAGTACGGCGACCGAGTCCAGTCCCGGGTCCTCGTCGAAGAGTTCGCCGCCGAGGTGTTCGGCCAGGGCTCCCGGCGTGGGGTGATCGAACACCACGGTCGGCGGGAGCTTGACTCCGGTCGCCGCGGCCAGCCGGTTGCGCAGCTGAACGGCGGTGAGCGAGTCGAAGCCCAGGTCCTTGAACGCGCGCTCCGCCGTCACCGAGCCGGTGGTGGAGTGGCCCAGCACCGCGGCGACGTGGGTGCGGACGAGGTCCAGCAGGCCGGCCCGGCGCTCCTCCTCGGGCAGCCCCAGCAGACGCTCCCGGGCGGATACGGCCGCCGACCGCGCGAACCCCGGCCCGGCGTGCCCCGGACGGCGCACCTCGTGCCACAGCACCGGCGGTACGTCCTGGCGCCGAAGCGCCGCGTGGTCGAGGCGGATCGGCACGAGCACGGGCTCGCCGGAGCTCCGCGCGGCGTCGAAGAGGGCCAGCGCCTCCCCGGACGACAGGCCGCGTACTCCCGAGCGTCCCGTACGCTCGCGCTCCGCGTCCGAGAGCGACGCCGTCAGCTCGCTCCGCTCGCTCCACAGTCCCCACGGCAGCGACTGCGCCGGCAGCCCGCCCGCGACTCGGTGTGCCGCGAGGGCGTCCAGGAACACGTTGGCCGCCGCGTAGTTGCCCTGGCCGGGGCTGCCGAGAACGCCGGCCGCCGAGGAGAACAGGACGAAGGCGTTGAGGTGGTGGTCCCGGGTGAGGTCGTGCAGGTGGAGCGCGGCGTCGATCTTCGGGCGCAGGACACGGTCGAGTCGGTCCGGGGTCAGGCCTGTGATCGTGGCGTCGTCGAGGACGCCGGCCGCGTGGATGACGCCGGTCAGGGGCCGGTCCGGGGGAATGGCGGCGAGCGCGGTGGCCAGGGCCTCGCGGTCGGCCGCGTCGCAGGCGACCATGGTGACCTGGGCCCCGAGGGCCTCCAGCTCGGTGGCCAACTCCAGTGCGCCTGACGCCTGTTGGCCGCGTCGGCTGGTCAGGAGCAGGCGGCGTACGCCGTGTTCGGTGACCAGGTGGCGGGCCATCAGGGCGCCTACAGTGCCGGTGCCGCCGGTGATCAGGACCGTGCCGGTTTCCCCGCCGAGGCCCGTGACGGTGTCGGCGGAGGGCGTGTCGTGCCGGACGAGCCGCGGGACGAGGAGCGCGCCGTCGCGTACTGCCGACTGAGGTTCCTCACCCATGGCCAGGGTCGCGGCCAGTGCCTCGTCAGCGCCGTCCACCAGCCACAGACGACCGGGGTGTTCGCGCTGTGCCGAGCGGACAAGGCCCCACACGGGGGCGTTGATCAGATCGGCGACGCCGTCGCCCGGCCGTGCCGCGACCGCGCCGTGGGTGAGGAACACCAGCCGCGTCGAAGCCAGACGCTCGTCGGCGAGGAACTGCTGAAGGAGCGTC
>NZ_JBIALS010000061.1:0-22655 GCF_042873655.1 Streptomyces sp. NPDC004609 | reverse complement strand
GCAGACCACCCAACACCTCACGCCAGGCCTCAACCTGACCCACCCCGAGATCCACAGACACGAACCAACCCAACCACAACGAGCCCACCCATAACGGTGATTGCAGTACTAGGCCGTGCGGCCCGCGCGGGAACTGGTCAGCAGTGCCGCGGCGTGCGCGAGGACGATCGGGTCGTTGTCCACCTACACGATCGCCGCGTCCGGCCGCTCCCGCTGGGCCACCTCGTGCAGATTCGGCGACGTCGGCAGCCCCGTACCGATGTCGAGGAACTGCCCGATCCCCGCCTCGCCCGCGAGATACCGCGCCACGCGCTGCATGAACAACCGGTTCTGCCGCATGCTCACCGGAAGCGACGGCCACCCGGCCACCATCGCGTCACCGGCCTCCACATCGACCGGATAGTGATCCTTCCCGCCCAGAATGTCGTCGTACACCCGCGCCGAATGCGCCCGTGTCGTATCGATCCCGCCCGTTGTCCGCCCGTCGTGCGTCATGCCCCAACTCGCGTCCTCGCACAGATGGTTCAGAAGTGTATGAGGCTCGGCTCCGGATGACGTCCCAACGGATTCCCGCGCCGGCGGCGCCGCACCGGCGTTCCCGGGGACACACGGGAACCGCCCTCGTTCGACCCGGCCGCAACGACGGCGTCCGCCCCTGGTCGTGAGCACCTGCGCAGGTCAACGTGTACGCAACACGCTTGCGGCCCGTGGACCGACGGCGGCTTCCCGGGAACGCGCCCGGGCTCGCCGAACCCTCGTCCGCCTCACCGAGCGGACGGCCCCGCTCCGCCGACGGTGCACGGGCGGTGGATCTGCCGCCCGCGGGGAGGAGGGTCACCGCTCCCGGGTCGGCCGATCCGCCCGTACCGGCTCTTGGTCCCTCCGGGCCCGGGCCCCTTCCGGATGTGGCCGCGTCGGCATCGGAGGGATGCACCGGGCCCCGGGGGGCGAATACCCGACCGACGGCCGGGCCCGGCGGGCCGAGCCCGGCCGAGGAGCCGCGCGAGCGCCGGCCCCGCCATCGCCGGGCTCCGGCCGCCCCGACCGGTGCGGGTGCCGCCGTGTGCCCCTGCGGGCGAGCACGGCGGCACCCGCGTGATCCGCTTGTGGGGTGACTGTCAGGACACGTACTCGCGCAGGTGCTGTGCCGTCAGTGTCTGCGCGGAGGCCACCAGTTCGGCGGGGGTGCCCGTGAAGACGACCTGTCCGCCGTCGTGGCCGCCGCCCGGGCCGAGGTCGATCAGCCAGTCGGCGTGCGCCATCACGGCCTGGTGGTGCTCGATGACGACGACCGTGTTGCCCTCGTCGACGAGCCGGTCCAGCAGGGCCAGCAGCTTGTCGACGTCCGCCATGTGGAGCCCGGTCGTCGGCTCGTCGAGGATGTAGGTCGAGGACTTCTCCGCCATGTGGATGGCCAGCTTCAGCCGCTGCCGCTCCCCGCCGGAGAGCGTGTTCAGCGGCTGTCCGAGGCGCAGATAGCTCAGCCCGACGTCATTGAGCCGCCCGAGGACGGTGTGCGCCTGGCCGGTGGGGAAGAACGCGTACGCCTCCGCTACCGACATGCCCAGCACCTCGCTGATGTTCCTGCCGCGCAGGAGGTAGGTGAGGACCTCGGGGGTGAACCGCTTGCCCTCGCACTCCTCGCAGAGAGAGGCGACTCCCGCCATCATCGCCAGATCGGTGTAGACGAGACCCAGCCCGTTGCACTTGGGGCAGGCGCCCTCCGAGTTGGCGCTGAAGAGGGCCGCCTTGACGCCGTTGGCCTTGGCGAACGCCGTACGGATCGGGTTGAGCAGTCCGGTGTACGTCGCCGGGTTGGAGCGGCGGGAGCCCCGGATCGGCGACTGGTCGGCCACGACCACGCCCTCGTGATCGGCGAGATAGCCGTGGATGAGCGAACTCTTCCCGGAGCCCGCCACCCCGGTGACGACGGTCAGCACCCCGAGCGGCACATCGACGCTGACGTCCTTCAGATTGTGCAGATCGGCGCCCTTGATGGAGAGCTGTCCGTGCGGGGTCCTGGGGGTCTCCCGCAGCCGGACCCGGTGTCCGAGATGCCGGCCGGTGAGGGTGCCGGACGCACGCAGCCCGGCGACATCGCCGCTGAAGCAGATCTCCCCGCCGGCCTCGCCCGCGCCGGGTCCCAGATCGACCACATGGTCGGCGATCGCGATCACCTCGGGCTTGTGCTCCACGACGAGCACGGTGTTGCCCTTGTCGCGCAGGAGCAGCAGCAGTTCGTTCATCCGCTGGATGTCGTGGGGGTGGAGACCGATGGTCGGCTCGTCGAAGACGTAGGTGACATCGGTGAGGCTGGAGCCGAGGTGGCGCACCATCTTCACCCGCTGCGCCTCGCCGCCCGAGAGGGTGGAGGCGGACCGGTCCAGGCTGAGATAGCCGAGACCGATGTCGACCAGGGACTCCAGCAACTCGCGCAGGCCGGTGAGCAGCGGGCCCACACCGGGGGCGTCGATGCCGCGGACGAAGGCGGCGAGATCGCTGATCTGCATGGCCGAGCACTCGGCGATGTTCACACCGTCGATCCGCGACGACAGGGCGGCCCGGGTGAGCCGGGTCCCCTCGCACTCGGGGCAGGACGTGAAGACGACGGCGCGGTCCACGAAGGCCCGGATGTGCGGTTGCAGCGCCTCCCGGTCCTTGACGAGCCAGCTCCGGCGGATGCGGGTGACCAGGCCCTCGTACGTGAAGTTGTTCGTGCCGACCTTGACCTTGACGCTCTCCTTGTGGAGGAGGTCGGCCCATTCCCGCTCGGTGAAGTCCCGGAGCTTGGTGTCGGGGTCGTAGAACCCGGACCCGACCACGATCGACCAGGGCCAGGAGTCGACGGCGTGGCCCGGGACGGTGATCGCGCCCTCGTTCAGGGACTTGTCCCGGTCGACGATCTCGTCGATGTCGATGTCGGACACCTTGCCCAGTCCCTCGCACCGGGGGCACATGCCTTCGGGCAGGTTGAAGCTGAAGGCCCCGGACGTACCGATGTGCGGGGTGCCGAGGCGGCTGAAGATGATGCGCAGCATCGTGTACGCGTCGGTCGCGGTGCCCACCGTGGAGCGGGAGTTGGCCCCCATCCGCTCCTGGTCGACGACGATCGCCGCACTCAGATTGTGCAGGCCGTCGACGTCGGGGCGGCCCAGGCTCGGCATGAAGGACTGGATGAACGCGGTGTACGTCTCGTTGATCAGGCGCTGGGACTCGGCGGCGATGGTGCCGAAGACCAGGCTCGACTTGCCCGAGCCGGAGACCCCGGTGAAGACGGTGAGGCGGCGCTTGGGCAGGTCGACGTCAACGCCCCGGAGATTGTTCTCCCGCGCGCCTCTGACCTGGATCACCGTGTGGTGGTCGGCGGGTGTCAGGGGCTTGTCCGCGTGTTCGGCGGACGTGGATCGCTGGCCTGACTGGTCGGCGGGCATGCGGGTATCCCTTTCGTCGGTCGGGTCGTTCCCCGTGCGGTCGTCCGGGGGCCTGCCTGGTCACGGGCGAATGCGCGCTCCGCGCCCGGACGGGTCGGCCCCGAACGGCGTAAGCAACCGAACGTACCCGATGCCACTGACAACGGGCCGCCGTGCCCCGGCGGCCGCCGGACCGCCACGGGCCCGGGCTCCGTCCGCTTCCACCGGCGGAGAGCGGACGCCCGGGCGCCGGTGCCGTCTCCGCTTCCGGACCGGACGCGCACACCGGACCGGTCTCCCCCGCCCTGCGCCGCCGACGCTCCTCCCCGGCGGCCGAGGAGTCGGCACCGCGCGGTGAGCCGGCCCCGTCGAACAGCCGGGCGGCGACGCTTCGGAGCGGCTCGGCCCGCACAGGGGGCGGGTGTCGCTCCACACCCGTTGCGGCAGCGCTGTCGCCGTCGGACCGGGCGGGCAGAAAGAGACGCCCGGTCCTTCCCGCCGGTAGCCCAACGGCCTTGATCCCTGCGGACGTACGCGTGCGGGAGGGGTCGTACTACCCGCGGAGGAAGCGGACGGCCGTGAACGCCGCCAGATCGAGCCCCAGGGTGATCAGCACGGTCGTCCCGTAGCCGAACGCGGGGACGGAGGCCGCCACGCCGTGGACGGCGCCGATGACGAGCATCACGATCCATGTCTCGAACGCGAGAACGGCCGGGACGAGGACCAGTACCGCCCAGCCGGCGATGGTCTCGGCAGCGGCCCTCGCGTCACCCGCGCCCCGTTGCCCGGTGGTCCGCCTGCCCGTCATCTCCCGGCTCCCGTCGTGTCCTGGCACTCCGGGGGCAGTGGCAGCCGACTTGTCCGGCTGCTCCGGCGCCGTCTCCAACGCGCCCTCACACGCCACCCGATCTCCCCTTCACCTGCTCGTCGACATCGTCGGCCATGACCGACGGAGCCCGGAGGCCACGCCATTTCATGATCATCCGACCTTATCCGGCACGTGAACGAAAGGGAATTTTTCAATGACCTATGTGATATCCCCCATCTGGCGCGCGATCCGACATGCTTCACGGGCAGCGGCGACCGGCGACCCGGCGCCGGAAAGCGGTGCGGCGGCGTACGCGTACCGCTCCCGCCCCTCCGCACCACGGACGCGCCGGACCCGGGTGCTCGGCGGGAAGTGTGCTTCCCGCCGAGCACCCGGGCCGTCCAAGGCGCTGGTCCGGGGCCACCGCCGGACGCGAGAGACCGCGGAGTCCTTCGGCCCGGGCGCCGTACGGGCCTTCGGGGAGGCGGCGTGTGCCCGTCCACGGCCTTCGCGGGGTACGGCAGCCCTGCCACGCGCCGGGATCAGCAGCGCAGTCCGACGATGCCCCAGCCGCGGCGGTGGGCTTCCGTGACGACGTCGCCCCAGTCCTTCAGGAAGCGGGCGAACGCGTCGAAGTCGGGGATCCAGCCGCCCGGTCGCGCGGCATGCAGGGTGAACGGCTCCCGCAGAGCGCCGAGTTCCGGCGCCGCCCGCTTCCAGTGGCCCCCGAGTTCGGCGACCTCGTCCGGTGAGCACCACATGAGCAGATCCAGGTCCCAGGGGCACTCCCGGGCTGCGGGAGGTCCGTCGGCCTCGTACTCGGGCATGTCCGCCAGGCCGTCCCAGAACAACCCGGCGGTGAACCGGTCCACAGCGGTCCGCAGGCCGGGTTCGATGAAGCCCCGGACGCTCTCCCACCGCTCGCCCGCCCAGAAGTGGGGTTTGAAGGAGCCGAGGGTCCGCCGGAACGCGTACCCGGCGTACCAGACGTCCTCCGTCCGCCCGGGCCGGATCCACCCCTCCTCGTCGGGTCCGCCCGTCTCGTCGTCCCCGAAGGCGGCCTCGTCCAGCAGGTCGCCCCGCAGGTGCGCCGGTGCCGACGCGACCCGTTCCCAGTCGACGATCAGAACCTCGATGCTCACTCCCATTCCGCAAGGGTAAGTCCGCCCGGACCGGTCCCGGCGCCGTCCCGGCGCGGCCGGACCTCTGCGGTCACCGGCCGGCGACGCCGTCACCGCCTCCGCCACTGCCCTCCCGGCACTGCCCAGTCCCGATCCGGCTCGCGCCCGGTCGCCGGTCCGCGCGTTGCCCGTGTGCCCGCCGGCCGGGTCCGGACCCCGGTGGTGTTTGATCGCCGTGCGGGGGTGTCGGTCGCTGGGTCCGGTCCCCCCGGCCCGGAGCATGCGAGGGCAGGGAGGGATGAACGTGACGGTGCGGCCCGGTGCCCAGGAGATCGAGCGGATCCGCGCTTCCGTACGGGAAGCGTCACAACGGGCGTGGACGGGCCTCCGGCGGGCCCGCCCGTCGGAGTCGTACTACTACTTCGGCCTCTGGACGACCGGTGTGATCCACCGGCCGGCCCCGACGGCGTGTTCGTCCGAGGGGCTGACACGGGTTTCGGCGGACTACGCGGCACGCGGCATGGAGGTCGCGGCGGGTGATCTCCGGTGGTCCGAGGCCGACTCCCCGTACGACCTGTTCGGCGACGGGCACTTCGCGGCGGTGGAGGCGCTGTTCGCGTGCCTCGGCGACCCCTACGACCGCCCGGAGGAGGTGAACGAGGCACTGCTCCGTGCGCTCGTCGGCGCCCTGAAGGACCTGGATCGTGAGGGCTTCTTCGGTACCGGCTCCGAACGGCACCGGATCGTCGTCAATGTCACGCTCCCCGGTGACGAGGACGAGGTGTCCATGGTCGAGAGGGCGCGCGGGCTCAACCCCGCACCCGCGCTGAGGCAGTACGAGAAGGACCTGCTTCCGGGGGCGGGCGGCACGCCGCACGGCATCGAGTCCATCTGACCCGTGGCGTACGGCCCTGCGGCACGCGGACGGGCGCGGTGCGGGACTTCGCCGGACTCGGCGATGGGCGACGCGTTCCCGGCACTCCTGTGCGGGACACGGAGCCGACGGCCGGGCCGTGTGCCTGAAGGGCCATGGCCCGCGCTGGGGACGGCTCCACGACACCCTGTGTCGTTCCGCCCGTGCGGCGTTGATGTCGCAAACGCGCCAGACGGCGGTCCGGGACGGCTGCTGAACTCGGCGGAGTGCCATCGAGGTCATTCGCGACAGGACGGAAGCCATGCCCACAGCCACCGTGCCCACCACCACCTCCTCCGCCGACGGCGCGGCCGTGCCCGGTCGGTCGCCGGTGATCGGCTGGCTCGCCGTCGTCTGCGTGATGATGGGGATCTTCTCCATCGTCACCACCGAGATCCTGCCGATCGGGCTGCTGACGCCGATCGGCGAGGAGTTCGGCACCTCCGACGGTACGGCGGGGCTGATGATGACACTGCCCGGCATCCTCGCCGCGGTCGCCGCCCCGGCCGTGACCGTGATGACCAGGCGGTGCGACCGGCGGGTGATGCTCGCTGCCCTGATGCTGGTGCTCGCGGCGGCGGACTTCCTCGCCGCGATCGCGCCCGCCTACTGGGTGATGCTGGTCTCCAGGGTCCTCGTCGGACTGGTCATCGGTGCCTTCTGGTCCATCGGCGCGGGGCTGGCCTCGCGCCTGGTACCGCAGGAGCAGGCCGGACGGGCGACCGCCGTGATCTTCTCGGCGGTCCCGCTCGGCTCCGTGCTCGGCGTGCCCGCCGGCACCCTCATCGGAAACCTCGCGGGGTGGCGGGTGGCCTTCGCCGCGATAGGGGTCCTGACGCTGGTCGTGTTCCTCGCGCTGGTGCTGCTGCTGCCGCCCCTGCCGCCGGAGAACGTCACCCGGCTCACCGTGCTCCGCGATCTGCTCGGCACCGCGCACATCCGGGTCGGGCTGGTCGTGACCTTCCTCATCGTGCTGGCCCACTTCGGCACGTACACCTTCGTCACCCCGTTCCTGGAGGACGTCACGCAGGCCGGCCCGGCCCTCGTCACCGTCTTTCTGCTCGCCTTCGGCGTGGCGGGCGTCGTCGGCAACTTCGTCGCGGGGACACGGGTAGGGCGTGCTCCGCGGGTCACCTTCACCGTCGCCGCGGGCATGCTCGCCGCCGCGACCCTGCTGCTGCCCGTCATCGGGGCGGGGAAGCCCGGCGCGCTGGTGCTCCTGGTGGTGTGGGGGCTCGCGTACGGCGCGGTGCCGGTCTGTTCGCAGAGGTGGTTCCTCATGGGGGCGCCGCACGCCCCGGAGGCCGCTTCGGTGCTCTTCACCTCGTCGTTCCAGGCGACCATCTCGCTCGGCGCGCTGGCGGGCGGAGCCGTGGTGGACTCCGCCTCCACGTCCGCGGTCATGGTGCTGGGCGGGCTGACCTCGGTCCTCATGATGGTGACGGTGGGGCTCTTCGGCAGGCCGCGGCGATCCGCCGGCCCGGGTGAGGCCCCCGCCCGGTGAACGCCGTTCTCCCCACAGGCGGGGCTTCGGCGCGGTGCCCTCTCAGATGCGCCAGTCGCGGAGGCGGTCGGCGGCCTGGTAGACGGTCGTGCCGGCCGACTGGATGTCGCGGACCAGGGTGACGAGCGCGCCGTACGGGGGGTCGATGCCCTCGCCCGCCGCGTGCATGTAGGCCACGGCGACCTGGCAGGCGTACAGGGAGTTGCGGTGCGGCAGCGGCTGCAGGCGTACGAGAGTGTGGAGGAGGGAGGCGGCCCGCCAGGCCGTGTCGGGGTCGACGGTGGCGGGGCGCGGGATACGGGTCCTGTGGCGGGCGACCGCCGCGACGAGGGCGGAGTAGTCGGCCACCGAGACGTCTTCGGGGACGGCCTGTTCCTGGACGTCGAGAAGCCAGGGGACGTCGATGTGGAGCGTCATCAGGCGGCTCCGGCTCCCCGCTGGCCGGCCGGTGGCCTCTCGTCGGGGAAGGCGGCGTCGAACTCGGCCCGGTGCGCGTCACCCCAGGAGACGGCGTAGCGGACGAACTGGAGCCGCTGCTGTTCACGCAGGGGCAGATCGTGGACGTACTGCTTGAGGGACTTGCCTTCGGCGGCGGCGGCGGCGCGGACCGCTTCGAGTTCCTCGTCGGTGAAAGTGATGTTCAGGGACGGCATACCAGCGATGGTACCTACTAGGTACCTCCCGAGGCCGGCGACCCCCTCCCGGGGCGGAGGGACCGCCCGCGGCAGGGCCGCGCGGGCCGGTGGCGACGCGGAGTCGGGAGGCCGGGGGAGAGCCCCGGGGGGTACGGGAACAAGTGGCCACGCGGCTCCCCCATGCCGTGCGTATCCGTACGAGCGCGCTGCCGGCCGGATCGCCGGGCGCACCTCGTCCGCCGGAGCACACCGCGCGCGGGCCCCCGGCGACGCGGTGGCACCCCGGCGTTCAGCGGCCGGGCCGCCGCTGCCGTATGTGCCGGGCCGCCTCTCCGCCCGAACACCCCGCGCGCCACCACCGGGTGACGCACCTCCGCTCCCGGACGGCGCCGCTCCCTCGGAACGGGGCGAGCGAGGCGGGGACATGGAGCGGTGCGGAACGTCCCGATGCCCGGCCGGGACCGGCCGGGGGCTCCCCCTCCGTACGGCTCCGGCCCGCTGTGCCATACTCGGCCGCGCTGTCTGCACGTTCCGGAACCGGGGGATCATCGTTGAAGGTCACGTTCGCCGCGCCCGGAACCGTCCCCCTCACCGCCGTGAGTGATCTCGTGGTCGCACCCTCGGTGAGCGCCGCCCTCCCCTTGCCGACCGCCCGCCCGGGCGGCGCCGCATGAGCGGCATAGCCCTCACGACCCCCTATCTGGACACCGACGCCGACCAGTTGTCGTTCACGCTCGGCCGTCCCCCGCGCGATGCGCTCGCCGTACGGGATCTGACGGTCGGCGGGATCGATGTGCAGCTCAGGCTGCTCGGCGCCTCCCATCAGGTCTTCGCGGGGCCGGTCCGGGAGACCGTGGCGTGTCTGCCCGGGGTCGCGGGGGGCCTGCCGGACACGGCGGCCCAGTACGCCGACGGCTGGGACTACCGCTTCGGTGCCCGCGTCCAGCGCTTCGCGGCAGCGGAGTTCAGCGAACGGGTGGCCCGGATCCGCAGCCGGTCGGACGAACATCCCCGGGCGCTGTACGGCGTTTTCCCCGGCTTCGCGGAGGCGGTCACCGCGCTGACCGTCGACCGGGAGCACAGGGGGCTGAGCTGGCGCACCTGGCACACCTACCCGCAGAGCCGCCAGATCGTGGCGACGCACACCCGGCTGGAGGCCCGATGAAGACCGCCCGACGCATCAGTGCGATGATCCTCGCCACGGTGGCGCTCGCCGCATGCTCCAGCGATTCCGAGAAGGCCCATGACGTGCCGACCGGCTGGATCCGCGACGAGTACACGGCGAGCACGGCGGGCTACGTCGACAACACCGACACCGCGTCCCGGGTCGCGACGGAGATCGACAACCACACCTCGGCCAGGGGCCGTACCAGCGACGGCGACATGGTCTTCCTCCGCTACCGCGACGACATCGTCGCCATCAGCCCGTACATGAAGGGCAGTCTGATCGAGATCGCGGACTACCGCAGCGGCTACCAGCGGTGGCAGAACCATCTGCGGTCCGTGTGGCCCCATCCGAACAGCGACGAGTTCCGCGGCGGGGGCCCCGGCTCCGGCAAGTGACCCACCGCGGCGCACCCACCCTGCTCCACGACGACGTCCCCGAAAGGCACCCCCTGTGGCAGAGATCTTCGAGTCGGCGGGCACGGCCCTGCTCTACGGCCTGATCGGCTTTGTCGTGATGGCGGCCGGTTTCATCGCCCTCGACCTCGTCACCCCTGGGAAGCTCGTCCATGTGGTGTGGACGGAGCGCAACCGGGGAGCCGCCGTTCTCCTCGCCGGCCAGACCATCGCGATCGGCCTCGTCATCGAACAGTCGATCATGGCCAGCGAGTCCGAGCAGGGCCTCGCCGAGGGCCTGTTCAGCACCTTGCTGTACGGCCTCGCCGGTGTCGTCGTCATGACGCTGATCTCCTGCGTCGTCGGGCTGCTCACCCCCGGCCGCCTCGGTGCCGCCGTACTCGACGACAACGGCGACCGCCCCCATCCCGCCGCCTGGGTCCAGGCGGCCATGTACATCGGCACGGCCTTCATGGTCGGCGCCGCCGTTTCCTGACCCACCATGAGCACCACCACTCTGGAACGCGCCACTCCCGCCACCGGACCAGTGCCCGGGGCCCCTTCGCGCGGGGCGCGTTTCCTGCTGCTGCTCGCGGTGTTCGTCTGCGCGGCCTGCGGCCTGGTGTACGAACTGGCGCTGACGGCGCTGGGCAGCTATCTCATCGGCAACTCCGTGTTGCAGACCTCCGTGGTCATCTCCGTCATGGTCTTCGCCATGGGCATCGGCTCGGTGGCCGCCAAGCCTCTGCAGCGGCGGGCGGTCGGTGCGTTCGCCCTCGTCGAGGTGCTGCTCGCGCTCGTCGGCGGTCTGTCGGTCCTCCTCCTCTATGTGTCGTTCGCCTGGCTGCGCATCTACATGCCGACCATGGTGGTGGTCTCGTTCGCCGTCGGTCTTCTCATCGGGGCCGAGATTCCGCTGCTGATGACACTGCTCCAGCGGATCAGACGGCAGGAGGCGGGCAGCGCGGTCGCCGACATGTTCGCCTTCGACTACGTCGGAGCGCTCGTCGGCGGCCTGGGCTTCCCCCTCCTGCTGCTCCCCGCCTTCGGCCAGCTGAAGGGCGCGCTGGTCGTGGGTGCGGTCAATGCCGTTGCCGGTGTCGTCGTCGTGCTGTGGATCTTCCGCCGTGAGACGCGCAGGTTCGTGCGGATCGCGCTGCTGACCGCGATGGCCGCCGTGCTCGCGGTGCTCGGCACGGTGTACGCCCTCGCCGACGACATCGAGGTGACCGCGCGCCAGCAGCTGTACCGCGACCCGATCATCCACGCCGAGACCACCCCGTACCAGGACATCGTCGTCACCCAGTCCACCGCCTTCACCGGGGAGCCGGACACCCGGCTGTTCCTCAACGGGGACCTGCAGTTCTCCTCCGTCGACGAGTACCGCTACCACGAGGCCCTCGTCCACCCCGCCCTCGCGGGCAAGCACTCGTCCGTGCTGGTCCTGGGCGGCGGTGACGCGCTGGCCGTACGGGAGGTCCTGCGCTACGACGACGTCGACAAGGTGACCCTGGTCGACCTCGACCCCGCGATGACGAGGCTCGCCCGTACCTTCGGACCGCTGCGCGAACTCAACGACCACGCGCTCCTCGACCCGCGTGTCACCGTCGTCAACGCCGACGCCTTCAACTGGCTGCGGGACGCCACCGGGCGCTACGACGCGGTCCTCATCGACTTCCCGGACCCGGACACCGCCGCACTGGCCAAGCTCTACAGCGTCGAGTTCTACCACCTGCTGGGCCGCGTCCTGAACCCCGGGAGCCGGGTCGTGGTGCAGGGGGGCTCACCATTCTTCGCCCCCAAGTCGTACTGGTCCATCGCCGCCACGGTCGGGAAGGCCGGCTACACCACCACCGAGTACCAGGTGGACGTCCCCAGCTTCGGCAACTGGGGGTACATCCTCGCCGTCCGCGGCGACGGCGGCACGGCACCGCCGCTGCGTCTGGCCGGGGACGCCCCGCCGCTGCGGTTCCTGGACCGGGCCGTTCTGGAAGCCGCCACCGTCTTCCCCGTGGACCGCCGCCCCCAGGACGTACGGGCGAGCACCCTCATGGATCCGGCGGTGCTGGAGTACACCCGCCACGAGTGGCAGAACTACTGAGCCGTCGTCCGCACGCGTCGCGCGGGTGCCCGGGAGCGGATCGCCGGGCCGCCCCTGCCACCGCACCCGGTGTGGCCGAATCCCGGTGGACGCGGAAACAGTCCGGATCCGGTCCAACCCTCGGCGACCCGGCCGGTTCCACGGCACGCATGTCAGAGTCATGCCATAGCCTTCCGGGCGACCGAGCAATCCGGCCGCCCGCAGATGCTGCGCGGCCTCGCCGAACGAACAGGGGTTTCCATGAGTGCGCGTATGCGTCGTATGTCCACCGTGACAGCGTTATTGGCCGTCCTCGGTTCCGTCGTCACGGCCGGCGCCGCGGCCCCGGCGGCCGTCGCCGGCCCCGGGGGCGCGAAGCCGCCTCGTGTGCTTCCCGTCGAGTCGAGCGCCGACATCGTGGTGGACGGCGACCACCGGCGGGTCTTCATCAGCGATCCGCTGGGCGGGAAGGTGGTCGTGACCGACTACCGGGGACGGGTCGTGGGAACGATCCCCTCCCTGCCGGGGGTCCTGGGCCTGGAGCTGTCCAAGGACTCCGGCACGGTGTACGCCGCCGCCGCAGGGGCCGACGCCGTGGTCGCGATCGACACGGCCCGCCTCAAGGAGTCCGCGCGCTACCCGACCGGACCGGAGACCGCGCCCAGCCACCCGGCGCTGACCGGTAACACGCTCTGGTTCGGCTACGGCCGCGGGGCCAGGGGCAACATCGGTTCGATCGACCTGTCGGGCGACGGCGCGCCCGTGGTCACCCTGGAGCGCGTGCCGTGGAGTCACTGGTACGAGGCTCCCGTCCTGGCGTCGACACCCGGTGAGCCCGATGTACTGGCTGCGGGTTCCCTGTACTTGAGCCCGTCCGAGATCGCGGTGTACGACGTGTCCGGCGGGACGGCGAAGCGCACGGCCTATCTGTGGGCCGATGCCTCCAACACCCGGGACCTGGCGCTCAGCCCCGACGGCGATCAGGTCGTGGTGGCGAGCGGTGCACCGTACCACCACCAGGTGTACCGGACATCGGATCTCACCGAGGTCGGCAGGTACCCCACCGCCGCCTACCCGAACGCGGTGGACATCGCCTCGGACGGCAGTGTCGCCGCGGGAGTGGACGGCGCGTACGAGCCGGATGTGTACGTCTTCCGGCCGGGCGGCTCGTGGCCCATCCGGGACTACAACTTCGGGCAGGGAGGTGGAAGCGCCCCGACCCTGCAGCCGGCCGGGCTCGCCTGGACCCCCGACCGCCGCAGGCTGTTCGCGCTCACCCGCGACTGGTCCACGGGGGACATCTCCCTGGAGATCCTCACCGCGCCCACCCGGCCCGCTCCACGGCCTGCTCTACGGCCTGTGGTGAACACCGCGGCGGCGGAGGGCGAAGGCGGGGGGAACACCACCGGGAACGAGTCCCCGTAGACCGGAGTCCGGTCCGGTTCCCGGTGACGCGGCTCCGAGTCGCCGTCGCCGGGGGACGGCGGGGCCGGGCGCGGGGATAATCCGATGCGCCCGGTACCGGCCGTGCGCCATCATCGGGCGCTGTGACTCTCGTACTGCCACCCCGGCTCACCGCGTCCGCGCGGAGGCTGCGTGAGGCCGCGCGACGGCGCGGGCTGCCGACCGTGCAGCTTCCGGCGTTCGACGTACCGCCAGGCCTGCGGGCCGGACACTTGCACGCGGGGCCGGGCTTCGCCGACGCCGTGGCGCCCGCTCTGGGGATCGCCCTGCTGGAGGCGCCGGCGGAGTGGCTGGCTCGGCTGCCGCGGACGTACACCCGACGCGAGATCGTCGTCGTGCCGATCCGCGAGGCCTACGGGCTGCGCCGCCCGGCGTTCGTGAAGTCTCCCAACGACAAGCGGATCCCGGCGTTGGTCTACTCCGACGGATCCCGGCTGCCGGGCCCCGACGAGGCGGATCCGCGGACGCCGGTGCTCGTCAGTGATGTGATGGCCTTCGACGCCGAGTTCCGGCTGTTTCTGCTCGACGGTACGGTCCACACCGGCAGCCGCTACGCCCGGCGGGGGAGCCTGAGTCCCGGCCCGCTGAGCGCGGACGCGGTCGCGTTCGGAGCGGATCTGCTGGCCGAGTGCGCCGGGACACTGCCGTCGGCCGTCGTCGTGGACGTGGGCACCACCGCCGACGGGCACTGGGCCGTGATCGAGGCCAACGCCGCCTGGGCCAGCGGTATGTACACGGCAGACCCACAGCGTGCCGTGGACGTCGTCCTCCGGGCGGCGGCGCCGACCGACGCCACCACCTCCCGCGACCGCCCGTTCCTGCGCGTTTCCGGAGCACCCGCGGCGGGGATTCCCGCCGAGGGTGCCCGGCAGGCGGGCGCCCGGGACGACGTCCGGTCCGACAACAGGCGGCGGTAGCCGGGGTCGGCGGGCACGGGCCGCCGGGTGCGGACCTCGGGCCGTGCGGGCGCCCGGGCCGACGCGCGGGTCCGGTGACATGAGGTCACCCGGTCTCCGGGTCCCCCGGGGTCACCCCGTCACCCCGTCGCCCCGTCACGCTGAGGAGGGACGGTCCCGGCGGCCGACGGGCACCGGCCCGGCGTCGCTCTCCCGCGGCGATCCCCCGGCGGCCGGAGCCTCTCCGGCCCCGCCCTCGCGCAGCCAGCCGAGCAGATCGTCCGTCAGCGACTCGCCGCGGTCGTCGATGTCCTGGCCGATCGCGCCGGGATCGAGACGGTACACACGGGTACGGTCGCGGCCGTGGCGGCGCATGAACAGCCCGCCGCCCGCGCCGTCGTCCCCGATCAGCACCCAGTGGGGCGCGCGCCGGGCCACGTCGAAGAACTCGTTGCGCTCCTGGATGCGGTGCGGCCCGTACACCAGGACGCCGTTGCCGAGCAGCACACCCGGCGTCGACCGCCACAGCCGGGCGAGCGTGGGATTCGGGCCCTCCCGGAGCCCGCGCGACCGCGCCACCTCAACGGCGAGAAACCCGGCGAAGGACTCCGCCACCGGATACTCGTCGCCGTCGATACCGTCACGGCGGACCACCGGATACTCCCCCTCCCCGGCCTCCCCCACCCGATCGAGGACAAAACAGTGGCTGTCGGCGCAGTCGGGCTCGACGGCGAAGCACAGCCTGTTGCCGGCCAGCCGCCATCCCGCGGTGACGGCTTCGTGGTCGTCGTCGGCGAACTCGGGCGGAGCCACGGTCGCGATGTCCGCTCGCCCGGCCCGCCCCCGGCCGAACTCCGCCAGCCACCACCGGTACGACGGGGGCAGCGGGCCGATGAGTGCCTCGGCCGCGCGGATCGCCGCTTCCGGTACGGCGGCCGTCGCTCCGCGCCCGAATCCCGGCGATCCTTCCACCAGGTCCCGCAGTTGTGTCAGGTCAGGTCTCACCCCGCAGAGTCTGCCAGGGGGTGCCGCCGAGCGTCCCGCGAGCCTGGTGGCCGGCCACCGGCACCGTACCGCCCGTACCCCGCGCGGCTCGCATGGCCGAACGCCGTACTCCGTACGCGGTTACGGGGCCTCGCGGTGAGGGCTCCGGGACACGACCGGTGGACCGGGACCGTCGCCCGCCGAGCTCCGGCGGGTCCCGGCCAGGCATCGAGCACTTTGCGGGTGCCGTGGGCGCGGGAGACGCACGGGTACACGACGTCCCGGCGGTCGCGCTCGTGCGGCTGCGGTCCGTCGTCGCGGTGATCGGGAACACCGTCCAGAACGCGGGGACAACGCTGCCGCAGACCCCGTCGGTGCAGGACGCGGGCAGGGACGGGTCGACCTCGTGCAGCCGTCGGCGGGGACCGGCGCGCGGGCACCTGCACGACCCGGCCGCCGCGGCGCAGTTCGGCGTCGAACGGTTCGTGGTCAGCCGGCGTTGAGAACCGCGATGTCGGCCTCCCCGTTCCCGAACCGGGAGAAGAGCTCCGAGAGGGAAGCCGGGCCGGCACTGCCGATGAGGAGCACCGGCTGCTTCTCCCCGTCCTGTTCGGCCGGAACGAAGTCGGTCACGATCGTACGGCGCAGCAGGGTGACCCGGTCGTCGTCCGAGGCGTCGCCGGGAAGGGCTGCGAGCTGCTCGTGCAGGGGCTCGGGCAGGACGGCCAGGTCCCGGGCGAGCAGTTGCCGGGAGGCGGTGACGGCGACCGCAAGCCGGTCGCCGGACCGCTCGTAGCGAGCCGACAGATCGGACTCCAGCAGGTAGAACACGCCCGCCTCTCCTTCGTGTCCCCTGTTCATCATCACCGAGACCATGCGCTCACCGGGGTCCCGGGAGGTGTGGTCGAGGGCGAGGACCACTTCCACATCGTCCGGGTCCAACGAGGGAACGGTGGTGATCCACATACGCGCCGAGTCGTCCATGGGGGCATTCAAACGCACGGCAGTGACATCTACCCGCGCGGCCCGGGGCGCCGGTGCCGACGGCCGTACTCCCGGATCAGGAGCACCGTCCGCGTACGGCGGTGTCGAGCGTGTCAGTGGCCACAGGCCCGTACCTGCTTTCTGGCGTCAGGGCAGGCACCACGAGATGATCACTCTATGGCAGAGGTGATTTTCTTCGATCTGGACGGCACCCTCGTCGATCACCGAAGCGCGGTGTTGGAAACGATCGGCCAGATCGTCCAGGCCGCACCGAACGCGACGGCTCCACCGGAGGAGCTGGTGACGTTGTGGTGGACGCTGGAGGCGCGCCACATGCGGGATACCTGGCCGGTCGGTGTTCCTTCGCCGAGCACCACCGACGCAGGCTCCGTTCCTTCCTGCCGAGGCTCGGCGAGCCGGTTCCTGACAGTCCCGGCCTTCTGGACGCCTGGATCGCCGAGCGCTACCTCACCGTGTTCGAGGAGTCCTGGCGGTGCTATCCCGATGTCCGGCCATGCCTGGAGACCCTGAAACGGCTTCCCCGAGGACCGCGTCTGGCTGTTCTCACCAACGGGGACCCCGAGCAGCAGCGCGCCAAGCTCGCTCCCTTCGGGCTCCTCGAATACTTCGAAGCAGTCCTGACCCCGACCGAGCTCGGTGCGGCCAAGCCCGTCGCCTACGCCGCCGCCTGCCGGCGGATGCGAACGGACCCCGCGCAGGCGGTCAACGTGGGCGACATGCTGGAAAGCGATGTCAACGCAGCCGCCCTCGCCGGGCCCACCGGCATCTGGCTGGACCGTGGCATCGACTTCGTCACCGGTGGACCATCGCCGACGGCGCAGGAGACGGTGCTCCGCATCGAACGGCTCACCGACCTCCCCGACCACCTCTCTGGACAAGGGTCGCCGGGACAGGGTCGGTGAAGACCCGCTCGTACGTCGGTCCGACCCCGGCCTGCCGGCGGCGAGCGTCCCGGCGCCGTGCGTGCCGACCGGACTCGCAACGCGCTTCCCGGCGTGGCGCGCGCTCTTCGATCAACTCGCCGAGATGCCGGCGCGAGAGGCCGCAGAAGGCAGGATACGACGTGGCCACGCGGGCCCGCTTGATGTTCACACCACAAGAACCCACGCCCGTGATGCCATGTCAGGGCCTGACCGGTGGAGAGACGTCAGACCCGCTCCAGGGGCCGGTGCGGCCCGCTGGGAAGCTCCGCTGTGATCGTGTCGCCCGGGCGCACCGTGCCGCCCTCCCTCACGATGCTCATGATTCCTGCCTTGCGCACGACGTTCCCGGCTTCGTCGCGGCCGACAACCTGCTTCAGCAGGCCGTCCTGGAAGTTGTCGATCTGCAGGCAGGGGTTGCGCAGGCCCGTTACTTCCAGCACCGCGTCGCCGATGCGCAGCAGCGTGCCGACCGGCAGGCCGAGCAGATCGATGCCGCGGGTGGTGATGTTCTCGCCGAGGTCACCGGGTACCACCGTGAATCCCTCCGCACGGACCTCGGCGAAGAGCTCTTCATGGAGGAGGTGGACCTGGCGCAGGTTCGGCTGGGTGGGGTCCTGCGCGACCCGCGAGCGGTGCTTGACCGTCACGCCGGCATGTACGTCGCCCTCCACACCGAGCCCGGCGAGCAGCGTGATGCTGTCCCGGTTCGGCTTGGTGAACGCGTACTCGCCATTGCTGCTGACCGCCGTGACTATCCCGCTCATCCTCGGAGCCCCCTCCTCAGTGACAGTGCTCAGTCACGACCCTAACCCTCGGGCCGCGCCCGCATCCCTCCAGCTTTTGACGTCCGGCGAGCCCCGGGTGCCGTCACCGCCGCTCCGCGGCCTCCAGGTGCGGGAGCAGTACGCGCAGGAGGGTGGCCGGGGCTTCGAACATCGGGAGGTGTCCGACGCCGTACAGCATCCGGTGCCGGCCGTCGACGCTCCCGGCCATGCGCATCCCCGCCTGCGGGGTGCAGGTCGTGTCGTACTCCCCCGTCAGCACCAGTGCGGGACACCTCACCCGGGACACCCATGCGGTGGCGTCCGCGTCCTGCGCGGCCCGCAGGACGCGGCGGACCACCGCTTTGCCGTGGGTGTTGGTGAGGTGCCGGACGGTCGTGACGAGGGATTCGGGGGACCCGGGGGCCACCGCCTCGGCGGCCAGGGCGGCGAACAGGTCCTCCACGGTGCCCGAGTCGAGGGCCTGTGTCTCGTCGCTCCCGTGGTCGTCCGCCCGGTCCCGCTCGTCGCCGAGGGAACTGCCCATCGCCGTCACGGACCGGACCTCCGAGGGCAGTTCCCCGGCCAGGGCCAGCGCGATGGTTCCGCCGAGGGAGCCCCCGACGGGCACGCGGACGGCCCGGGCCGACACGATCCACGGCGTGGGGTGGTGAACCGAGCCCGGGATCCGGGCGGCACAAGACGGCATCCGGGGCTTCCTCCCCGCGCAGGGTTCGCGGGTGGCGTACGACTGTGGCCGGCGGTGTCCCCCGTGTGCGCCCGCCGGCACAGTGGTCAGGCGGCGGCCGTCTCCCCGGCGGGCTCGACGGACGCGGTGCCGGTGTTGACGTCGGCGGTGTCGGCGTTCGTGCCGGCGGCCGCGGTGTTGGCGCGAACCGCCGTGTAGTACACCGTGGTCCCCTGCTTGACACGCTCCACGCGGCTGCGGGCCACCAGGCGCTCGGTGGTGGTGCGCACGAGGTTGTCGCTGATGTTGCGGCCCGGGTGGGCGTCGGTGAGGGCCTGCGCGATCTCGCGGGCCGTGCGCGGCTCGGCCTGGGTGCCGAGGTGACCGTGGATCAGATCACCGAGTGCCGGTGCCTTGGCCGCCGTCTCCTTCTCGGGTGCCGCCTTCACCGCTGCCTTGGTCGCCGTGGCCGTGGCGGCCGCGGGCTTCTTCACGGCCGGCTTCTTCACGGCGGCCTTCTTCACGACCGGCTGCTTGGCCGCGGGCTTCTTGGCGACCGGCTTCTTCGCAACAGGCTGCTCGGCCGCGGGCTTCGCCGCCGTGGCCTTCACCGCTGTCTTCCTCGCCGGTGCCTTCTTCGCGGGCGCCTTCTTCGCGGCGGACTTGCCTGCCGCCGCCGGCTTGCCGGCCGGTGCGCCGCCGGCGGCCTTCCTGCCACGGGGTGACGGCACCGCCGACACCCGCGCGGCGTCTCCCAGCGCCGCGCTCATGCTGCGCAGCAGCTCATGGTCCTTCTCCAGGGTGGTCAACTCCTCCTGGAGAGTCTCGATCCCGGCACGGATGCGGTCCTGTTCCGTGGTGTTCCGCTCCAGGTCGGCGCGGACCTTGTCGGCGTACTCGGCCTTGAGGTCGGTGTTCTCTTGCTGAGGCACGGGGGGCTCCTCTTGTGTGTGGGTACTGGCCGGACTCTACTCACCCGCGGCGACCGGTACACACTTGTGGGGAATCCCGGCTTCCCCGGACGGGAACCCGGCACCGGACTCGCCGCGCCCAACTGCCCCTGCGGTGGCGGCTCCAGGCCGTTGTCCACGGGCCGGACGAGGGCCGGTGTCCGCGCCACAACCCGCCGAGTGGTTTACTTGCCTCACCGGCCTCCCGCGGCCAGGACCCGTCCCGGACACCCGGCTTCACGGCACCGGCAGCCGTTCCTCCACCCGCACACACCCCGTACTCGCTCCGCCGCGGCGCTCCGCAGGCAACACCGGAGCGTCCGGCCACGAACGTGAAACGCCCCGCCCGTAGCGGGTGAACGGCAACACCCCGGCCGTCGGAACCGCCTCCCGTACCTCGAAGGCGAGACCCGGGACGACACGGCCGATGTGCTTCCGGCACCCGGCGCGGCCGACCGCCGCGCCACGCGCTCGGCGAACGGCCGGTCGTGCTGGTCGCCTTCGGCGACGACGGCGCGCGCAGAGTGCGGACATGGTGCGGGCATCGCTCAGGCGCGCCCGGCAGGTTCCGTACGCCCGCCGCGACCGCGGGTTCACCCGCGCGGGAGGGAGGACCGTCCCGCGCTCGGGCGGCACGCCCGAGCGGGAACCGCCCGCCCCGGGTCAGGTGAGCAGACCCGCGGCGATCGCCCTGGCGTCGCGGATCGGCTCCGCGCTGCGCTCCCGTACGACGGTGACGGTCGCCCCGTCCATCAACAGGACGAACTGCCGTGCCAGGGCGTCGCAGTCACGCTGTCCGGCCTCGGCGAGCAGTTCCGCGATGTAGTTCGCGACGGCGCGCTTGTGCCCGGACGCCAGGCGGTGGACCGGGCCGTCGGCGTCCGCGGACTCGGTCATGGCGTTGATGAAGGCACAGCCCCGGTAGTTCCCCCGCTCGCAGTCCTGTTCCAGGGCGTCGAAGACGGCCAGCGGGTCGCGGCCCCGGGCCTCCACCTCCCCCTCCAGCCAGCGGCGCCAGCCGGTGTCGCGTTCTTCGAGGACCGCGACGACCAGTTCGTCCTTGCTCGCGAAGTGGCGGTAGAACGAGGCGCGCCCGATGCCCGAGTCGGCGAGAAGGCGTTCGACGCCGACCGCGCGGATGCCCTCCGTGAAGAAGAGTTCTTTGGCGGTCTCGATGAGCCGCTCGCGGGCGTGTGTGGCCATGGGCCCACCGTAGTCCACCTTGACGCAAAACGGAACCAGTCGGTACCGTCCACCAAACGGTACCGATCGGTTCCGAATGATGGGTCATGGGTTTCCCCTGCCTGCGCCCGTCTGTCTCCCCCGCCGGCCCGACGCCGCCCGGCGGCCCCGTACCTCGCCAGGACACCCGCGAAGACCTACGACTGGACGGATATGGACCGCGACATCCCAGGCACCACCGCTGCCCCACCCGAGAGCGCCGGGGCCCCTCCCGAGCCCCGGACCTCCCGAGACGATCCACCCGCACCCGGGGCCTCCCGCTGGGCCGTACCCGTGCTGGGCTTCGCCACCTTCGCCGTCGGAACGGACGAGTTCGTCCTGGCCGGTGTGCTGCCCGAACTGGGGAGGGACCTCGAAGTCCCCGTCACCACCGCGGGCCAGGTGGTGACGGCGTTCGCCCTGACCTGCGCGGTACTGGCACCGGTCCTCGCCACCGTCACCGCGCGGCGGGCGCGGCGGGGCGTCCTGCTGTTCGCCATCGCCGTCTACCTCGTGGGCAATGCGGCGACCGCGCTCGCCCCGACCTTCGCGACCGTGCTCGCGGCCCAGATGACCGCCGCCGTCGGCGCCGGACTGTTCGTCCCCACCGCCGCCGTCACCGCGGCGGCGCTGGTTCCACCGGACCGCCGGGGACGCGCCATCGCCGTGGTCACCACGGGGTTCACCGCGGCCACGGCACTGGGCGCGCCCATCGGCACCGCGGTCGGGGGGAGTCTGGGCTGGCGCGCGACGATGTGGTTCGTCGCCGTGCTCGCGGCGCTCGGACTGTTCGGCGTACGGGCCCTGGTGCCCGCGCGGGTGGCGGCGCCCGCGCCCGAGGGGCTGCGACAGCGCCTCGCACCGCTCAAGGACCGCCGGGTGCTGGCCATGGTGGCGACCACCCTCATCGGCTTCACGGCCGTCTACATTCCGTACACGTACATCGCCGTGGTCTTCGAACCGGCCACCGGCGGCAGCGGTGACCGGCTGGCCGTTCTCATGTTCACCCTCGGCGTCATCGGCACCCTCGGAAACCTCGGTGCCGGATGGCTCGCGGACCGCTTCGGCGGGCGCGGTGTGGTCGCGGTGGCGCTGCTGTGGACGGCCGTGAGTCTGGCGCTGTTCCCCCTGGCCACCGGCGCGTACCTCCCGGCGCTCGTGATGATCGTGGTGTACGGCGTGGGCGCGTTCGCCATCACCACACCCCAGCAGCACCGGCTGATCACGCTCGATCCGCCCTCCGCCCCGGTGCTGATCGCGCTCAACGCCGCGGTCCTGTACCTCGCGATCTCGCTGTCCGGGGTCGTGGGCGCGGTCGGCATCGGCTGGGTCGGCGCCGGCTCGCTGCCGCTCATCGCGGCCGGACTCGCCGCCGCCGCCCTGATCGTCTCCGAACTGGGCCACCGGATGTCCCGTCAGGCGGCCGCCCCTCGGCCCGGGACGGCCGGGGACGGCGGGCCCGCGCCCACGGTCGGGGACGGCGTGTGACCGTCACGGGCCGGTGTGCTGATGGGCGTACCCCGTCAGCACACCGGCCCGTACACCCATCACACGCGCGTGTCCCGCCACCGGGGCACGCGCGGGATGACGACGGCCCACCGCCCCGGGGTTCCCCCCACTGGCGGTGCGCGGGGGCACTAGTACTGCAATCACAGTTATGGGGTTTGGCCTCGGCGTTTGTAGTGGCTGTGGCGGGCACGGGTCTGGCTGAGTCGTCTCCACCATGACCAGT
>NZ_JBIALS010000060.1:0-24223 GCF_042873655.1 Streptomyces sp. NPDC004609 | reverse complement strand
GGGCGATCACCCAGTGCCGGCGGTCCTCGCGGTGCCAGGGCCTCACCTCGACGCGGGCCCAGTCGTAGATCCGCCGGCCGTGGGCTCCTTCACCGGCAGGAACGGCGTTTCCACTTCTGCCGTGGCAGACCGGGGAACAGATCGTGGACGGGGTGGTCGAGTGCCCAGCGGGTGACGACGGTGTCGTGCCGGGTGGTGGCCATGACATGGAAGACGTCCGCCTGCTCCGGCTCGGACCGCCGGCCCTTGCTGAAGCCGTAGGCGGCGTCCGCCGTCACCCATCCGAACGGGACCCGGTCGGCAATCGCCCGGCGGACCATCGCCTTGGCCATCGCCGCCTTCGTCTCGAAGACAACACCGTCGTCGATACCCGCCCGCCGGCATCGCTCCCGGTCATCCGTCCAGGACGTGGGCAGATACAGACGCCGATCGATCAGCGTCCGCCCGCGGCCAGTCGCGTAAGCCAGGAACACCCCGACCTGGCAGTTCTCCGTCCGCCCCGCGGTGCCGGAGTACTGCGCCTCCAGCAGACCCAGTACCGACGGCGTGGCCACCTCCACGAGCGACGCGAGCAAACGAACCGCTCGAACCATCCCGCCACCGCACCAGATTCGTGCCTGACCAGCAGAAACCCGGCGATCACATGCGGAATGCGGATGGCTTCTGAGGCAGCGGTGGTGTGGAAGAGCCCCGAACTGGACGCGGTGCTCCCGAAGGCCGCCCGGACTCCGGTCGGAGTTGGCGCGGGCGTGGTGCGTTGGGGCGAACCGGCCTCTGAATATCCGGACCACCGCCCTGTGTGCTCAATGACAGGGTTCCCCAAGGCAGTGCGTCGCAGAGCCTCCGCGCAGTCCGGGCAGTACGTCCGATGACCTGAAGACGGTGGAGGGCACCATCACCCCGAACACCGGCTCCTGCTCGAAGCTGTACGCGCTCGAAGTCGACGGCGCCGTGCCGACGGAGGTGAAGAACTGGCAGGGGCTGTCCGGAGCGGGGTCTTCTGCAACGGCGTGCTGATCGGCCTCGCCCGCCTGGTCGGCTGCCGGTGGGACAGAACCTTCATGGTCCCGCCGCTCACACCTACTGCCAGCCGACGGCTTCACAGGCACGGTCGCCGCCCACAACACCCGCATGACTCCGCTCCTCCAAGGCGTGCACGAATCGACAACAACCCTGCACGGAATGACAAGGACGGGCGCATTCGTGCTCAGCATCATGGACATGGCCCTTCCATACTCTGGTGCGCGATGAGGCGCTTGGAGTCAGACGGGCTCAGGATGCACACGGCTCAGGACGGAGGCGCATCGTGCTCACTCCCGGAATACTGTTGTTCCCGGCGGGAACAGTCGCTTTCCCGGCCCGCACCGGGTCGGCGGCGCACGGCGACGGCAGCCCCGCCGCGAACGTCCGGCTCCCGTGACGGCCCCGGCCGGACGCCCATCGACCGGTGTCCTCGGCTCTGAGGAATTCGCCGCCCTCTCTCCCGCCCGGCGGGAGGAAGCGGTGCGGCGTACGCCGGGCAGCGCGGGGTGGTCGGAGACCGCGCGTATCGCCTTCATGCTGGGGCGGCCACGCACCTGTGTACCCGGCAACCTGGCGTTCACGCTCGGCTGGACGTCGGCGGGTGGCACGTTGTCACCGGCGTTCTTCCTCGGCATGTTCATGTCCCTCCTGTGCGGGCTGATGGCCAACCTCTACAACGCGTACACGGATCTGGCCGAGGACAGCCGAAATCTGCCCGGGCGGGTGTGGCTGGTACTGCGGATGGGGCATCGTCGGACGCTGTGGATCGGCTACGCTGCGACCGGCGTGCTGATCGTGCTCACCCTCCCGTACGGCGGCGTCCAGCTGCTGCCCCTGATGCTGTTGCTGCTCGTCGGGGCGCACCAGTACTCATTCCGTCCGCTGCGGCTGAAGGACGGGCCCGTGGTCGGCCTGCTGGCCTTCAGCCTCGCAGTCTTCGGGCCGTTTCTGCTCGGGGTCATCGGCGCCCCCGGAGGTCTCCGCGACCTGAACGGCTCCACCTGGGCGCTGTTCGGTTTCCTGGTGGTGTGGTTCTCGGCCAAGGGCATGGTGAAGAACCTTCCCGACTTCGACGGCGACCGCGAGGCAGGGCTGCGGACGTCCGCGACGGTCTTCGCGACCCGCGCGGCAGCGGCGCGCGCGGCCACGGCGATGACGCTGGTCGGCTACCTCTCGCCCGCCGTGTTCGTGGCCGCCGGGCTGCTCCCGCCCCGGGATCTGTGGGCGCTTATCTGGACGGCGGCGGCTCTGGTGCAGTGCCGGGCGATGGCCCGGGCGACGGAGAACGCCAGGGCCAACGCCGTGCTCAAGACCGACATGCTTCTGTCGACCGCCTTCCTCGCCTCGGTCCTGCTGCTGCATTCACCCGGGTGGGCCCCGGTGACGGGGGTGGCGCTCGGAGCCGTCCTGCTGTTCGGCAGCGACCTCCTGGCGCTGGACTCCCGGCGCCGGACCGACGTCACGACCCCCGCCGTCCCCTGAATCGCCCGCGCACCGCCGTCCCATGGTTCCGGTCGCCGTGCCGCGCGCCCACGCCGCCGTCGGGCGGCCCGCTCTGCGAGGACCAGAAGGAGACGACTCATGCCCGCCATCCCCGGCCCCCGGACGCCGGCACAGCTCTTCCGTGTCGCCCGGGCCTTCCAGCACTCGCTGCCGGAAGGGCTGGAACACCTTCGTGACACCTACGGCCAGGTCAGTGCCTTCGGCATCGGACCCACCCGTACCCACTTCCTCTTCGGACCGGACGCCAACGCCCTGGTCATGGGGAATGAGAGCAACTTCCGCTTCAGCGGTGCCTACGACATACTGCGGCCGATCGCCGGGGACACCGCTCTGGTCACCACCGACGGCGAGCCGCACGCCCGCCGCAAGCGCAAGGCGAGGCCCTCGTTCCACCGCGGCGGAGCGGAGGAAAGCACCCGTCTGATCCTGACCGCCGTCGACGAGACGATCGACCGCTGGCAGCCGGGGCAGTACGTGGACGTTCACGGCACCCTGCGCTCCGCGATCCGTAGCGCCATGCTGCGGCAGTTCTGCGGAGAACGGCTGGCGGCCCAGGAGGAAACCCTCGTCGCCGAACTGGAACGCATTCACGAACTGATGGACCACCCGCTCCCGCGACAGCTGATCGCCTGGAAGCTGCCCAGTGCCGCACGCAGAAGGGCGCTGGCCGCGATCGCGGCCGTGGAACGGCTCCTCTACGAGGAGATCCAGCGAAGGCGCCGTGAGGGCGATCCCGGCGGGCGGGGGCACCGGTCCGCCGGAGGGCCACGCGACCTGATCGCCGTGATGCTCTCCGAGGACGGGCCCGCGATGTCGGACCAGGAAGTGCGCGACATGGTCCTCAGCGCCTTGATCGCCGGCTACGACCCGGTCGGATCGGCCCTGGGCTGGGCCGTCTACAACTGCCTGAACACACCCGGCGTCTGGCAGCGGCTGCGGGACGAGGCAAGCGACGCGCCCGCGGGAGACGTGCCTGCGAAGGACGTGTTCTCGGCGGCGCGGGTCCGCGAGCTGCGCTACACGAACTGGGTGGTCCAGGAGAGCCTGCGCACGCACCCGCCCGTGGTGATGAGCCCGCGCCGATGCGTGCGGAGCTTTCGTTACCAGGGCCATCTGATACCCGGGGGCAGCCTGGTGGCGGTGAGCGCGTACATCACCCACCGCTCGCCCGCGGTGTGGGAGGAACCGGACCGCTTCCTGCCGGAGCGCTGGGACACGTCCAGGGAGGGGTACCACGCTCCCAGTCCGTTCGAGTACCTGCCCTACGGATACGGAGGGCGCCGGTGCGTCGGCGCGAACATCGCCGCGGTGGTCCTGCCCGCCGCGCTGTCGCGGCTCGCCCGGCGTACCACGCTCAGCCTACGGACCCGGCATCCGCAGTTCGGCGGCATCCCGGCGCTGATTCCCCGTGACGGCCTGTTCGTGGAGGTGGGCGCGGCCCCTGCGCGAGACGGGGCCGGCGGCGTCCTCACGAAGGATCCGCGATGACGGCGCCGCGCACGGCTCCGGCAGGAGCGGTCGCCGTACCCGACAGCGCCCGGGCCGGCCAAGCCTGGCACATGCGGGAAATGATCTACGGTCATGTGCGTTCTCGGGCCGTCTGCGCCGCTGCCGAACTCGGTCTCGCCGACGCGATCGGCACCGGATCACCGACCGCGGCCGAACTGGCCGGAGCCACCGGGGCCGACCCGGCCCTGCTCGCCCGCCTCCTGCGCGCACTGGTCTCCTTCGGAGTGCTGCGCAGGGAACCGGGGGACGACGCCGAGGGGTACAGCCTCACCCCGCTCGGCGAGACGCTGCGGTCCGGCGTCCCGGCCTCGGCCCTGCCGACGGCCCTGCTGGTCGCCACGACGATGGCCCCAGCCTGGGAACGGCTCACCGAGGTGGTCCGCCACGGGCGTCCGGCCTTCGCGGACGTCTTCGGCGTCGGTTTCTTCTCCCACCTGGACCGCGACCCGTGGCTGCGCGGGATCTTCGACCGGTCCCAGGAGAGCGGACTCTCGCTCGAACTGGAGGGCTTGCTCCAGGCAGTCGACTTCACCGGCCCCCTGACCGTCGTCGACGTCGGCGGCGGGGACGGTGCGCTGCTGACCAGGCTGCTGGGGGAGGACCCCCGGTCACGCGGCGTGCTGGTCGACCTCGCCGCAGCACTGCCCGCAGCGGCCCGCAGGCTGACCGGTGCCGGGCTGGCCGACCGGTGCGAGCTGGTCGAGGGTGACTTCCTCACCGCCCTGCCCCCGGGCGGCGACCTCTACCTGCTGCGCCACATCCTGCACGACTGGGACGACGCGTCCTGCCACGTCGTCCTGCGCAACTGCCGCCGGGCGATGGGGCCCGGGGCCCGGGTGGTCGTCGTCGACTACCTGGTGGACGAGGCGAAGGGCGACGGGCCGGATCAGGGGGCCAGCGGCCAGTGGGGAGCGCTGATGGACCTCTACATGATGTCCCTGTTCACCGGGGGGCGGGAGCGGACCCGGGAGGAGATGGCCGGCCTGCTGCGCGAGGCGGGACTGACCCCGGTACGGACCACCCTGCTGCCCGGCGGCACCGGAGTGATGGAGGCACGAACCGGCGGCTGCCCGGAGGAGACAGGAGACGCACAATGATGCCGGTCGGCCACAGGGCCACCTCGACGAACGCCTGCCCCCGGGACGTTCCGGACAGGACCTCCGCGACGGGAGACGGGACGAAGGCGCCGCCGCCGGCAGGCGGCACGGCGCAGGTGGGAGCGGGGGCGGAGGCTCTGGTGCGCGGATGGCTGGAGTCGTACATCTCCCGGCCGCACGAGGAGCTGGGACGGGACGGCCCGGTCTGTCCCTTCGTCGCGCCCGCCCTGAAGGAGGGAACCCTGCTCCTGCGCACGCGCCTGGGAATGGCGGACGCGGACGGCGACGACCTGCGGGCCGTGGTACGGGACATGGTGCGCGACTTTCGCGCCCGGCGCTGGCCGCAGGCCAATCCGACGATGCGCACCGTCCTGGTGACCCTGCCCGATCTGCCGCCCGCCGACTGGCCCCTGCTGGACACCGTCCACGCGGAGCTGAAGGGAGAGCTGGCGCGTGCGGGTCTGATGCTCGGGCAGTTCCACCCTGCCTGTCCCGAGCCCGCGGTACGCAACCCCGCCTTCCCGGTGTCGAGAAGCCCCGTGCCCCTGCTGGCACTGCGGAACATGGCCATCCACGACGTGCTCTTCCTCCACCACCACAGCGAATTTTTCGCCGAGTACCGCAGGCGCTTCAGCTCCCGCTACGAGCGCGACGCGGTGGTCGACCCACTGCTGCGGAACACCTACCGGGAGGCGCTCGCGCGGCATACGCCGAGCGCGTCCGGCACCGCATCCCGCCAGACGAACGGAGAGGCAGAATGAGGCAGTTCGACCAGCGCTTCGAGGACTACATGCGCGGCCACACCAGCGAGGCGAGCCGCTGGATGCACGTGGCGGGGATGGTCACGGCGGTGGGCGCCGCGGGCCTGGCCGGACGGCGTCGCCGCCCCAAGCTGCTGTGGGCTGTTCCCGGCGCGTTCTTCGGCTTCGCCTGGAGTGGCCACTTCATTTTCGAGAGGAACTTACCCGTCGGCTTCACCGACCCCGGCGCGGCGTTCTCCGGCGACCTGAAGATGATCTTCATGATGCTGAGCGGGCGCAACGCCGAGCTGAAGGAACTGGTCGAGCGGCTGCAACGGCCCTGTTCTCCCGAGGCTACGGCGCAGTGACAAGTAGCTCTCTGTAGCGGATCAGGGGTGGGCTTGTCGGAGTTTCTGATCTTCCGGTCTCATCGGGGGCCCTGCTCGGCGAGGTTGGTCCGGTCATGACGACCGGAGGGAGCGCGGGTGCGGCAGGAGTGGGAGCCGGAGCTCCTGATCGAGGTCTGGACGCTGCTGGATGCAGGACCAGGAGCGGCTGCGGAACAAGTCGGGGGCGGACCGGTTGGGGTTCGCGCTGCTGCTGAAGTTCGTCGAGGTGGAGGCCCGGTTCCCGGAGGACGCCGGGGAGATCCCGGTGCCGGCGGTGTCGTACGTCGCCCAGCAGGTGAGGGTGCCTGCGGAGGAGTGGGCCGCGTACGACTGGTCGGGGCGGGCGATCAAGCGGCATCGGATGGCGATCCGGGGCGCGTTCGGCTTCCGTGAGTGCATCGAGGAGGATCAGGCCCAGCTCGGGGAGTGGCTGGCGGTAGAGCTGTGCGGGGTGGAGCTGAACCGGGACCGGCTTGCGGAGGCGGTGGTGGCCCGCTGCCGCAAGGACCGGCTGGAGCCGCCCGCCCCGGGACAGATGACGCGGTCAGCACCTTCGAGGAGCGGTTCTGCGCGGCCACGGTGGGTCGGCTGTCGGCGGCGACCCGGTCCCGGCTGGACGACCTGATCGCCGAGGACGTCGGCGCGGACGCGGAGAGCGCGGGCGGCGGGGGTACGTTCTTCACCAAGCTGAAGGCGGACCCGGGCGCGCTGGGGCCGGACAGCCTGCTGGCGGAGGTGAACAAGCTCCAGCGGGTGCGGGGGCTCCAGTTGCCGTCGGGGCTGTTCGCGGACGTGTCGGAGAAGCCGGTGGCGGCCTGGCCGGCGCGGGCCGCGAAGGAGTACCCCTCGGACTTGCGGGCGGCGGCCGGGCCGGTGCGGTACACGCTACTGGCCACGCTGTGCCACGTACGGGAGACGGAGATCACCGACTCGCTGGTGGAGCTGTTCATCCAGCTTGTGCAGAAGATCAACACGCGGGCGGAGAAGAAGGTCGAGGGCGAGTTCAACAAGGAGCTGAAGCGGGTCCGCGGCAAGGAGGGCATCCTGCTGCGGCTGGCGGAGGCGGCGGTCGCCGAGCCGGGCGGCACGGTCCGCAAGGTGGTCTATCCGGTGGCCGGGGAGTTCACGCTGAAGGCCCAGCCGGGAGAGCCTGGTCGAACGGCTGCTGGGATTGTTCACCGACCACAGTGCGGGCCTCACCCGCGACAAGACGCGGCGGGGCCTGAGCAAGGTGCTGGACTGGCTCGCAGCGCCCACTGTCAGACCCGGGTGGGAGACTCGGGCGACGGCTCACAACCAAAAGGCCGAGGAGGCTGTGATGAACGTATCGCTGAGAGAAGTACAGGACAGCGACCTGATCGTCTTCTACGCCCACTCGAACGATCCGCAGGGGGTCCGGATGGCGGCGTTCACCGCTGATGACCCATCGGACCGCACTCGCTTCGACGCCCACTGGGCGCGGATACGCCAGGATCAGGCGGTTGTTGTGCGCACCGTTACGGGGGAGAGCGGCGAGGCGGTCGGGCACGTGTCCGTCTTCGGCCCGCCCGGGGAACGCGAGGTCACCTACTGGATCGGGCGGGAGCACTGGGGCCGTGGAGTGGCCACCGCCGCGCTGCGGCAGCTCCTCGACGCCGTTCCGGAGCGTCCGCTCCATGCCCGCGCGGCTGCGGACAACGCCGGGTCGATCCGGGTGCTGGAGAAGTGCGGATTCGTGGTGATAGGCCATGAGCGCGGATTCGCGAACGCACGGGGTGAGGAGATCGACGAGGTCGTCCTCACCCTGGTCGACTGACCCGCTCCGAGGCCGCCGACGCCCGAGCGGAAGGTCACCGCTCGACCACGGGCGGCCGACCCGCACTGGCTCGGCACGCCATCCCTGGGTCAGATCAGCGCGCGCACCGCCACAGTCGTCGCTCACTGCATCGGTTCGGGCGTTGCGGGCTGCTGGCTCTGCCCGTCACCTCGCCCAGGGCCCTCCAGACCGCCTGGCCCTCGTCACCGAACATCACCCCGACCGGCTATCAACACCAGCTGTCGGCGTACTCGAGAATGTGGCTCTGGCCGCAGTTCCGTGACAGCTGCCAGCGGGTGTCTGGTGGTTCCTTGCCGAGGGTCCGGGACCGATTGTCAGAGCGCCGTGGCACAGTCTGCGGTCATGGACATCGACAAGTTCTGGGACGTCATCGAATCCGTGCGGTCTGCCGCGGCTGAAGCTGGCGATCCCCTCGACGAGGGTCTCGTCAAGCAGCTCGCGAAGGGAACACAGCAGGAGGTTCTGGAGTATGCAGAACGATTCGACGAGCTGCATGACGCCTTGTACCGCTGGGATGTGTGGGCGGCCGCCTACCTCATTGGGGGCGGCTGCTCCGACGACAGTTTCATGGACTTCCGCGCTGGTGTGATTGCCCTGGGTCGTGGGTGGTACGAGCGTGTGGCCGCTGCTCCCGACAGCCTTGCTGTGCACCCTGCCGTGCTCCGGGCCGTGAACGCCCGGGACCGCTCCGAGGTTGTGTTCTACGAGGATATGAACTACGTAGCTGCTGGAGCGTTCGAACGGATCACGGGCGATGCAGATGCCTTTTACAAGGCATGGCACAGCTTCCGAGGAGCGAATACCGGGAGCGACAACACCGTAGACATGGGCGAGGATTTCGACTTCGACGACAACGATGAGATGCGCCGCAGGCTGCCTCGCCTGGCCCCACTCTTCCTCGGTAGGGCCGATTGAGGATGCCCGTTCCATGATAGTCATGGTTGGGTGAGGGCGCGGGTGCGGAGGAGCTCGAACGAGGCCCGGCCGTACATGGCCCTCTTGAGGGTTTTCACCCGGTTCACGTGACCCTCGACGACGCCGGAACTCCACGGCAGGGTGAGCCCGGCGGTGACGGCGTCGAGGTCTTGGCGGAGGAAGCCGGCGAAGCTCTGCATCGGCTTCGGCGCGTCCTGTTCGGCCTGGCGGATCCACTTCAGCAGCAGGTATCCGCGCCGGTGACGAACGAGATCGGCGAACGCGCGGGCGAGGTCGCAGGCCCGGGCGATGTCCGGGCAGGCGAGCCGGACATCCAGCAGCCTCCGGTGCTGGCTTTCGGTGAGGGTTTCGCGGGGTCGCATGATCCAGGAGGTGATCTTGCGGGGGCTGGGGACGTCGGCCCGGACCGGTTCGGCGGTGCCCACCCGCAGAGCGGCGAGGTGTTTGCGGACCATCTGGCGGCTGCCGCGGCAGCCGCGTTCGTGGATTTCCTGGAAGAGACGGGTGCCGTTGACCTGGCCTTGAGTCTCGGTGAAGCGGGCGTTGAGGTATGCCTTGAACGGCTCCAACACTCCGTTGGGGCGGCGCTCACATGCGGAGGCCAGGAGTTCGTCGAGGTCGGTGTCGCGGAAACGGCGTACGGTCTTGCGGCCGAGGTTCAGGCGGCGGCCGATGGCGCTGATCGTCTAGCCCTTCTCCATCAGGCGGTGGACGTCCTCAGAGCGGTGACGGGTCCGCTCGATGATCTGCGTGCGGGGCAGTTCCGGCACCGGCCGTTCCATCGGGACCGGTTCCGGAACTGCCAGTTCCACATCCTGCTCGGCGTGTTTGCGCAGGCAGTTGCGGCGCTGGTGGCAGGTCTTCTCACTGCGGCGGACAGGTTCTGCAGCAAATGCCAGCGATCGGCGACTTCGAGGGCGTTGGGAGCGGCTTCCCTGACCGCCTTCGTGTGGGCGGTGGCCCGGTCGCGGCAGATGATCTCTGCACCGGGATGGTCCTTGAGCCACAGGCCGCGAACGTCTCCGAGGTGCGGTCGGGCAGCACATTCACGACCCGGCCGGCCTCGACGTCGACCAGAGCGGTGCCGTAGGTGCAGCCCTTGCGGAAGGCGAACTCGTCGACCCCCAGCACCCGCGGGGCACGGCTTCGAACCGGTGGCGCGGTCAGCAGCCTGAGTAGCGGGGTCCGGCCCGCGGTCAGCCGCAGGTGCCGGCACAGTCGTGCCGCCGGACGGCCGCCCGGCTCCACCGCGATCGACCGCAGCCACCCCGTCAGCCCGGTGCTCGCGCGGCGATGCCGCTCGGTCAGGCCCGGCACCTGCTCGGCGAACGTCTTCCGGGCACACTTCTTCCGGGCGCAGAAGTACCGGCGTACCCGGAGGCGGATCACGACCCGGCGCGAGCCCAACGGCCGCTCATCGAGGCTTCGTTGGTACGAGCTGTGCACGCGCTTTGCCCGCTTCCGGCAGTCCGGACACCGGCTCGGTCGACCGGTGGACACTGCCTCCACCACGAGGGCGCCGGAGGGGCCACTGACACGCTCCACTCGCACACCGATCCCGGGAATGAGCACATCCTCAACCGTCTTGCTCGCCACGGCAGGAAACACACTGCCGAAACGATCCCCCGTTCCCGCCCCTGACCTGGGTATTCCCGGAACTGCGGCCAGAGCTCACTCGGGACTGGTCAGGTAGGCCGTGGCCCCGACCTCTCCGATGAGAGCGCGGGACTGTCCGGGCTTCAGCATGGCGAACACGACATCAACGTCACCGTGTCCATGCCGGCCCCGGGGGCCGTCGCTCCATCGGGTGGCGGAACGATCTCCGACGAGTCCTGGTGTCCTGGCCGTGGCGGGGGCCGGCCGCGCAACTCGCCCGGCCCCGGTCGGGAACAGATCCGCGGACCGGTAGCCGCCCGTGCTCTCGGTCCCTGGGCAGGGGGCGGAATGAGGTCCGCGGGGGAGCCGTGGGCAGGCCCCGAGGGCTCCGCAGGGCTGGCGAAGTCAGGGATGAGTTACGGCCAATTCGTGGAATCACTCGTGTCATCTCGGCGCCCCGGGGGGCACGCTTCCCATGCCCCCTGTCCCACACGCCCCAGCAGTCTCTCATCGCAACAGGGCACCCCCGTGTCCTCCCGACGGAACGCACACGCACCCGCACGCCCCGCCCGTCCGGCAGCACCGCCGACGGGCCCTGTCCCCGGCCGTGACACACGGCCGGCACCGAGGAGTTCAGATGAGACGGTTGTCCCGCAGTACACCGGCCGCCGCGGTACTCCTGACCGGCACCGCCCTCCTGGCAGTGACCCTGCCGCCCGCCACCGCCGAGGCCGCACCTCCCACACCCGCCGCCCTTCCCCGCGCCGGGGCACTGCCCGTGAGCCTCAGTCCGGCCCGGCAGGCCGAACTCCTCGCGGACGCCACCGCGGCACGCGCCACCACCGCGACCGCGCTCGGCCTGGGCCGCAAGGAGAAGCTGGTACCGCGCAGTGTCCTCAAGGATGCCGACGGCACCCTGCACACCCGCTACGAACGCACCTACGACGGGTTACCCGTCCTGGGCGGCGATCTGGTCGTCCACACCGCACCGTCCGGTGCCACCAAGAGCGTGACCAGGGCGACCGGCGCACGGATCTCCGTCCCCAGTACCAGCCCGGTCCGGAACGCCACCTCCGCCAGGACGTCGTCCCTGGCGGTGGCCAAGGAGGAAGGCAGCAAGGGCGCGGTACTCGGCCAAGCCCCCCGCAAGGTCGTCTGGGCCGCGGCCGGCCGGCCGGTCCTCGCCTGGGAAACCGTCGTCAAGGGCACCCAGCCCGGCGGTACGCCCAGCGAACTCCGCATCGTCACCGACGCGACGACCGGCGCCGAACTCAACCGCCGCGAGGCCGTGATCAATGCCGCCGGTGACACCCGGAGCGTACCCGGCGCCACCGACCGCGGCCGCGACCGCCGCAAGGCTCAGGGGAACGGGAAGGGGACCGGTTACAGCCGGCACAGCGGCAAGGTCAAGCTGGGCACCTCCCAATACGGTTCCCTGTACAACATGACCGACAGCGTCCGGGGCGGGCACCGGACGTACGACCACATGAACGACCCGTACGGCTTCGGCGGCGGCACTCTCGTCACCGACACGGACAACATCTGGGGCGACGGCACCTCGGCGAACCGGCAGACCGACGCGGTCGACGCCGCTTACGGAGCACAGGTCACCTGGGACTACTTCGCCCAGGTGCACGAGCGCTACGGCATCCGCAATGACGGCGACGGCGGGTCCACCAAGGTGCACTACCGGAACTACATGCGTGGTGCCTTCTGGCAGGACTCCTGCTTCTGTGTGACCTACGGCGACGGCGGCACCAGCCCGTACACCTCCATCGACATGACGGCCCACGAAATGGCGGTCGGCCTCATCGACGCCACCGCGAAGCTGTCCTACTACGGCGAGTCCAACGGACTGGCGGAGGCGACCAAGGACATCTTCGCCGCCGCCGTGGAGTTCCACGCCGACAACCCCCACGACCCGGGCGACTACCTCACCGGTGAGAAGGTCGACACGGGCGGCCTCAACCACTATCCGCGTCATATGGACCGGCCCGCGCAGCAGCTCAGGGGCACGAACTACTGGCACCCCCGTATCGACTCCAGCCGGCACGGGCACTACATGGCCGGTCCGGCCACTCACTGGTTCTATCTGGCCTCCGAGGGCAGCGGCTCCAAGACCGTCAACGGCGTCGCCTACGACAGCCCCACCCACGACGGACTGCCCGTCACCCCCATCGGCCGTGCCGCCGCCGAGAGGATCTGGTACCGCGCCCTCACCCTCTACATGACCTCCACCACCGACTACGCCGGGGCCCGCACCGCCACCCTCGCAGCCGCCGCCGACCTGTACGGGGCGTCCTCGCCGACCTATCACAAGGTGATGGAGGCGTGGGGTGCCGTCAACGTCGGCACCCGGCCCGGCGGCCCCGCCCCCAGGCCGCCAGGCCCCGTCTTCGAGAACACCACCGACATCCCCATACCCGCCCATCCCGCGACAGCCGAATCACCGATCACCGTCACCGGAGTCCCCGGGAAGGCACCCACCATCCTCGTCGTCGACGTGAATGTCGCCGACTCCGGGCCACGGATGGAGTTGGTGGCACCGGACGGCACCGCCTATCCCCTCGTGAACGGCCCCTGGAGCGAGAACGGGCCCACCATCTCTACCACCGGCGTTGACGCGTCGTCCGAGACCGCCAACGGCACCTGGAAGCTGAGGGTGCGGGAAGCGGGCGGCTACCGCCCCTTCATCGACAGCTGGAAGCTGTCCTTCTGATCCCACGGCCAGGGGGCGTACGCATCGTGGCCGTGGGGGCGGCGGCCGGATGAGAAGTCCGGCAGCCGCCCCGTGCCCGCTCCGTGCGGCCCATGTGTCGGCCGTGGTGGCCATTGGTTCACGCCACCACTCCTCCGTCGCTCCGATCTGCTCCGCCGCAGAGAGCGGCGTCGATACCGCCTCTGCTCCAGTACCAGCCGCACAGCCGGGGAACTTCCGGGGCACTGGCGTCGTACCAGGTGAACGACGTGTGGTGGCCGCATGGGCGTGGGCGCCCAGGACGTTGAACCCGGAGAAGCCGCTCCTCCTGGTCTCGCGCTACGAGGCGTTCGGCCGTGGTGCGGACCAGGTGGGAATGGGTGACGCGAGGGCGCGGTCGGTGATGTCGTCGTCCAGGCCCGGTGCGTGGGGCCGGGCGCGAAGGTCTCGACAAGGTGGCGGCGCGCTTCGGGCGGGCACCGGCGACCTGGGTTCACGGCTGTACGCGGGTGCTCCCCGGCGGCCTGAAGGGTGCGGTGGAGTACGGCGCCGGGGCGATGATGTGGTGGTGGCCGTTCTGGATCTGGTAGACGAGATGGGCCTGCGCGATGGACGGGTCGTTCGTCTGATCCGGGTACACCAGGTTGGTCTGGTCGGGGGTGCCGAAGTGGTAGGAACCGTTCACTCCACGATGGATGGTTCGTCGCAGGAGGCGGTTGACCTCTTTGGCGTCGTGGGGGGAATCGCATTGTGCCCACGCGGCTGCCAGCAGATGAACCATGTCGTAGCGAATCCCGGCGCTGGACATTCCGGAGGTGATGCCGGAGCGTTGATGGAAGCGCCGCCCGAATTCGTGCCCGAAATGGTCACCGTAGAGCCCGCTCACCGTCGCCCAGAGCAATCCCTCGGCACTGCTGTCGGCTTGGTCGAGGAACAGCGGAACCGACGGTGAGTACAGCGCGTAGAGCAGGGCGCCGGTCGGCTCCTCGCGGAATCCGCGGACAAAGGCGGCCAGGGAAGAAGCGGAGAACTGGGCGACCATGACAGCGGCAGGGTCCAGGTCATGGATCTTCCTGATCACAGTGGGCCAGTTCGGCGAGAGGGAACTGATGTGGTCCACGGAGATTCGCCACCCGGCGCGCTCGGCCGCCTCCGTCGCGGACGCGGTAAACGTCGTCGTGTCCGCGTCGTCGGTGTCGAACACCTGCAGTCTGTTCGAGGCCGGCCGCCATGCGCCGGAATCACGCAGTGTGGTCAGCGTACGGACAAAGCCGATTCCATAGACGCTCTCCCGGCCGCACACCTGGAAAACGTTGCCGAACTTCTCGGGCTCCTCGGCGATCAGGTCGGCGGCGCTCGCGGAAGTCGAATGATGCAGCAGGGGAAAACCCGCCGAAGCGGCGGGGAGGAACTGCGCGGCGAGCGAGTCCCGGGACCGCTGGAAGGTGTATCCGGTGGTGATCGCGTCGACGTCCTCGGACGCGAGCCGCCCGATCGCGCGCTGGATCGCGCCGGTGTCCTGAATGTTGGTCCTGAGCGGGATGTGCTCGATCCTGCGGCCGGCGATGCCACCGCGTTCATTGATCTCGTCCATGGCGAGCCTGGTGCCCTGTTCCATCAGGAGACCGTCACCGAACCAGTCGCCGGCGGATGGATAGACGGCGCCGATCATCAGCGGCCGGAGGCGCGCCATGCGCCGCCGCGGGGCCGCGGGGGCGGGCGGACTGTCCACCGTGCCGCGGACCGCCGCCTCCAGTCTCAACAGGCTGAGCGGCGGCAGGCCGTCCAATCCGCCGTCGCCCTGCACCGGCAGGGTGAGCAGATCCCGGTCCAGCGCGATCGCCGCCGCCCCCGCACGACTGGTGACGCCGAGTTTGCCCAGCAGCCGTTCCACATGAGTGGCGGCCGTACGCCGGGAAACGGCGAGGCGGGTGGCGATGCCGGGATTCGTCAGCCCGCAGGCGAGCAGGGTCAGCACCTGTAGTTCCCGCCCGGTGAGCCCGCAGCGTTCATCCGGGCCAAGCGTCCGGACCTCGGCATAGCAGCCCCCGGACGGACGGCTCGCGGGGGAGATACGCACGCGCAGCACCTGGGGTCCCGTATCCGGTGGGCCGGCCGGGAGTGTGTCAGGAGCGGCGTTCCACACAAAGCTCAAAGGGGCGGACAGTTCGATCCGCGCGGCCGTACGGAGATAGCCGGCAAGCCCTGGATGCGCCGTGATGTCACCACGGTGGCGCTCCCGGATCTCGCCCCCGCGGGACACCACGGCGATCGCATCGGACAATCCGGCCGGATGCTTGCTCATCAACACAGGGTACGCGGGAGCGGCCCCGCCCGTTTGTCGGTCATCCGACCGACGAATCCAGGTTGCCTCGCTGACACTATGCGGGAATCGACCGGACGCAAAGGGAGAGCCAGATGCCCAGGATCGCAAGCTGCACTTCGGCATTCCGCGACGTTGCCGACTTCGAGGAATTCGCCGCACATGTCCGGGAGCTTCTCGACCTGGCGGCCGGTGCCGATCTCGTCGTGCTTCCGGAGCTGGTCACTTTTGAACTCATGACCGCAGTACCCGGCTGGCGTGACGCCGTCGACCTGGAGCCCGCGGCCGAGACGGTGCGGTTCACCGACCAATACCGCGACATGATGGCCCGCGAGGCCGCGGAGCGCCGGCAGCACATCCTCGCCGGTTCCCACCTGGTCCGATCCGGGGACGGGCGACTGCTCAATGTCGCCCCCCTGTTCGGGCCCGACGGAACGCTGCTGCACGAGCACGCCAAAACCCATCTCTTCCCACTCGAATTCTCTCTCGGTATCGGTGAGGGAGACGAAATGGCGGTCGTTGAACTCCCCTTCGGGGTCGTCGGCGTGAACATCTGCTACGAGGCCGAGATCCCCGAATGCTCGGCCTCGCTGACCGAGCAGGGTGTGCAGATTCTTCTCACCCCCTCACTGACGATCACCGAGGCCGGCTTCTGGCGGGTCCGCCACTGTGTGGCGGCCCGTGCCATCGAGAACCAGATCTACACCGTGCACTCCGGCGTCGCCGGCCCCGCCCGGGGGCACTGGCCCGGTGCCTGGGCACGCAGCGCGGTCCTCGGGCCGTGCGACGCCGGCTGGCCCGACAACGGGGTACTCGCCGAGACCGCGGCCAATGTCGACGCCGTCGCCGTCGCCGACGTCGACCTCCAGCGGCTTGCCGAGAACCGGGTCACGGGCTCCGCGACGACCTTCGCGGACCGCCGCCGGCGCGCGGAGCGCTATCGGGCCTGGCCCTCCCACTGAAGCCGACCACCGGGCATCCCGTTCACGCATTCCGATCAAGGAGAGAAGCACATGAGCAAGCCGACCATCTGCCTGACCTTCGACTTCGACGCCATCTCCGTATGGCTGGGCACCATGGGCCTGTCCACGCCGACCTATGTCTCGCGCGGCGAGTTCGCGGCGAACGTCGCGACCCCGCGGATCCTGGACCTGCTGGAACGCGAAGGAGTCACCTCCACCTGGTACATCCCCGGCCTGGACGCCGACACCTACCCGGACGTCTGCAAGCGCATCCGTGACGCCGGCCATGAGATCGGCCATCACGGCTACGCCCATGAAGGCCCGACCAGTCTGGACGAAGCCGCCGAGTCCGAGGTACTCGAACGCGGACTCGACGCCCTCGACCGGGTTCTCGGCGTGCGCCCGACCGGATACCGGTCGCCCGCCTTCGACCTCTCCGCCAACTCCACGAGGCTGTTGTCCGACTACGGATTCGTCTACGACAGCAGCATGATGGCCCACGACTTCGAGCTGTACCGCTGTCGCACCGGCGACGTCATTCACACCGACCGGGCCATCGAGTTCGGGCGCGAACTCGACCTGGTCGAAGTGCCCGTCTCCTGGACCCTCGACGACTTCCCCTTCATGGAGTTCGCGCTCGCCCCGCCGATGCTGATGCCCGCGTCCACCGACGTCGAAGGACTCGCCAACCGCTGGCTGGGCGATCTCGACTTCATGGTGGAGGAGGTTCCCCACGGTGTGTTCACCCAGACGTTCCACCCGCAGTCCATCGGCCGCGCCGGCCGCATCCGGATCCTGGAACGGATCATCCACCGGGCCAAGAAGCACGGCGCGCGGTTCACCACCGTCAACCAGGCGGTGAGCGACTGGACCGCACGGCCCACCGCTGAGCACCGCTGACCCCTGAGCCGGTCGCCCGCGGGGAGGGCGACCGGTGAGTGGACGCGGCGGTCGAGGAGAACACGCTGCTGGTGATCTCCGGCCCGGGGACCGCGGTGGACACGGCCACCCGATCGGGTGGAACTCGGTGTGACTGGTGCTGCACTCAGTTCTGTTTCACATCAGGGGAAGGGGCGGAGCTCCACAGGGTCATGCCGCGGTCCAGGAGCGGCGCCGAAGCGAAGTGGAGCGACTGTGAGACGAAGACCCTGGTCTGCGCTGCGAGCGCCCGGCAGATCTCGGCTTTGAGTGCCCTGGCGGCGGAGATCGGTTCGTCGTTCGGGTTCGACAGAGCCGGCAGGTCCACGACATGAAGGGCCGCCTCTGACTCACCCCGCTCGTGGAGCCGACGGGCGTGATCCCAGCGGGCCAGGACCATGTACGACATCCTCCCGTCGCACGTCTACTACGAGGGTCGCACCATCGGCAGGCCCCCGAAGCGCGTCGCCCACCGCGGCGGCGTCTACCGGGATGACCGCTGGATCTACGACCGCACCAGCGATCACGACCCCAATGTCATCCTGAGCTTCCTGATCGAGGACTTCGACGTCTTCCTGCACTGGGACAGCTCCGGGCCGATGACCATCGCCTTCCGGGTGCCGGGAGTATCCGTGGACGCCATGCGCCCCTACCTCGTGGGCGACGCGAGGCACGGCGTGACCGTGCAAGTGAGCAGCGTGGACGCCGTCGTCCAGATCTCCCGGGACGCCGAATGGGACCAGGAGGACGAGTTCGACGAGCCCTGGGCGGAGATGCCCGGGGAGTGGCTCGACCTGCTCCTCCCGCTCCGTGACGACCTGGCCGCAGGTGATATGAGTGCCCTCTACCTCGGCTGGCGCATGGTCGCAGGGGAGGAAGTCGGGGACGGATGTGAGCCGCCGCTGCCGCCGCGCATCGCCGCCCTGGAGGAGTACGCCTGGCCGGAGACGGCACCGGCACTGGCCGCCCTGGACCGGATCCTGCGCCCGGAGGACTGGGATCCCGAAAGCCCTGAGGGCTGGCCCCTGCAGCGCAACTCCTGATACGAGCCGGGCGGCCGGTCTTCGGAGCCGGAGCCGGAGCCGGACGGCGATTGATGCCGCCCGCAGCGCCTCAGGCCCCAGGCCCGGCGCGCAGCGTCATGTCGCGCAGCTCGGACGCGACGACGAGCTGCTTCCCGGCGGACGTGGCCACCTGAAGTGTCAGCACCGCCGGGTACCGTTGATCGCATCCGATCCTTTCACCTTCTGGCTGCTGGTGCTGATACGGACACCGCCCGCCCCGGTCACGACCCGGGCGAGCGGCACATGTTCTCCTACGATGACCGGTCGGCCACGGGCCCGAGTGGTGGATGCGGAAGGACTTGCTCAGGCGGTTGATGCGAAGGCGTCGACGCCTGTGAGTTCGGCCGAGAGCTTCCACAGTCGCGCCGCCTGCGCGGGGTCCGTCGCGTAGGCGCGTACGCCCCCGGTGGGCTCACCACCGCTCGCGGGCTCCGCGATGTCGCAGTCCTCGCAGTAGACGCCGCCCATGCCCTCCAGCTGCGGGGAGGTCGCCGCCCACACCTGTGTCGCCGCACCCTGGCCCGGGGTCTTGAACCCGGCGTTCGCCGGGTTGCCGTCCTCATCGATCCAGCCGGCAGCGAGCATCTCCTCCCTGGGCACGTGGCGGCCCAGCTGGGTGGCGATGGCGCCGGGGTGCACCGAAAACGCTCGTACACCTGCGTCCCGGCCGAGCGCATCGAGCTGTACGGCAAACAGTGCGTTGGCGTTCTTCGCCTGCCCGTATGCCTGCCACTTGTCGTAGCCGTGCTCGAACTGCACGTCGTCCCAGCGGATGCCTGAGAACTGATGGCCGTTGGACGACACCGTGACGACCCGTGCCCCGCCCCGCGCGATCGCCGACCAGAGCCGGTTGACGAGCGCGAAGTGGCCGAGGTGGTTGGTCGCGAACTGCGCCTCCCAGCCCGGTCCGACTCGTGTCTCCGGGGTGGCCATGATCCCGGCGTTGTTGATCAACAGGTCGATGCTGCGGCCGGAGTCGATGAAGCGTTCGGCGAAACGGCGCACACTTTCGAGGTCGGAGAGATCCAGTTCGTCGACCTCCACGCTGTCGATACCGGCGACCGCCTCCTGGGCCGCAACGCGGCGCCGGGCGGGCACCACGACATGGGCACCGGCACCGGCCAGCGCCCGCGTCGTCTCCAGCCCGAGGCCCGAGTAGCCGCCGGTGACGATCGCGAGCTTTCCGGTGAGGTCGATCCCTCGCAGGACCTCCTCCGCGGTGCTCCGGGCTCCGAAGCCCGACTGGATCCTGTGCTGAGGAGTTGCCATGTTTCCACGCTACGAGTCGCAAGCCGCACGAAGCCAAACGCGTGGCCGAGCCGTCGCCGAGTTCACTCCGGCGAGGGGGCGTCCCCAGGGCGAAAGCCTCCGCTACTCGGAGCCGGACGCCGAGGCCCGCGCAGCCGCTTCCCGGGCCGGCGCGGAGGCCCTGGCCGAAGAGCGCCCCGCTGCACCCCCGCATCGACATGCCTGCACGCTGGTCACGCCGACGCGTCGCCCTGCCCGGTGGCTTGCCGTCGCGGGAGAGCATGCGGATCAGGTCGTGGCCGCGGAATCCTCACCCGTGGTCAGGGAGTCCGTGACGGTCTCGGGCTTCGGGCCGCCGTCGCGGGCGTGGACAGGGTCCAGGATGTCGCCCCGGCTCTTCCCCGGCCGCCGAGCGAGCCAGCCCATGAATCCCGCCACCCTGCGCGACGCGTCAGGTGCACTCGGTATCCCTGTCGAGAAGGGCCGGACCTCAGCCATCCGCCGGCTCGTCCTCCAGGCCCCGGCACCCGTCATCGCCCAGGCACTCGGCTCCACGACAAGAGCACCACCCGGATCGGCAGCGAGGCAGGCACCCCCTGGTAGCACTATGCACCCGGTGGCCACTCACGGTGATGAACTCCGCAGCGTCGGAATGCCTGGTCGAGAGAACGCCGGTCACACAGTCAACGACGCTTACCAATCCCAAGGGCGGTCTAGCATGAAAGGTAAGGCTTCATCTCCACGCCCGTGCTACAGCGGCAGGGAGGCTGGTATGGCGTTCGACACGACTGGTTTCGAGCAGGCGGACGGCGGCCGTTACATCCCGATTTCCGAGCACGGCCTGATCGGCGATCTTCGTACGACCGCTCTGGTCGGCACGGACGGCACCATCGACTGGTACTGCTGCCCGCGCTTCGATGCGCCCAGCGTCTTCGGGGCCATCCTCGACGCCGACCGGGGCGGGTCGTTCGAGTTGGCCGCCGAGGTCCCGACCCGCACCAGGCAGTTCTACTTCCCCGACACGAACGTGCTGATCACGCGGTTCTTCGCCGCGGACGGGGTGGCGGAGATCCAGGACTTCATGCCCGTGGTCGACGAGTCGCGCGAGGCGGCCCGGCACCGGCTGATCCGGCGGGTGGTCTGCGTCCGCGGAACCCTCCCGTTCAGGGCGCGGATCGCCCCCCGCTTCGGCTACGGCGCCGAAGCGCACACCACGCACCTCGAAGGCCACGTGGCAGTGTTCCGCTCCCCGTCACTGACGCTCGCGCTGACCGCGACCGCACCCCTGGAAAGCGACGGCCTGGACGTGTCGTCGCACTTCAAGCTCCTTGAGGGCGAGTCCAACGTGTTCGCCCTCGACCAGATCGGCGACGAGGTCCCGGCCCGGTCGTGCCCGCGCGCCGAGGCCCAGGAGCAGGCCGAGGCGACCGTCCGGTTCTGGCGCCGCTGGCTGGCCGGCTCGCGCTACCACGGGCGGTGGCGGGAGATGGTGAACCGTTCCGCGCTGGTGCTGAAGCTGCTCACCTACGCGCCGACCGGTGCGATCGTCGCCGCACCGACCACCAGCCTGCCCGAGCGGATCGGCGGCGAGCGCAATTGGGACTACCGCTATGTCTGGGTCCGCGACGCCGCCTTCTGCGTCTACGCGATGCTGCGCCTGGGGTTCACCTCGGAGGCCGAGGCATTCATAGGGTTCATCTCCGAGCGGGGCATCCTGCGGGGCACGGGGGAGAGCGGTCCGTTGCAGATCATGTACGGCATCGACGGGCGCGTCGAGCTGCCCGAATATGAGCTTCCGCACCTGGAGGGATACCTCGGCTCCGCACCGGTCCGGGTGGGCAACGCCGCCACCGGCCAGCTCCAGCTGGACATCTACGGTGCGCTGATCGACTCGATCTACCTCTACGACAAGTGGGGGCAGCCGATCAGCAGTGAGCGCTGGGACGAGGTCGGTGCCGTGGTGGACTGGCTGTGCGAGCACTGGGACCAGCCCGACGAGGGGGTGTGGGAGACCAGGGCGGGCCGGCGGAATTTCGTGTACTCGCGGCTGATGTGCTGGGTGGCGCTGGAGCGCGCGATGCGCATGGCGAACCGCCGCGGTCTGCCGGCGGACCTGCCCCGCTGGCGGGAGTCGCGGGACGCGATTTACCGGCAGATCATGCGGCGCGGCTGGTCGGCCGAGCGAGGGGCGTTCGTCCAGGGGCTGGACGACCACGTGCTGGACGCCTCGCTGCTGATGATGCCGATGGCCAAGTTCATCTCGCCCACCGACCCCAAGTGGCTCTCCACCCTGGACGCGCTCACCACTGACCTGGTCTCCGACTCGCTGGTATACCGCTACGACCCGACCGCCAGCCCGGACGGCCTGCCCGACCCCGAGGGCACCTTCTCGATCTGCTCCTTCTGGTACGTGGAGGCGCTGGCCCGCGCAGGCCGACTGGAGGAGGCCAGGCTCGCCTTCGAGAAGATGCTCACCTACGCCAACCACCTCGGTCTGTTCGCGGAGGAGATCGGCCCGACCGGAGAACAGCAAGGCAACTTCCCCCAGGCCTTCACCCACCTCTCCCTGATCAGCGCCGCCTTCAACCTCGACCGCGCGCTGGGCTGACGCAGCATCCCCGCTGTAGGTTTCCAGGCCCCGTGTCCTTTCCCACCGGCCATGTCCACCGCGTGGCCCATAGGACAAGGGGATGGGAATCTGCAGGTGAAGTGCCATCTCCTCAGCCGAGGGTGGCGCACGAGCCGACGCAGCGGGCACAGCAGCGGGACGATGCTCTGTGGATCAAGGCCCCGGTGTCCTATCTCCGACCCACGGTGCAAAGTAGCCGTCGCCCCACTTCCCGCTCCCCGTCGCTTCGAGCCCCGAAGGGGCATCCGTGTTGTCGACTCCTGGGTGTCGCTGTGGTGCTGGGCGGAGCATGGTCGGGTGCGGTGCGCTGGTCTTCATGCCCAGATTGCGATCGCGGTGTCGCCGGTCGAGGCGTAGACTATGCCGTCGGCTACCGCGAGTGTCCTTACCCCTCGTGTGATCTGACGCTGTGCTGGTCAGCTGATGCCGAGGAGGTCCAGCGGGCGGGTGAAGGGCTGGTAGGAGACAGGCCGGAGGGCGGCGGCGATGTTCTGGGTGCCCGGCCCGTCGGAGGGTGCTGACGGCGAGGTTGCGCAAGGTGGCCATGTTCTCCGGTCCGCGGCCGGTACGGATGCGACTGGCGTCCTCGGCGAAGATCGTGTCGCGCACGAAGTGCAGCCGGTCTTCGATGCCCCAGTGCGAGCGTGCCGGTTCACCGAGCTGCTGCGGCGACGCCTGCGTCGAGGGCAAGTCGGTGATCGCGTAGATCGTCTTGCGGGTGAGTCGGCCGGTTCTGGCGTTCGCGCCAAAGCGCATGATCCGGGCGGCCTGGACCGCGCCGGGAATGTCCAGCTCCAGCCCGTCAACGGTCAGCGCCTTGACGACCCGCAGTTCACGCCGACCATGCCCGCGGCTGCGGGCCGCATGGCGAGCGGTGACCCGGCTCCAGGGCAGCGAGCGCGGCGCCGTGGACAGGGACGGCTGGTTGTTCTTGACCACCAGCAGGTAGTGCGCCTGCTTGTCCCGGGTGTGGAAGCGGACGTGCTCGCGCTGGGTGTGCAGCGCGTCGGCGGTGACGACGACCCCGGTCAGGCCGAAGGGGGGCGAGCAGCCGGGCAAAGCCCGTGATCTCGTTGGTCTTGTCCGGCACGCGCAGCTGACTGATCGTCCGCCCGTCGTCGGTCATCGCGGCCGGCAGATGTGCGGACGGGACGTGGCCGTTGCGGGAGCCGCGGGCACTCTTGCCGTCCACTGCGACTGCGGTAGCCCCGGCCGGATCGCCACCGGCCAAGTCGGCCGGCCCACCTGGGCAGACCCGCTCCAGCGCCCGGCGGATGGTCGCGGCACTGGGCGCGATACGCACCGCGAAGGCGCCGACGACCCGGGTACCCAGCCGGGCCGGGGTGGTCTGCTGGGCCGCAGCGGCCCATTGCCCGATCGCCGTGTACGAGCGGGCGCCGGTCACTGCCGCGGACGCCGCGATCAGCACCACACTCACGAACGGATGACGTACTCCCCGCCTACGGCGCGGGTCCGGCAACCTGACCAGCCGCTCCGTCAGCGACATGCCCGCCACCCGGTGCGGCGGCAGGGCTTTGACGAGACACGGCATGGCAGACTGACGGCACATCGAAGCTCCGTCGCAGGCAGACGACTTGGGAAGGTCATCCGCATCAACGGGGTTTCGTTGCGTCAGGCACGGCCACCCCGCCCTGCGACGCTACAAGATCACGCGACTCCGCTAGGGCGTGTATCGAAAGTAGCGCCGTCCGCCCGGAGGGCGGGGCCTGCGGCGTCCGGTGCGTGCAATCGCAAGGCGGAGGGTCGCCCTC
>NZ_JBIALS010000059.1:0-25735 GCF_042873655.1 Streptomyces sp. NPDC004609 | reverse complement strand
CAGCTACCTCGCCGGCCTCCACCTACGCGCCTCGATGATCTGGCTCAGAGATCTCACCCGGACCACTTGATGATCACGACGCAATACGCTCCCTAGCGTGATGACCATGGCAATCACCACTTCCACCGCGTCCAACACGTCCATCGCGTCCGTCACCCTTGAGGTGGCCGACCCCGAGGCCGCCCGCTGCTTCTACGCCGCCTTCGGGGTGGACACGGGCATACGCCTGCGGGCGTCCGAGGCACACTCCACCGGATTCCGCGGCTTCACCCTGGCTCTCACGGTGTCCCAGCCGGCCACCGTCGACGGCTTCGTCGACGCCGCCACGGACGCCGGCGCCACGGTACTGAAGCCCGCCGCGAAGTCGCTGTGGGGCTACGGCGGCGTTGTCCAGGCCCCCGACGGGGCGATCTGGAAGGTCGCGACCTCGGCGAAGAAGGACACCGGCCCGGCCACCCGCGAGATCGACGAGATCGTCCTCCTGCTCGGCGTCGAGGACGTGAAGGCCAGCAAACAGTTCTACGTCGGCCGGGGTCTGACCGTGGCCAGGAGCTTCGGCGGCAAGTACGCCGAGTTCACCTCCGGCGAGTCCAGCCCCCTCAAGCTGGCGCTGTACAAGCGCCGCGGCCTGGCCAAGGACCTCGGCGTCCCCGCCGACGGCACCGGATCGCACCGCATCGTCCTCGGTAGCACCGCCGGCCCCTTCACCGACCCGGACGGATTCGCCTGGGAGGCCGCCACACCGCTCACGCCCGCGCCTGCACTGTCCTGACTCACGGTCCGGCACTCCCGCCCCGCCCCGTCTCATCCCTGCACGAGAGGAAACCGCCATGCAGTCCAAGAAGTCGTCCGCCGAGAACTCGGGCACGACCGCCGAGCAGTACAAAGGATTCACCGCCGAGGAGCGGGCCGCGATGAAGGAGCACGCGCAGGAGCAGAAGAAAGCGGCGGCGCGGCGCGGTTCGTCCCGTGCGGAGAAAGCGGCGGCGGCGGAGCGGGACGTGCTCGCGAAGATCGCCGAGATGCCGGAAGCGGACCGGGTCCTCGCCGAGCGGATCCACGACATCATCACGACCGCCGCTCCGGACCTCACACCGAAACTCTGGTACGGAATGCCCGCCTACGCCAGAGACGGCAAGGTCCTCTGCCACTTCCAGAGCGCGGGGAAGTTCAAGACGAGGTATGCCACGCTCGGCTTCAGCGACCAGGCGGCACTCGACGACGGCGCCGTGTGGCCGACCGCCTACGGCTTGAAGGAGCTGACCGCAGCCGACGAAGAGCGCATCAGCGAGATAGTCAAGAAGGCGGTGGACTGAGGCTGCCCGGGTGACATGGGGTTCACATGTCCGATTTTTTGTTCACGTGGACCCGCCCGGGACGGCCGGAAGTGTGGTCGGGCTGCCCTGCGCCACCGCATCTTGATCGTTGCCATCGAAGGTGGATGCCGGACGGAGCCGGGACTTCCGGGAAGGCGAGGCCGATGGTCCGGCGCTGCTGATTGAGCAGCATGTTCAGTGCCGTCGGGGCCGAAGCCGAATCGGTCGTGCATATGTCCGGAGAAGGCCCTCAGCGCTCTCCGGGGCTGTCGGATACCGCCGAGGACCTCGTGTCGTCCGGAGACTGCCGGGCAGCGCAGATCTCGCTCGATGGGATCTGCGTGCGGTGGCTGTGGCTGGAATCGCCGCTCGACCGGATCAACAGGTGCTCCAGACCCGGTGTCGTCGTGTGGAGGAACACGTGACGGAACAGCCTTTGTGATTCTCCGGGGGCGAGGGCGGCTCGGGGGACTGTCGGTTGTCTGGATTCGCGGTGCGCCTGAACCCGCCTACCCTGCCGTGGTCCAGGAGCCGTACCACACCGTCGCCGCTGCCTACACAGCACGCGTCAAGTCTCCTGCCGAGCTGGATCTCTTATCACGCGTGATGACGGTGCTGCGCAGGAGCGAACCCGTCAGGCTAGCCCGATGGCAGAGAATACGACACTACCCTGAAAGGATGCTTTCCTATGATGAGTTAACACAGCCCGAGCGTGAGCTGTGGAATGCGTTCCCAGAGGGACACCGTGTGGACCTGCGCACGGGTACGGCCCAGGATGACGAGGTGTCCCGAGGCGGGCAGTGGGGACCCGAACGCACGGTTCGGGCAGCCGTGATCGCGGCGCTGCTCCTCGGCGCAAACACTGCGGAAGCAGGCGCCGTCTCGTGTCTGCGCCTGGCGGGCGCGCGCATTTCCGGACCCCTCAACCTCGCTGGAGCACAGATCAGCCATCCCCTCTCGCTTGAGGACTGCTGGTTCGAGGACAGTGTGGACCTTTTCGGAGCATCAACCCAGACGATCACGATGCTGGGCAGCCGAGTGCCGGGCGTCAACGCCGGGTCATCCCGCATCGAGGGACGCCTTGACCTGCGCCGGTCCATCGTGGATGGCGGTCCTGTTTCACCCTTCCACGGCCGTGTCGCCGCCTTGATACTCATCCACGCCCACGTGACCGGCGAGGTGCTCCTCAGCGGGGCGAGAATCACCGCACCTGGGGGGTGGGCCGTGTCCGCCGGCGGCCTGGTCCCGGAAGGGGGCGTTTTCTTCAGGGACGGATTCGTCGCCCAGGGCGGAATCCGGATGATGGGAGCACAGCTGCCGGGCGGGCTGTTCATGAAGGGCGCGCGCCTGGAAAGCCCCGGTCCGCGCGGAGTGGCTCTAGCCCTGGACAACTCCGTGGCCTCGACGCTCAACTTCTCCGGAGGATTTACTGCGAACGGGACCGTACGTCTGCGGGGCGCCCGGATCTCGGACAACCTGACCTTCGAGGGGGCCGTCCTGAACGCGGCTCCTGAGGGCGACGGCACCGCATTGCTCGGCACGCTGATGCAGGCCGTCGACTTCGACTTCGCCCTCGCCCGGCCACCGTCCGGCACTGTGGACCTGCGGGGAGCGCAGGTGTCATACCTCCACGACAACCGGCACAGTTGGCCGGATGTGGTGAAGCTGGACGGATTCGTCTACGGCTCCATCACGGTGGCCGAGGCCGACGAGCGACGGGAGCCGGTGGGGCGGCGAGAGTCCGTAGCCCACCGCCTGAAATGGATACGACGCAACCCCGGCTACAGCCCGCAGCCGTACGAGCAGTTGGCAAGCTGGTACCGGAAGGTCGGCCACGACGACGACGCCCGTCGCGTGCTCCTGGCCAAGCAGCGCCATCGGCGCCGCACGCTGCCCCCAGCCACACGCGCGTGGGGGCGCCTGCTCGACGTGACCGTTGGCTATGGCTATCGTCCATGGCTGGCTGGCCTCTGGCTCCTCGTGCTAACCCTGCTGGGCACCCTGACTTTCGGCGCCCACTCCCCGTCCCCGGTGAAGCCAGACGAAGGCACCCCATTCCAGCCCTTCGTCTACACACTCGACCTCTTGATCCCCATTGGTGGCCTGGGGCAGCGTCTGGCCTGGTACTGGACTGACGACAGCCTCCAGTGGCTTGCCTACCTGCTGATCGCCTCCGGCTGGGTGCTGACTACAGCAGTCATCGCGGGCATGACCCGTACTCTGCAAAAGAGCTAGTGTCGCATCGGGCAACGTTCGCCCTGCCGACGACGGCGCGTAACCGCCGGTCGTCGGCAGGGTGGTTCGCCGGATGATGTAGCAGTGGATCAGGCTGTCCTGTTCCTTGTGGCCGGCGTGGTCGGTGCCGCGGCGGCTCCTGGAACCGCTTCCGCCTCCGGGTCCGCAGTGTTGTCCCGCCGTTCGCGGCTTCGCCGAGGAGCCCTTGAGCCAGGGATTGCCCCGTCCAGCCGGACCGGCGGTGTTCTTCGATCCGGACAGGATGGTCCGAGGGCAGAGCTTCGCCCAGGAGACCAAGTGCTCGGGGGTGGAGAAACGGCTCATGTCCGCGCCGATCTCGGCGAGGATGATGCGCGGTCACCGGGCCGACCCCCGAAATCGCATCCAGGTGTTCGATCAGGCCAGGTGCGGTCCTTCCGGTGCCGGTGGCAGGATCGCCGGGCGGGCCGGTGATCTCCTCCAGGGTCTGGCTGACCAGCCGGTCGAGCTCGCGGATCTGCGTGGTGAGGTGGTCGACGGTGCCCAGCAGCACCCGCAGCAGCCAGCCGTGGTGGTCCCCGAACCGGCCGGTGAGCGCCGGCTTCTTCTTGACCAGGCTTCCCCTGGCGAGATCCGCCAGCGACTGGGGGGTTGCGCTCGCTGGCGACCAAGGCGTCGAGCATGGCCCGGCCCGACATGCCGAAGAGATCGGAGACGACAGTGGACAGCTTGATCTGCGCGTCCTCCAGAGCCTTCTCCACCCGGTGCTTGTGAGCTGAACCGGATTTCGTAGCGGCCCTGAAGCCAGGCGTGATCGTCTTGGCGGACGGGGGAACACAGGTCCGATGCCAGTACCACGGAAGTACCCCGATGAACTGCGTGAGCGAGCGGTCCGCGAGGTCCGGACCTTGGGACGTCCGGTCGCTCGTGTAGCGCGAGACCTTGGTATCCACAAGGAAGCCCTGCGGAACTGGGTCCGCCAGGCCGAGGCCGACCAGAGCGGTCGGCCCGATCTGCTGACCAGTGCCGAGCGGACCGAGCGGTAACCGGTGGCCGGCGCGACCGCGTCCGTCGGCTCCGTCGCGGACAGCTACGACAATGCCATGGCTGAGGCCCTCAACGGCTCCTTCAAGGCTGAGCCGGTCGAGCACCAAAGGACCCTGGCGGGACGCTGACCAGGTAGAGCGCGCCGTCGTTCAGTGGGTCGGCTGGTACAACACCGAACGCCTGCTCTCCGCCCTCGACCACCTCCCGCCCGAGGAATTCGAGACCCAGCGCTACCGAACCCAGGCGAGCACGACCGCCGCCTGAAACCACACAAACCGGCCGCTACGAAACTTGGAACAGCTCACTCCCCACGAGACGTGATCACCAACGAACGAGATCGACTTCTGCCGCGGGCCCTATGCGTGCGCTGTGGCCCTCGCGGCCCGGATGGGCAGGTTGCCGTCGCGCAGGCGGCGCCCGCCGCGTCCGTTGTCCACCGCGACAAGCTCGCCGAGGATCGACAGGGCGCTCTCGGCGAGGGACGCTCCGCCGAGGTCGAGGCCCGCCGGGCCGGCCAGGCGCTCCAGTCCGGGGGCGTCGGTCAGGCGCCGCAGGCGTTGCGCGTGGGTGGCCCGGCTGCCGAGCGCGGCGACGTACCCGGCAGGGCCTGCCAGAGCGGCGCGCAGGGCGCGGTCGTCGATGCGCGGGTCGTGGCTGAGTGCGACGACCGCGTCGCGTGCGGCGAGCGGGTGCCGGGCGATCCAGTCGTCGGGCCAGGCACGGACGGCGTCGGCGGTGCCGGTGAAGGCCCCGGAGGCGACATGCCCGGGCCGCGGGTCGAGGACGACGACCTTGCGGTGCAAGGTCCCGGCCAGGGTGGCCAGTACTGCGGCGAGATCTGTCGCGCCGACCAGCAGCAGCCGCGGCCGACCCGTCAATTCCTCGGTGAACGCGGGCCCCATGTCTGCCAGTTCGCCGACCGTGGCTGCCGCAGACCAGTGGTGGGGTGGCCTCAGCCCGACCCGCACGGCGAGCGGGCGGTCCTTTGCCAGGGCCGTGGTGATGGCGGAGTGGACCGGCTCGGGCGGTGCGGGTGTGATGAGGACGCGCAGTTCGCCGGCGCAGGCCGGGGCGTCCTCCCAGGGCAGCAGGTCCTCACCCGGCTTCACGGCGGTCACCCGGGGCGCGGCCCCTCCCAGGACGGCGCGGGCCCTGTCCAGGACGATGCCCTCGACACAGCCGCCCGACAGCGAGCCGCGCCACGTGCCGTCGTCCGCGACGGCCATGGTGGCACCCAGCGGTCGTGACCCGGGACCGTCCCGGCTCGTCAGGCGCGCCAGCACGACGGGCCGGCCCGCCTGATGGCGGGCGTCGACGAAGGGCCAGACTTCGCGCAGCACGTGCGCCTCCTGATCAGGTGCCGGGCCCGGGCCCGGGCCACGACGGCCGCGCTCCGGGTTCGGGCTGTCGCGGGCGGCTCACGATCCGGGCCCCTCTTCGAGTACGCGGTCGAGGCGGATGGGCAGGGTTCGCAGACGGCGGCCGGTGGCGTGCCAGACGGCGTTCGCGATCGCGGCGGCGGTGCCGACGGTGCCGATTTCTCCGACGCCTTTGATGCCTGACGGGTCGCCGGGTTCGTAGTCGGGTACGAAGTCGGCTTCGATGTCGGGTACATCGGCGTGTGCGGCGATGTGGTAGCCGGCGAGGTCTGTGTTGATGTGGCGGCCCGTGGCGGGATCGCGCACGCCTTCTTCGTGCAGGGCCATCGACAACCCCATGATCATGCCCCCGACGAGCTGACTGCGAGCGAGCAGTGGGTTGATCACGCGGCCCACGGCGAACATCCCCATGAGCCGCCGCACCCGCACCTCGCCGGTCGCCGGATCGACGGTCACCTCGCAGAACACGGCACTGTAGGAATGCCGTTCCATGGGGGGCAGCTCACCGAGCGCCTCGGTGGTGTCGTACGAGACGGTCAGCGGCAGCGTGGCGCCGCCCAGCTGGGAGCGCAGCTTCGCCGCGCTCTCGGTGATCGCCCAGGACCAGGACGTCGTCCCCCGCGATCCGCCGGCGCCCCACGCGGGACCGAGGTCGCTGTCCGCGATCAGCAGCCGTATCCGTTCGGGAACCACCCGCAGCGCCTGCGCTGACACCGCGGTCAGCGCGGTGCGCGCGCCGGTGCCGATGTCGCTGGCGCCGATGGCCACGGTGAAGGTCCCGTCCGCCTCGGCGGTGATCGACGCCGTCGAGGGCATCGCCCCTGCGGAGAAGGACGTGGCCGCCATCCCGGTGCCGACGAGGAGAGGCCCTTCCCGCCGTGTCCGCGGCCGGTGGTCACGTGTGGCCCAGCTGAACCGGCGAGCGCCCTCCGTGAGGCACGCGACAAGGCTGCGGCGGCTGAACGGCAGGCCGGACACGGGGCCGACGGCGGGTTCGTTGCGCAGCCGGAGTTCGAGGGGGTCCATGCCCAGGCGCTCCGCGACCTCGTCCAGGGCGGATTCGAGCGCGAACGAGCCCGGTGTCGCGCCGGGCCCGCGCACCGAGTAGGGCGGCAGGATGTCGACCGGAACGGCGGTGCGCCGGGTGCGGATCGCCCGTGCCGCGTAGAGCGTGTTGGTCAGTTCGGTGCAGTTCTCGAGGTAGTCCGCGAGTCTGGAGATCTCGAAGGCCGCGGCGTGGTCGATGGCCCGCAGCCGGCCGTCGGGGTCCGCTCCGATCCGTACGCGCTGGTCGGTCGCCGGGCGCATCGAGATGGTCTGGAACACCTGAGTGCGGGTCAGGGTGACGCGTACCGGAAGGCCGAACATCTTCGTGGCCATCACCGCCAGGACCACCTGGGGACCGCACGTGCCCGACTTGGATCCGAAGCCGCCGCCGACGTGCTGGGACTGCACGCGCACCTGCTTCGGGTCCAGGCGGAACAGTGTGGCCACCGTCATGGCGACCAGGAAGGGTGCCTGGTTGGAGTCGACGACCTGGAGGCGTTCGCCTTCCCACCAGGCGGTCGCGGAGTGCGGCTCCATGGCGGCGCCGTGCTCCTCGGGGGTGGCGTAGCGCTCGTCGACGACCACCGTGCTCGCGGCCAGCTCCCCGTCCACGTCGCCGACGGTGGCGTCCTCGCCGAAGAACGAGGTCGCCGGGCGGGCGGAGGGGTGTTCGGGCGAGAAGTCGACGTCGTGCGGTTCCTCGTCGTACGTCACCCGCAGTGCCATGGCCGCCGACCGGGCCTGCTCCGCCGTCTCCGCGACCACCAGTGCGATCGGCCGGCCGGAGTGCGGGATTTCCTCGTTCTGCAGCAGGTGCATGCCCCCGTCGGGGCCGAAGAACGATCCCGCTTCCAGGTTGAGCCGGGGCGCGTTGTGGTGGTCGATCACGCCCAGTACGCCGGGCATGGTCAGCACGGCCGAGGTGTTGAGGCCGCGGATGCGTCCGCGGGTCACCGTGGAGGAGACGACCCAGCCGTGCGCCAGGTCGCTCATCGGCTCGTCCGCGGCGTAGCGCACCGCGCCGGTGACCTTGCCGGTTCCCTCCACCCGGGGCCTCGATGCGCCGATGGCTCCCAGCGGTGGCTCGTTCGTGCCGGCCGCCGGCGCGGGAGGTGCCGGGGAGGGAACGGTCGAGGAGGCGTCCATGTGGTGATCTCCTTCAGGACGTGACTGGACCGGTGCGTCACTCGGCCCGGTGGGCGAGCTCGCTCAGGACGGCCACGATGAGGTTGCGGGCCAGCGTGACCTTGTACGCGTTGTCACGCAGCGGCCGCGCGGCGGCCAGTTCCGCGTCGGCGGCGGCTCGGAAGCGGTCGGGGGTGGCGGGGGCGTCCCTCAGGGCGGTCTCGGCGGCATGGGCGCGCCAGGGCCGGGAGGCCACGCCACCGAGCGCGATCCTGGCACCTTGTACGACGCCCTCGTGAACGTCCAGCGCGGCTGCGACGGACACGTTGGCGAAGGCGTAGGAGGCACGTTCGCGGACCTTGCGGTACCGCGATCGCGGGCTCGCCGCGGTGGCCGGCAGGGTAACGGCGGTGATCAGGGCGCCGTGGGGCAGCGCCGTTTCCCGCTGAGGAGTCCCGCCGACCGGCAGGTAGAAATCGGACAGCGGGATGGCATGGGTCCCGTCCGGAGTCTCGTAGTGCACGACGGCGTCGAACGCGGCCAGGGCCACGGTCATGTCCGAGGGGTGGGTGGCCGCACAGTGCTCGGACCAGTCGAGGATCGCGTGGTTGTGGTGCTCCCCGGCGATCGCGGAGCAGCCGCTGCCGGGGCTGCGCTTGTTGCACGGCTGGGAGAGGTCCACGAAGTACCCGCACCGGGTGCGCTGCATCAGGTTTCCGCCGACCGTCGCCATGTTGCGCAGCTGCCCCGACGCGCCCGCCAGCACGGCCTGGCTGAGTGCCGGGTACCGGCGGCGAACTTCGGGGTGGGCCGCCAGGTCGCTGTTGGTCGTCGTCGCACCGACGGCGACGCCTCCGTCGGACGCCTCCCGGATGCCGTCCAGCGGCAGGCGGCGCACGTCCACGAGCCGCGTGGGTGTCTCGATGCCGTCCTTCATCAGGTCGACGAGGTTGGTTCCGCCGCCCAGAAACCGGGCGCCGTCGTCGGCGGCGACCAGGGCGAGGGCGTCACGTACCCGTGCGGGCCGCTGGTAGGTGAACTCCCTCATCCCGTCACCTCCGCGCGGGACGCGGTCTCCAGCACGGCGCGGACGATCGACGGGTACGCGCCGCAGCGGCACAGGTTGCCGCTCAGGCGCTCGCGCACCTCCGCGGCGTCCAGGTCTGGTGCCGGTTCCCCGGGGGACACGTCGGCGGTGACCGCGCTGGGCCAGCCCGCGGCGTGCTCGGCCAGCATCCCGGCTGCGGAGCAGAGCTGCCCGGGCGTGCAGTACCCGCACTGGAAACCGTCGAGCTGGACGAACGCCTGTTGCAGCGGGTGCAGTTCACCGTCGGAGGCCAGGCCCTCGACCGTCGTGACGTCCGAGCCGTCGGCGGCGACCGCCAGCGTCAGGCAGGACACCACGCGCCGGCCGTCCAGCAGCACCGTGCAGGCGCCGCACTGCCCGCGGTCGCAGCCCTTTTTCGGTCCTGTGCGACCGGTGTCCTCACGGAGCGCGTCGAGCAGTGTCCTGCGGTTGTCGACATTCAGGCGATGCGTCAGACCGTTCACGTGAAGGAGAATCTCGCTGCGGGTTCCGTCTGCCATGCCGCCCCTCCTTCCTCGACTCAACAAGCCGACGAACTGCAAAGCCTCAAGCTGCAGAACTTCGGTGACTGATGAGATTCAACCAGTCCACCTGCGGAATCGCTTTGCCCGATAGTGGCGAAGCCTTGCCCGATCCTCCCAGCCGTCTCCCTCGGCCGGAAAGGAATGCTGGACCTTCCCCCCGCCTTCGATGTATCAATCGGCTCATGCTGCTGGACGAACTCCGGACCCTGTTGGCGCGTCACGCCCGAGCCGACGCGACGACCGCCATCGAGGACGTGCTGATCGGCCGCGAGGAGTCGCAGGCACCCCACGCGTCCATGAGCGGAACGGTCATGGCGCTGATCGCCCAGGGCGCCAAACGTCTCGCCCTGGGCGGGTACGTGCACGAGTACGGCCCCGGGCAGTACCTGGTCGCCTCCGTGGACCTGCCCGTCTCCGGTCACTTCGTCGGAGCCACAGCGCAGCGGCCGGCGCTGGGGCTCGGCCTGCTCCTGCGGCCGCCGGACGTCGCCGAGATGATGCTGCGGGCCGCGGCCGGCAGTTTTCCGCCGAACGGCACCGCACCCCCGGCCATCGCCGTCAGCACCGCATCCGACGAGCTCCTCGACGCCGCCGTGCGCCTGGTGCGCCTGCTCGACCAGCCGCGGGACAGGGACATGCTCGCCCCCCTCGTCAAGCGTGAGATCCTGTGGCGCCTGATCACGAGCGAGCAGGGGGCGACGGTTCGCCAGATCGGTCTCGCCGACAGCAAGCTCTCGCATATCGCCAGAGCCGTGCACTGGATCAGGGAAAACTACAGACAGCCGTTCCGGGTGGACGACGTGGCAGCGCTGATCGGGATGAGTACTTCCGCCTTCTACCGGAATTTCCAGGCCGTCACCGGAATGAGTCCCATTCAGTTCCAGAAGCAGATCAGACTCCATGAGGCCCGGCTTCTTCTTGCGGCACATCCAAAAGACATCGCGCATATCGGATACCGCGTGGGATACGACAGCCCGTCCCAGTTCAGCCGGGAGTACCGGCGCCTCTTCGGCGCGCCACCCAGTCAGGACGCGATGAGATTCGCGGCTGCCGGCGCAGGGAACTGACCGGCCGGCACACGGCTCCTGCGGGCGGAATACACCAGGGCGGGAGGCAGGTTGCCGTACACCGTCCTGCTGGCGACCACTTCTTCGAATGCCTGTCGCAGTTGCGCGAGCCGGTGACGGCTCGGAGGGGCCCAGTGGGACCAGGCGTAGGCGAATTGCGTGTACACACCGCTCTCCGACAGAACCGAGGCGATCTTCGGCACGAGGCTGCGGCCGTGCGGACCGGTGAAGGCCGACCAGGGGAGGCTGCTCACCACGACGTCCGCCGTGTGCAGGTCCCGGTAAGCCAGGATGCCAGGCAGTCCCCAGGCGGAGCCGGTGACTGTCTCGACACGGGGGAAACGCTGAACCAGATGCATGGCGAGCCGCTCGTTCAGTTCGACAGCGATGTGACGGCCACGGCCTGCCAGTTTGCGCTGTATCGCCTCGGTGACAGGCCCGGTGCCCGGACCGAGCTCCACCACCACGGGCTCGCCCCGCTCGGGCACGGCGGCGACGAGCCGCTCGACCAGGCGCGCCGAACTCGGGATCAGGGAGGCCGTCCGGAGCGGGTTGCGCAGGAACTCGCGGGCGAAGAGCGCTGTTTCCCTCATGCTGTGATCCTTGCGGCGTGGTGGGATCCGCGGGCGGACAGGCGCTTTCCTGCTCCACGGGAGAACCGGTGATCCCATTGAACCCCTGTGAACTGCGGAAATCGTAGAATGATCCTCGCTGCCCCTTGCACGATCCTCCACCGCAGTCCAACCGGCTCAGGGAAGGGCTCCTGCCGGGGCGCGCACGGCCCGCGAGCAGTTCCGGCGCTGAGACGGCGTGCCGGATGGTCGTCTCCGTCGCCCGTCGGCGGCTTCTCGTCGTCTGGGCGGGGCAGACCATCGGACACACAGAGACGCCTGAGCTGTCCCAGTGATCCGGATCCGACACATCCCGCGAAGGACCTGCGATGAACAGTACGAGAGCGGCCGTGTGCCGGGCGGACAGCGACGACCCCTTCGACCTGGAAGAGCTGACCATTGACGACCCTCGCCCGGACGAGGTGCTGGTGCGCTTCACCGCCGCCGGGCTGTGTCGTACGGACCTGGAGGTGGCGGCGGGACGGATGCCCACCCCTCTTCCCGGTCGTCGCCGGTCACGAAGGAGCCGGTGTCGTCGAGGCGGTCGGTACCGCCGTCACCGGCTTCGGGGGAGGGCTCCGTCGGCGGCCACCAGGCCCCGGCGGCCCTCGTGCCCCGCATCCTCGACCTCCACGGCAAGGGCCGCTTCCCCCCTGGAGTCGATGATCCGCACCTATGCACTGGGCGACATCGGCAGAGCCGTCACCGATGTGGGCTCGGGAACAGCCGTCAAGGCCGTCCTCCTCCACTGACCCCTTCCCGGCAAAGCCCCACAGGGGCATTGACCATTCTCTGCCTGTGCCTGTGCCTGTAATTGAGCGTCGGACTCTCTTGTTGCCTTGTCCGTTCTGGGTCCTCTGCCTTCGGCAGCGAGGTCTGCAAGCACCGCAACGTCGTGGAAAGGTGCTTCAACCGCTGGAAGCAGTGGCGGGGCATCGCCACCCGGTACGACAAGTCCGCCGAGTCCTACCGGGCAGCAGTCACGCTCGCCTCACTCCTGATGTGGGCGTGACACGACAGAACCTAGAACAGGGCCTTGTAGCTGTTGAAACCGGCGTTCACCTTCTTGCGGGCGCTGAAGGTGCCCTTGCCGGTTCCGTAGGACCGGTAGAGGTTACCGGCCGTGTCACGGGCGAGCAGGTCGGCCTTGCCGTCGCTGTTCAGGTCTCCGGTGCCCACGATCACGTTGTACGAGGAGCCCCAGTCGTCGGCGAGCTTGACCCGCGCCTTGAAGGTGCCGGATCCGGTGCCGTCGTAGCGCCACAGTTCGTTGGACTTGTCCTGCGCGAGCAGGTCGCCCACGCCGTCGCCGTTGAGGTCTCCGGTGCCGACGATCTTCTTGTAGCCGCGCCAGTCCGCGTACAGCTTCACCCGCGAGGCCAGCTTGCCGTCGCTGGTGCCCTTGTACAGGTACACGGCGCCGGTGGAGGGGGCGCGGACGATCATGTCCGGCCGGCTGTCCTTGGTGACGTCGCCGACCGGGGTCAGGATGTCGTACTGTCCCCACCCGGTACCGAGCGTGGTGTAGGGGGTTGAGGCGGACGGCGCAGCCCCGCAGCCCGGCTTGTACAGCCGCAGGCTGTCGCCGGTGCGGACCAGCAGGTCGTTGCAGCGGTCCCCGGTCAGGTCCCCGAACGGGACGGCGATGACGGAGGAGGACCAGCCCGAACCGGATTTGCCCGTACTCAGGTCGCCCGCGGGCAACGATCCGTAGAGGTACTGGAGTTTGCCCGCGGAGCTCAGGGTGAGCAGGTCGCCCAGGCCGTCCGGGGTGCCACCCGGGCTGCCGAAGTCGCGGTGGACCGTGGCTCCGCCGGCCACGGACAGGGAGCCGGTGGCAAGCGTCGAGCCGGTGCCGGATCCGGCCTGGACGGCCTTCAGGGTCCAGGTGAGACGGCCGTTGGGGGCCAGGGCGCCGGAACTGGTACGGCCGTTCCAGATCGCGGTGATCGAGGTGGAGCCCGGGGTGCCCGTGAGGGTGCGCAGGGTCCGGCCCGCCGGATCGGCCAGGGTCAGGGTCCAGTTGGCGACTGCGGAGTTGCTCGTCCACCGCGGCGCCCACACGGTGCTGCTGCTGGAGGAGCCCTTGAGGTTCGCCGCGCCGGGGACCGAGGAGGAGGTCACGGCTGGCTTGGGCCAGGCGGCCCGGACGGCGTTGAGGGTCCGGTCCGTGCCGTTCCGCGCCGAGTCCCAGACGGCGGTGACCCGCTCGCCGCCCGCGGACGCGATCTCGGCGCGCTCGGATCCGTAGCCCGGCACCGCACGGGCGTTGGTCCACGCGTCCCCGATCCGCGAGGACTGCATTACGGAGGTCGTGGACGAGGCGGGGTTGCGCTCCAGCCACGCGGCGTGGACCGAGCCGTCCCGCGCGATCGAGACGTCGTACGGGGTCTCGGGGTACGCGGTGGAGAGCGTCTTCGGCGCCCCCCAGGTGCCGGAGGGGGAGTCGAAGCTCACCGTGCGGATGCCGGTAGTGCGGCTGCCGACCGACTCGTCGTACCAGACCAGGGTGATGTCCCCGTCGGGTCCGTGCAGCGGCTCCGGGGTCTTCGTGGAGACGCCGATGCCACCGGTCCTGAGCCCGGACACGGCGGTCACCGGGGCGGACCACTCATCGTTCGCCGTGACGCGGTGGCTGACCTGAAGGCTGCCGTTCGGATCCTTCCACACTATGTGCACCCAGCCGGAGGCGTCCGTGGCCAGAGCGGGGGCGCTCATGCCCCAGGCGGGCGTGGCGGCGGCGGTCGGAGTACCCCAGACGCCGGTCTCCTTGTCCCGGGAGTTGGTCATCACGCTGAGGCTCCCGTCGGAGCTCATCGTGTACGCGACGACCGCGTTGCCTCCGGCGTCGAGGGCGACCTGCGGTCCGGCGAGTACGAAGCCGTCGTACGCGCCCACGTTGCTGGCCGGAAGGGAGTGCCTCCAGGTGCCGTCCGCCTCGCGGGTGGCGATGTACACCTCCCCGTACACCGCCCCCGTACCGGTGTTCAGCGGGGTGGATACCCAGGCCGCGGCGACGCGGCCACCGGGGCCCTCGGCAAGGTCGAGGGAGCGGATCGCGACCTTCGCGCTCAGGTCGAGGAGCGCGGTGGGAGCGGACCACCCCGTGCTCGACCTGGCGGGCAAGGAGGCGCTGAGGACCCGTGTCTCGCCGGTGCTGGAGCTCGGCCGCTCGGTCCACAGCGCGACGACCGAACCGTCCGCGCGGGCCAGCAGCTTCGCCTCGCGCTTGTCGTGCGGCGAGGTGCCCAGCTCCGCGGGGCTGTTCCAGGTGTCATTGCCGGCGGGCCGCGTGGCCGCGTACAGGCGGTAGCGATTGGCGCCGGCGTCGTACTGGTCCCACAGGGCGACGGCGGTGCCGTCGGTGGTGACGACGAGCTCCCGCAGGACGGTCGTGGCCTTCGCGAGGGTCACCACGGTGGACCACGGCGCCGGTGTGGCGGCGAACGCGGTGCCCGTCGGGAGGACGGCGGTGGCGCTGAGGACGAGCGAGGTGGTGACGAGCGCGGCCGCGGCTGCGCGGCCGCGCGGGAGGGCAGTTCTGCCCACGAATAGTCTCCTCATTCTCTTCGGGGGCTCGTTGCCCCCTGCACAGCCGGGGGTAGCACACGGCGGCCGCCCTGCCGGGCCTGCCCCCGCCCCCCGGTAACAGGCATGAGACTACCGAGGTCGCCGAAAGGTTGTGCGGAGTTGAGGGTGGGGCTGCCTCCCAGCGGTAACCGGGGGCAGCTGAGGGCGGGATGCCAGAGGTGGTCGGGCACAGCCCGGATTCCCCTCCGAGAACGCCGCCCTCAAGTGCGTCCACCTCGCGGTCATGTCCCTCGACCCGGCCGGCACCGGCCGTAAACGCTGGACCAGCCGCTGGAGGCGATGGCATCGCCCGTGCCCGGGACGTGTACGCACAGCGGCTGGCGCTGTTCGCCTCCTGGGCGAGCGGCAACCCCGGCGAGTACGACCTGCTGCGGCGGCTCAGAGGCAAGCGGACGCCCGCCACGTTCGAGAACGCCCGCCCCGTGTTCCCGGTCGGCACGCCGATGGCCACCCGCAGGGCATTCGGCCTGGCGCTGAAAGCCGCGGCGGCGGAACTGCCCGAACTGTGGGGCGGATCCGCCGACCTCGGCGAGTCCAACAACACCACCATCGACGACACCTCGTCGTTCCTCCCGCGTTCCAGTCCGCTCCCCGGCGCGAACCCTTACGGTCAGACGGTCCACTGGGGCGTTCGCGAGCACTTCATGGCCGCGGCCATGAACGGCATCGCGCTCTCCGGACTGAGTCGCCCCTACGGCGGCACCTTCCTGGTGTTCAGCGACTACATGCGTCCGGCCGTACGGCTCGCGGCGCTGATGAAGCTGCCCGCCCTCTACGTCTGGACCCACGATTCCATCGGCCTGGGCGAGGACGGTCCCACACACCAGCCGATCGAGCATCTCGCCTCTCTGCGCGCCATCCCCGGCCTCGACATCGTGCGACCCGCCGACGCCGGCGAAACCGCGATCACGCTGTGGAAGGTGCTCAGCGCCCCGGGAAAGCCCACCGGCTTCAGCCTCAGCAGGCAGGACCTACTGGTGTTCCCCGACCGCAGCGACGGATTCCGCTCGGCCGCCGACGCCGTCCGCGGGGGGGGGTACATCCGCTATGAAACCCCCGCTCAGGACAACGCCGCGGATCCGGACGTCGTCATCATCGCCACCGGGTCCGAAGTGCAGATCGCGGTTGCCGCGGCACGCGCTCTTGCCGGGGAGGGACTCCGGGCGCGTGTCGTCTCCATGCCCTGCCGTGAATGGTTCGACGAACAGGATCCGTCCTACCGGGACAGCGTCATACCGCCGACGGTGCGTCGACGGATCACGGTGGAAGCGGGCGTCGGCCAGGGCTGGTACGACCTGCTCGGCCTCGACGGCCGCGCGATCAGCGTTGAGGAGTTCGGCGACTCGGCGTCAGCCGCCGAACTCTACGAACACTTCGGCATCACCCCGGAGGCCGTTGCCGAGGCGGCCCGGGACCTGATGCGCCTTCCGTCGCCGGGGAACGTCCATCGCCGGTAACGGCCGCGCCGCAGGGTCTTGAGGAAAGCCCAGCCCCGGTCGCTGGGTGTCGGTTCGGTCTGCCGACGTGCCCGAAGAACACCGTCGTTGTCGGGCAGTACAGCGGTAAACAGCGGGTGCCGCTCGTCGGTATCCAGGGACACGACGCCGGCAGGCCACGCGCCGGTGATCCGGAAGGCCGCTGCCTCGAACGGGGTCTCGTCCACGACCGTGCTGGTGATCCGCCCGTGCTCGTCCTCCCGGATGATTCTTACCAGGCACGGGTCGGGCAGCGAGGCCACGGCCGCGGCAACATCGGTGAGCAGGTCGGGCCAGACCGCCAACTGCGCGCGACGTGTCAGCTGGAAGCGCACCACCTCGATGGTGTCGCGGGAGAGGCGGTGCCACCGAGAGACGTTCCCGGCGTAGGTCTCCTCCGGGTACGTGGCGCGGTGGGCGCTCACCGTCCAGCGCAGGCGGGCCCAGAAGTCAGCGTCGGCCGGGCACTGCACGTGCCGTGAGTCGTCACCCGTTCACAGCTGTTCTCCCGCCCCGTGCCGAATCCCGCGCCCGTCGTCGGCCGTCCAGGCCGCCGGGGTGCCGATCTGCGGAACGGACATGCCGAGGGTGGCCTCGCGGCCCCCGTCCAGCCAGACATGTGCGATCCCGGAGGCCGCCTCGGATCCGTCCGTGAGCGCCGCCACAGCTCCGGCGTCTTCGCGGCCGGCGTCTGCACCGCGTCCGCGTTGCTCGCCTTGAGACTTCGGCGCGGGGTGCCCGAGTCCCGGACAGCGGCCTTGGTTCCCGTGACGGCGCCCCGGTGGCCCACGACGGCCTTCAGCCCCTTCATGGGCAAGGCTCTTCCTTGAGAGTGAATGAGGAGCGGGACAGGCACTCTCAGAACGGATCCGGAAGGGCGGCCGGAGGGCTCAGGACGAGGAGGAGCGGGTCTGCTTCATGCCGTCGACGACGTCCCGCGTGATGATGGCGCTGGTGTGCATGACGGTGCCGGGCTCGATGACGACGTCCTCTTCCTTCCTCTCCTCCACCTGGACGCTGCGCTCGCCGAGGAAGACATGGGTCTTCCTGTCGAAGATCCACTCCTCGCGCGCACCGCTGGTCTCGTCCAGCCGTGCGACGGCGATGCCGTGCCGTCCGGCCGCGTCCACCGCGTCGTTCACGACGACGACGCCGGGGATTTTCGCGGCGGTCTTGAACAGTGCCGAGTACAGCTCGGCGGGCGGGTAGCTCTCGCCGAGCAGGTCCCCGATGGTGCTGAACGCCTGCTGGTCGGGGGAGTTGCCCTGGCCCTCGGTCTCCTTGTAGATCTTCGCGAGCAGTTTGTCGGGGTCGGTGGTGAGCTTGGTCAGGTAGTCGTACGAGGGACCGTTGAGGTCGGCCTTCCGGGTGTTGCCCTGTTCGTCGGGGAGGCTGAGGGTCTCGCCCTCGGGGCCGTCGTTGACCGTTGGGTCGATGAGCCAGCCCTCGGTGCCGTCCGAGGACAGCCAGACCTGCCGGGTGTGCAGGGGATGGCTGGCGAGGCTGCTGTCGTCGCCCTCGATCTCGACGAAGGTGTCGGCCGTCCTGGACTCGATGTAGACGAACTGGCCGGGCTTGACGGTCGGTCGGGTCGTCTCGGAGGCGGCGGCGAGCGAGATCCGGTCGAGCAGTTGGGGCACGCCGTCGGTGCTGGCGGTGCCGAGGTCGGTGGTCAGGGCGGGTCCGGTGCCGAGACCGCCTTCGCCGCCGTTGCTGAGCACCGTGGCGGCCACGATCACGCCCGCCACGGCCGCGGCCGTCGCGGGCAGGGTGACCGCGGGGCGGGGCAGCCGCAGCCGCCGGGTCCGCTTGCCGGGGGCGGGGGCCGCCGTACGGGCTTCGCTCTGCCGCGTGTCGTCGTGGATCTGGGCCATCAGACGCTCCTTGTGGAACTGGTGACGGCCCGGCGGCAGGTCGCGCGCTGTCCGGGACATGAGCAGGGCGCTCTCGTCGCTCTCGGCCGGATGCCGCCGGGACGGATTCGCGTTCATCGGTTTCCTTCCTGTGCGGGCCGGATCGCGTGGTCGTGATCGCCTCTTATCTGTCGCAGGGGGCGGACGGCTTCCCGTTTCCCGTGCACGATCTTCCGGGCGGCCTCGGCGGCGGCCCGGGACAACTCGGTCGCGGGCAGGGCCGTGGCCTCCGGCGGGCGGGAGAGTTCGGCCTCGGCGAGCGCGCGCAGCTTCTTGCGGGCCCGGGACAGCCGGGAGGCGACCGTGCCGACGGGAATCCCGAGCGCCTCGGCCGCGGCGGCATAGTCCAGCCCCTCACCCAGACACAGCGCGATGACCTCCCGCTCGGTCCGGCGCAGCGCGGCGAGCGACGTGAGCAGGGTGGCGAGCCGACGCCGGTCGTCCACCCGCTCGGCCACCTCGTCGGCGTGATCGGGCATCGACAGCTCGGCCGCCGCGGCGGCCTTGGCGGCGGCCCGGTAGCGGCGGTTGGACCGGAACTGATTGCGCGCGGTGTTGGTGGCGATCCCCAGCAGCCAGGGCCGCAACGAACCTCCCTCGGGATCCAGCCGCTCCCGCAACCGCCACGCCTCCATGAAGGTCGTGGCCATGACGTCCTCGGCGGTCGCCCAGTCGGCGGTCAGCCGGAACGCATGGTTGTAGACCGCGCGCGCATAGCTGTCGAACAGCTCGGCGTACGCGCTCGAATCCCCGGCTCTGATCCGGGTACGCAGTTGAGTACTCACCTCAGACAGCTGTCCGGCACCCCGCATCGACTTCCCGTGACCTGGACCAGGCAGCGGCTCCGTTCCCCGTCGTGGGCGGGCAGGGCAAGCCGGCCGAGCCCGGACGGCCGCGCGGACACCTCCGCGTCCAGCCCCAGCTCCCGGGCGATGCACAGCCCTTCGTGCTGGAGGCGGGCCGCCTCGTCGTAGGCGCCCCTGATCTCGGCGAACGCGACGAGCGGTGAAACGGTCTGCGCCTCGCCCCGGCGGTCGCCGAGTTCATCGAAGAGCCGGAGCGGCGGTGCCGAGGTCGCCACCCGCTGTGGACCGCTGCCGGGTCGGCCTGGACGTCCAGGCGGTGTTCTTCATCCAGCGCGCCCCGGTCACCCTGCCCGACACGATCACCCTGCCCGACACGGTCAAACAGCTCACCTCCCGTACGGCGGTCCGTCCGGCCGCCGAGGTGACCGGCCCCGACGATCCGATCGCAGCGGTGGCCGTGTCCCACACCGACGACGTCGACCGCCTCCAGCCGACGTGCCCCCGGACTGCCCGGCTACCGCCACGCCGGCGTCTGTCTCGCCACCACATTCAACAAGGAGAGCGGTATGGTCTTCCACGACGGCCGCTGGCAGGCCATCGAGCCCTGACCGCCGCACCGCCGGCCAACCGCCACAAGTCGGCTGTACGCACAGCGGCGACGCTTGGGCATCACCTGGGCAACGGCAGCCGCCTCTGACCAATCCGCTCACCCCTCGACCGAACAACAGCCCGCCGGCCAAACCTCGATGCGAACGCTCTGTCCTCGCTGCGGCGGAACACTCGTCCGCGGCTCCATCAGTGGGCTCAGCTCGGCCTCTGGGCCGCCGCACTCTGGTTCTGTGCCACCTGCCTGAGCGCCTTCTTGAAGGCCGCGTACGACTCCTCACCCAGGGACTTCGTGTGCCGTTCCTCGATCGCCCGCATGATGGCGGCGGCCGTCTCCATCTGGAGCAGACCGCGGTCGGTGGGGCAGACCAGCTTGGCGCGGCGGTCGGCGGGGTCGGGGACGCGTTCGACGTAGCCGAGGCGTTCCAGGTCGTCGATGAGTGAGCCGACGACCTGCTTGTGCTGGCCGGACAGACGGGCCAGTTCGCTGGCGCGGATGCCCTCGGGGCGCAGATGGGCCAGGACAGCCCCCGAGCGCGGCAGGATGTCGTCGAAGCCCTGCTCGGCGAGTGTGGCGAACAGCTCGCGCTGGACGGAGAACAGGACCCGGGCGGCGAGCACCCCCAGGTCCGGTTCCGTCTGCCGGTCGCCGGTCAATGCCCCCACACCTTCCTTCCGTCGTCCGTCACGCCCCCGCCGTTCCACCCCTGGCGGTCTGACCGGCGAGTTTAGCCGCCTGGCCGGCCCTCACTCTGCACCGCCCCAACTTCCGCTTGCCATACGGGTGGTGGTCACCTAGATTCAAAGTCGTCACTAAAATTGACTATCAAAATCAGTGACTAAATTCGTCTGAGGAGAAGCACATGAGCGAGCGCAGCAAGTACCTGGAGCCGGTCACCCGCGACGACGCCGCCGTGGTTCTGGTCGATCACCAGGTCGGCCTGCTCTCCGGCGTCCGGGACATTCCGGTGGCCGAGCTGAAGCACAATGTGGCGGCGCTGGCGCGGGCGGCGACCGCGCTGGACATCCCGCTGGTGGTGACCACCACCGCCGCCGACAGCATGTGGGGACCCACCGCCCCCGAACTGGTCGAGGCGCTCCCCGCCGGACAGGAGATCATCGACCGCAGCACGGTCAACGCCTGGCACGACGACCGGGTCCGCGAAGCCATCGAGACCACAGGCCGCCAGAAGCTGATCTTCGCCGGGGTGTCCCTCGAAGTGTGCGCGGCCCTGCCCGCCTACGCCGCGACCGCCGCGGGCTACGACGCCTACGTGGCCGTGGACGCCTCCGGCACCTTCAGCCGGACCAAGCGGGAGGCAGGGCTGGCGCGTATGCAGCAGGCGGGCGTCATCGTCAGCGACTACGCCACGCTCATCGTCGAAGCCCTCGCGGACAACGCCGCCCCCGAGTCCGGCGCCGTCTACGCGGCCCTCGACATGCCGTTCGCCGTCCTGGTCGGCCAGATCTCGGCCGCCCACCAGTCCTGACGGCCACGATGAACCACCCCGGCCAAACGGCCGGGGTGACACCGAGGACGCCGTCCCGGCGGTGCCGGACCCGGTGGTGAGGTCTTCGCAGTCGAAGTTGGCACTGCCCTGGAGAACGTTGCCGGTGACCTGGTTGCCGCCGTTTCCGCCGACGTCGTCGATGAAGACGCCGTCACGACCGGCATTGGTCACGCTGTTGTCCGAGATGGTCGAATCCGCCAGCGAGTCCGGCGCCACAGAGATGCCATCCTCCACCAGCACGCGTGCGATGTCGTCCTCGTTGGGATTCCGGGTCCGCGCGGTCCCGTCGGCGTGGCTCTTGGTGAACTCCGTGCCCATCAGTGACCGGTGCAGCCCGGGGCTGGTCCGGGTGACATGAAGGCGCTGACGGAACGGAGAGCGGGGACTGGTGGCGACGAACCAGTTGGCGACGCCGCAGTCCGGGCGCTCCACGGGCTCGGTGGTCAGTACATACGGGGACGTCCAGCCGTCGGGACCATGGGCCTGGACTGTCCAGGTGGCCAGGTCACCTGCGCCGGGGGGGCGCGCAGCAGCCGGTGACGGTCGGTGAGGTGCTCCACGTCGGGGGTGAACGGGATGGGCTCGATGAGAGCACCCACGCTGCCGAAGCCGCTGTCGGCGAGATGGGGCGTGGCATGGCCGGGCACCTCGACGCGGAGGGCGAAGTGAGTGCGGGGCCGGGTGGTGGGTCGTTCGTGCCGACGGCGCCCCTGCCCGTGATCAGGCGCCCGGTGAGACCGATGGCCCGCGTCGAGTGGCTCGCCGAGAAGACCGGTCGCCGCCTTCACGCGGTGGCCGGCGGCTGGTGGGGGCGGCACATCTCGCGCCCCTGCCCGAGGACCGCGGCCGACGGCTGCTACTTCTGCCAGGACTTCCAGAGCGATCGGAGTTCCTGCCGATTCACCGCGACACCCTCGCCCGCACGCGTGAACTGCAGGCCGACGCCACGGCAGTCGGCCGGTCACGAGCCGCCGAGGTCAACGAGCGGTTGGCGATCGCGGTCGAGCACGTCATCACGCGCATCACCGACCAGGAACATGACGAGCTGTCCCCGGCACCGAACGACGCCGGGGCAAGCCACGAGGAAGGGGAGAGGACCGCCGATGCGGCTGACAACTCGGCGCACCTGGCCGAGGCCGCACAACGGCGACGCCTTGCCTGCACCGAACGTGTCCCCACCGTCCTGGACGCCCTGGAGCGCGACGGCGGCGCGGTGACCGTCGGCGGCGCCGCGGCCCGGGCCGGGGTCTCCCGGACCTTCCTCTACGGCGCTGCCCAGGCGCCACTGCTCGCCAGACTGCGCGGCGTCGCCGACAAGCAGCCCGCCACGGGGCGACCCGCTCTGCCCGATCAGCAGCGAATCACCACCAAGTCGCACGAGACAGTGGTGAGAGCCTACGGGACGCTCAACCGCAAGTTGCACGAGGAGAACGAACGGCTCCGCGACGAAATCGCAGTCGCGCTCGGACAGCTCCGCGATCTTCGCCGCGGCATCCCGGTCCCATGAACTTCTAGCCCAGCGGGCGTGGGCACGGCAGCACTGCCAAGATGCCGTGGCCCGCTCCCGGGCTCGGCAGCGGGGAGGGGCAGCATGCGTAACCCAGACGCGGTCAAGCACGAGTGCGCCGACTGCGGGGCCATCACGAAAGTCAACACGAGGACCGGTCGTCTCTACTCTCACCGGCTTCCTGGCAAGATCGCTGTTTGCCCAGCATTCAGACAGCGTCATGACGAATCGTCGGCGCGGGCAACCGCATCGGCTCCCCCCGTTGAGGCCAGTGTCAACCCCAGCACAGCAGCCGACGCGGCCTGTCGCGGACGAGCCTTCGGCCGGCGTGCGGACAGACCCAGGCGGGCTGCCCGGCCTCGTTGGACGATGCTGACGACCACTTGGCTGTGCCGTCTCATGAGGTTGGTGCCACGGCGTCGATCACTGGCTCTCCGGTCGGCTTCGGGGGCCGACTCGCTCGGCGATGAGCCGCCGGTAGTTCGGGCACCGGGTGACGTCCTCATACTCGCAGTTCAGGCCCCCCTCGATGAGCTCCAATGAGGCCTGGGCTGCCGCGATTCTCGACCGGAGCTCTTCGGCCGCGGGACGCAGGATCTCGTACCGGGTGGCGCGGTCGACGGTTGCGGACAGGCTCCTGATGGTGTTCAGGCCAAGGCCGGCCTTCTTCAAGACGAGGATCGTCGCCACGCGGGTGAGGTCGTCTGCACCGTAGCGGCGGCGCCCGCCGGCGTCCCGTCCGGGGTGCAGCAGGCCCATCGCCTCCCAATGTCGCAGCACGTGCGTGGCCAGGCCGAACCGTGCCGCAAGGGCGCCGATACTCAAGGTACCGGCGCCGCCGTCTTCGCTTGACTTCATGCCGACATTAAGTCGCAGCATGACGTCCATGTCCAAGCATCAGGAAGCGGTGGAAGAGCACCGCGACACCGAAGCCCTGCTGGCCGTCCTCGACTCTGCGGACCAGATGCCGAGCGCCACTCGGCTGCGGGCCCGCTCCTACGAACTGCTTTCTCTCGTCCCGGGCTCGACCGTCGTGGACGTCGGCTGCGGCGCCGGGCGAGCCGTCGCCGAGCTGGCCGAACGCGGCGTCCACGCGGTGGGCGTGGATCCCAGCCAGTGGATGCTGGCGGCGGCCCGTGAGCGGTGGTCGGAGGCCGAGTTCCGGGAGGCGGGGGCGGAGGATCTGCCGTTCGCCGACGGAAGCGTGCGCGGCTACCGTGCCGACAAGGTCTTCCACGTACTTCAGGAGCCAGGGCGCGCGGTGGCGGAGGCACGACGGGTGCTCTGCCCGGGCGGCAGGATCGTCCTGGTCGGTCAGGACTGGGACGCCATCATGATCGACTCGGATGACACGGCGCTCACCCGCACGATCGTGCACGCCCGCGCCGACCTCCTGGGCACGCCCCGCGCCGGCCGCCAGTACCGCAGCCTGCTCCTGGCCGGCGGCTTCGACGATGTCACGGTCGAGGTGCACACCAGCGTGTTCACCGACCCCGCGATGCTGTCGCTGCTCGCGAGGCTCGCCGAGTCGGCCTGCGCCAGCGGCGCCGTCGGCCGTGACCAGGCGGACGAGTGGCTCGCCGAGCAGCGCCGACGCGCCGAGGCCGACCGCTTCCTCATCGCCATTCCGTTCTTCGTGGCCTCCGCTTCCGCCTAAGGACTTGCCGGGAATCAAGTCGTGGCTTCCAGCTACGGGGATCGTTGTTCTGGTATGGGGAGGCCGGAGGGGATCGAGGACGTCCTGGCGGCGAAGTTTCAGGCGTTGTTGCCGCATCTGGACGAGCGTCAGCGCCGGCTGGTCATAGGGGCGGAAGCGCTGTCGCTGGGGCATGGTGGGATCAGGATCGTCGCTGCCGCGGCTGGGGTTCGGGAGGGCACGGTCTCGCGCGGAGCGGCTGACCTGGAGTCTGGCCAGGTTCTGGTGGGGCGGGTCCGTCGTCCTGGTGGGGGCCGGAAGAGGGCGGTGGACCTTGATCCAGGGCTGCGGCCGGCGCTGCTTGCGCTGGTCGTGCCCGACGAGCGGGGCGATCCGATATCGCCGCTGCGGTGGACGACGAAGTCGACCCGGAAGCTGGCGGCGGCGCTGACTCGGCAGGGCCACCGGGTCTCCGCCGACACGGTCGCCGGCCTGCTGCGGGAGGAAGGCTTCAGTCTGCAGGCCAACGCAAAGACCATCGAAGGTGCTCAGCACCCCGACAGGGACGCCCAGTTCCGCTACCTCAACGAGCAGGCACGAGCCCACAGGGACGCCGGTGACCCGGTAATCAGCGTGGACAGCAAGAAGAAGGAACTGATCGGCGACTACAAGAACGCCGGGCACGAATGGCAGCCCGCAGGGCAGCCTGTGAGGGTCAGGACGCACGACTTCCCCAGTCAGGCCGAGAAGGCGATTCCGTACGGAATCTACGACATGGCCGCGAACACCGGCTGGGTGAACATCGGCACCGATCACGACACCGCGGCGTTCGCCGTCGCCTCGATCCGCCGCTGGTGGCAGGCCCGAGGCCAGCACGACTACGCTCGCGCCCGCCGGTTGCTGATCACCGCCGACGGCGGGGGCTCCAACGGCTACCGCACCCGCGGCTGGAAGACCCAACTCGCCGGCCTCGCTGCCGAGACCGGCCTGGAGATCACGGTGTGCCACCTTCCGCCCGGCACCTCGAAGTGGAACAAGATCGAGCACCGGCTGTTCTCCCACATCACCATGAACTGGCGAGGCAGGCCCCTGACCAGCCACGAAGTCATACTTCAGACCATCGCCGCGACCACCAGCCGCACCGGCCTCACCGTCCATGCCGAACTCGACAGCAGTGGGTACCCCACCGGCATCCGCATCAGTGACGACGAGCTCGCCGCCCTGCCCATCACCCGCCATCGCTTCCACGGCGACTGGAACTACACCCTCCACC
>NZ_JBIALS010000058.1:0-27145 GCF_042873655.1 Streptomyces sp. NPDC004609 | reverse complement strand
TGCAGAGCGTCCAGCTCACCCGCCCACAACCTGACACCAGCAAGGTCCCCACCCATAACTGCATCAACGACCGAGCCTGCCACCAGTCACGCCAAACACCGTTGCAGTACTAGGGCGGTGAGTCGGGGTGCAGAGCGTCGAGGATGAGGGACAGGCCGAACTCGAACTCGTCGGCGGGGTCGTATCCGGGCTGGAGGGCGTGCTCGGTGATGAGCTCCGTGAGGTGTGGGTGGGTGTCGGTCGGCACCTCGCGCAGGATGGTGCCCGCGATGTCGTCGAGTTCGTTGTGGCCGGTGAAGGGCAGGCTCAGTTCCTGGAGGACGGACCCGTAGAGGTAGCTGTCGATCAGCGAGACGGCGTGCGCGGTCATCGCGAGGGAGAAGCCTCCCGCCCGCAGGGCTTCGAGGACGGCGTCGTGGTGACGCAAGGTCGCCGGGCCGGGCCGACGGCGGGAGTCCATCAGGCCGACGGCCCACGGATGGCCTCGAAGCACCGTGCGTGCCGATCTGGCGCGGTCGCGCATGGCCGCTTTCCAGTCCGTCGCCGACGGCGGAAGGCCGATCTGACCGAACACCGCGTCGACCATCCCGTCGAGGATGTCCTCCCGGCCGCGCACGTGGTTGTAGAGCGACATCGCCTCGACGCCCAGCCTGGCGGCGAGAGCCCGCATGGTGACGCCGGCGACGCCCTTCTCGTCGGCCAGCGCGATCGCGGCGGTCACCACTCGTTCCCGGCTGAGTGCCACCCTCTTCGGCTTCGTACGCCGCCCGGTGCCGTGCTCGCTCATGAGCGCCCTCCGCTGCCCTCTTGCCCAACTTACGGCGTAAGTCTATCGTTACTTACATTGTAAGTTCGACTGGTCGGCCGAGGGCGGGAGCCGAGAGATGAGCACGGAGCGGATGCGCAAGGTCTGCGTCGTCGGTGCTTCGGGAAAGCTGGGGCAGTACCTGGTCCGGCACGCGTTGGACCGCGGCCACGACGTCGTCGGCGTCTGCCGCGAACGCAGCGTCGGCAAACTCGCCGCGCTCGCGGACCGGATCACGATCGTGCCCGGTGCCACGAACGACCGGGAGGTGATCCGACGAGCCGTCGCCGGGTGCGACGGTGTGCTGACCGTACTCGTCCCCTGGGGCGTGCGGCAGTACTCATCGGGCACCGCACAGGCGGTGCTCGATCACGCGGACCCCGACGCGCGTCTGGTCTTCTCGTGCGGCTGGCACGTCCCCCGGGACGATCAGGACCGGTACTCCTGGACGTTCAGGGCCTCCACCCGGATCGTCACCCGGCTGGGACGCACCCTGCGCGTCATCGATGTCGACGACCAGGTGGAGGCGTCGCGCCGGATCTTCGCCAGCGACCGTCGGTGGACCCTGGTCCGTGCGAGCGATCTCGCAGAGGGCGAGAGTCAGGGGCTTCCCGTGTGGAGCCGCCACGTCGGCGCCCCGCTCCTCGCGAGCAACCTGACACGACGCGTCGACTTCGCGCTGTTCATGGTCGAAGCGCTCACCGACGACACACTCGTCCACGAGGCCCCGGCGATCGTCGGGCGCCTCACCCCCAGCGCGCTCGCGCATGCCGGCGACGGCTGATTCCCGATCACCGCGTACGGCGAAGGGCAGAACAGCACATGACGGCACCGCCTGTCACCACGCGTCCCGCAACGATCTCCGAACTCCACGAGGTCGCGGCGCTGTGCACCGCGGCATTCGCCGACGAGGCCGTGATGGCCTGGGCCCTCCCCGACCCCGTCACACGGCTCACGTACCTGCGTGGCGTCTTCGGCGCATCCCTCGGTGCCGCTGTTGACACCGGGGCCCTGATCCTCGCGGTAGCCGACGGCGTGCCCGCCGGCGCCTCGATCCGGGTGCCTCGATCAGGCATACCGGAAACCACGGAACCACCCGCCGGAGACGATCCGGTATCACGCCGCCTGCGAGCGGTTCAGGAAGCGACGGACACCCGGCACCCCGACAGCCCCCACCTCTACCTCCAGTCCATGGCCGTTCGGCCGGAACACCGCCGCCGGGGTGCGGGGAGCGCGATGATCACGTCCGGTTTGGCCCGAGCGGGAGAACGCGAACTGCCGGTCTACTTGGAGGCATCCACTCCCGACAACCGCAAGCTGTACGAACGGCACGGTTTCCGCGATCGCGGGGAACCGATCCGCCTCCCGGATGACGGACCATCACTGCAACCGATGTGGCTCGACGCCTGACACACATCACCCACCGGGCACCCGTCACCGTCGGCCCTCGCGGACGCCGGCTCACCCTCCGCCGTCACCGCCGTCGCCCCCGCCGTCACCGGCACCCGAGAAGTCCCAGACACCCGAGAAGTCGGTGGCGTCCAGCAGGGTGTCGGTGACCTCCACGGTCACCCGGTCGTAGAAGCCGTCCACGAGGTCGCCGAACTGTTCCGAGCGGGCCGCGCCCCGGATCGCGCCCGCCAGAACCTGGCCGGCCACCCGTGCGGCCGGTCCGCTGTCCTTGCCCCCGGGGCCCCGGCCCGCGGCCGCGCTCTTGAACAGCCGGGCCAGTGCGGACCGCCAGCTCTCGTGCACGGAGGGCACCATCAGCGTCATCGCGCCCATGCTGCGGGTGAACTCCAGGGCACGGCCCGGATCGCTCCGTACCCACTCGGGGAACTGGCCACGCGCCCGCTCGATGTCCGCTGCGGCCTGCCGGACCGCTGACTCCGAACGCTCGGTCCGACGGCTCTCCAGGCCCGACCAACTGTCGCTGGTGATCCGCAGATACCCGCGTGCGGCCATCGAACGGATCAGCTCCCGGTCGAAGTCACCACCTGCGGCGAAGTCGCCGCGCGCTGTGCCCTGGCCGTACAGCTGGTCACTCACCTGCGAAGCCGCGTGCTGTCGCAGGCCGGTCAGGACCCGGTCCTTGGCCCGCTCCATGTAGTCGGTGAGCCGGACGTCCGAGCGGGCCCCCCGGACGAACCCCCGGGAGACGAACGGCTCCAGCGGTCCGAAGAAGACGTACTTCTTCTGCATCTCGGTCCGGGTCACCGGTTTGACGACGCCGAGGACCTGGAGTTCGAGGAGCCCCCAGTGGTGACACGCACCCCAACTGCGCAGCGTGGAGTCCGTCTTGAGGAAATCGCACAGCATCCATGTCTCGGGGAGGTTCATCCGCCAGGCGGGACCGGTCCAGTCGGCTGCCATCAGCCGCCACCTCCGTCTCCGGCCGCCCCGTCCGTATCGGCGTCCGGACCGGTCGGGTCCGGGCTCATGCCGTTCTCACCAGCCACATAGTCACTGGTGAACAGATACCCGGTGTAGTCGGCGCTCTGTATGACGTCGTCGGCCTCGTATGCGCCTTCGCCGTACGTGGGATCGCCCATCGTCCTGCTCCCCCCGGGCCGGGGCATTCCCGGCCTCAACGGCGCACACTGTACCGACGGATTTCGTGCCCAACCAGACTGATAGGACGATGTACCGCGCATCGGATGGTGGCGGTGGTGAGCCGGTCCGGCGCCCGCTCGAAGACCCCGGCGGGAGCCGGACACAACCCCGGGCAGGTCGCTGTCGACGTGCCCGTACCGTGTTCCGGCCACAGCGGTCCAGCCGGTCTCCCGCCTCCGGCACAGAGGGATCCCGCAGCCGGTTCCGCAAAGGGCCGGTCAGCTCGCCATGAGGCGGGGCCGCCACGTACGGCGCGCGGGACATCGGTGGCGAGACCCCCGGGCCGACCCGAGCACACGCCCGTATCGCTGCGGTCAGCCGGCGCGACGGGAGCGGGCCAGAGCCGACACACCGAGGACCACCCCGATCAGCCCCACGATCAGAGCCACGAAGGCGCCGCCTCGCCCGTTGCCGGTGCCGATACCGCTGTCGGAGGTGGCCACGACCAGCCCGCCCAGGGCCATCGCGATCAGTCCCGCCGCCAGGGGCACCACGGTCCCGAGCCGTCCGTGGCCGGCGCCGAGACGACCGGCCGGGCGGGCCAGCGCCAACACGCCGATCACCAAGCCGATCAGCCCCACCGACGTGGCCACGATGGCGCCGAGCCGCCCGGCGCTCATGGTGGTGGCACCGGCGGCGGCCGGCTGGACCGCGAGGTGAACGGCCGCCGGTGCGGCGAGCATGAATCGGACTGTCATGAGGTGCTCCTTCTTCTCCTGCGACGAACGTCGCCCGATCATGTCCGCCGGACCCACCGCCGGTCGTCCGGCGGACGCGGGCAATCCACGCTGCCGCCGATGCCGCAGCCGGCTACCGCGGACGCCGCAGGAGGCTGGAACGTACCGCGTGCGTGGTAGCCGGCGGCTCGTCCGGGAGCGCGACTCGCCCGCTGCGGGATCCGGTTAGGGTGCGCTCATGAGTAGAGGTCCGTTCGGTGTCCCGGCCCGCCTCGGAGACGGGGCGATCGCCGTCGGCATCGCGGCGATCCTGCTGGTCACAGGGCTGTCCAAGCAGCACTCCGCCACGAACTCCGCCCTGCTCGGATACGCCCTGCTGACGGCAGGCGGCCTGGCGCTGGCCGGGCGCCGCCGTGCGCCGGTTCCCGTCCTGGCCGTCACCGGGCTGTGTGCGGTGGGCTACCAGGCGGCCGGCTTCGACGTACCCGCCGTCGCGTACCTGTTCGCGGTGTACGCGGCGGTACGAGCGGGACACCGCACCATCACCGTGACGGTGAGCGTGGCCGTACTCGCCGCTCTGCCCCTCGCCGCCCTGGCCTCGGGCCTGCACGACATCGGTGAGGCGTTCGCACAGGCCCGGGGCGCCCTCGAAATCGCCTGGCTGATCGCCGCCGCCGCGGCCGGTGAAGCACTGCGGCAGGCCGAGCGGCGCGCGGACGAAGCCGAGCGCACCCGGGAGGAGACCGCGCGGCACCGCGCCGACGAGGAACGCCTGCACATCGCGCGGGAGCTGCACGATTCACTCACCCACCAGATCTCGATCATCAAGGTGCAGGCCGAGGTCGCCGTCCATGTGGCCCGCAAGCGCGGCGAACAGGTGCCGCAGGCCCTGCTGGCGATCCAGGAGGCCGGGCGCGAGGCGACCCGGGAACTGCGCGCGACCCTGGAGGCGCTGCGCGACGACGGCCTGACCCAGCCTCACGAGCTCGACGACGTCCCGGAACTGGTGGAACGTGCCCGGCTGACCGGCTTGGACGCGAGTCTGACGATCGAAGGACAACAGCAGGACGTCCCCGCCGCGGTGGGCCGGACCGTCTACCGGATCGTTCAGGAGTCGCTCACCAACATCGCCCGTCACGCGGGCGCCGCCACGGCGTCGGTCCGGATCGACTGCCGTCCGGACACCCTGACCATACGAGTCGACGACGACGGCAGGGCCACACCGGACACCTCCCCGCCCCCCGGCGTCGGACTGCTCGGCATGCGCGAACGGGTCACCGCCCTCGGCGGCCGGCTGCGCGCGGAGCCGCGCGGCGAAGGCGGCTTCACCGTCCAGGCCGAGCTCCCCGTGGACCGGGCGTCGTGATCCGGGTCCTGCTGGTCGACGACCAGCCGCTCATCCGCAGCGGATTCCGCGCGCTCCTCGACCTGGAGGACGACATCGCGGTGGTCGCCGAGGCCTCCGACGGGGAGGAGGGCCTGGCTCTGGCCAGGGAACACCTGCCCGACATCGCTCTCATCGACATCCGGATGCCCGTCGTCGACGGCATCGAGGCGACCCGGCGCATCGCCGCGGACCCGGCCCTCGCCCGGCTGCACGTCGTCATCCTGACCAACTACGGCTTGGACGAGTACGTCTTCGACGCGCTGCGCGCGGGGGCCGCCGGATTCCTCGTCAAGGACATCGTGCCGGAGGACTTCCTGCACGCCGTACGCGTGGCCGCTCGCGGTGACGCGCTGCTCGCGCCCTCGATCACCCGCAAGCTCATCAACCGGTTTGTCACCCAGCCGCTCCATAGCGGCGCCGACACGCGGCTGGAGGACTTGACCAACCGCGAACGCGAGGCCGTCGCCCTGGTCGCGCAGGGCCTGTCCAACGACGAGATCGCCGGCCGCATGGTGATCAGCCCGATGACCGCGAAGACCCACATCAACCGGGCCATGACCAAGCTCCACGCCCGTGATCGCGCGCAGCTCGTCGTTCTCGCCTACGAATCCGGCCTGGTGGCCCCGCGCAACCCCTGACGCCGACGGCCCGGACACGGCGAACGAGTCGGCATCGTCCCGGCCCCGAGCGCGGACATCCGCGCCGGGTCCGGCACGGTCCGCCACACCGATGACGCACCGGTCCGGGACGCCAAGGCGACGGAAGAGGTCACCTTCTCCCGTAGCATCCCCGGCGGGAGTCCGGTCTCCCTGCATGACACCACGGCGACGGAGGGCTCCGGTCAACCGGCGGGCTGGGGCGGGCAGAACGCGCGGCACAGGGACGAGGCCCGGGGAGGTCCGAGGAGTGGCTCTCAGGAATCCCGACGGCTATGTGTCCCGGGTCATCGACGGCGCCGCCGGGTTGGTCGCGTCGGCGGGTCCACGCCGCCGGGCCGCCCCGGAGGGCCGGTTCGCCGACTCGTTGTCCCTCATCCGGGACAGCGTCGACTGGCTGGCGCAGTCACGGCAAGACATCGGTATCGACGACTCCGTGTCCCAGGCGCACGAGATATCCCTGGAGATCACGTCCACTCTGTACGCGTCGGGCGCCGGTCACCCCACATGGCGCAGGTGGTCGTCACTGGCCTCCTGGGGGTACGCCCTGCTGGGAGACGTTTCGGGGGCGCTCCCCTATGCGGTACTCGGCGGAGACCGGAGCCACCTCGAAGGGCTGCGGACGGTTCCGGTCCCTCAGGCGCTCCCGGACCGGGTCGTCCGGGAGCTGGCACTCGGTACCGGGGCGTCCCCGCTCGGCCCTCAGCCCGCCGACGCGGTCGACGGGGCCTGGCTGGGTCTTGCCGTCAGCATCCCGCGGAAGGACCATCGCGGGACCGAGGCATCACTCCGGACACTGGCCGAGTTCTGGATCGCGGAGGACGAGGAGTGGGACCTCTTCCTGCTGCGGGGCTATCCGTGCTTCGACCCCTGCGTCTGCGCTGCCGCGGCACTCGCCCGGCAGGGCGGCTACCGGCCCCGGGAACTCACCCGTGACGCTCTCGCCTTCCTCGGCCCGGGCCTGGCTCCGTAGCTTCCGTGCTCCGTTTCCGCCGGTGTGTCCCTGAGGTGAGCCGATTCCGCACATGACGCCGCCGGCCTCGGACCGGGACGTCAGCTTTCGTGTTGTCGCGCGGCCTGCTGGACTGCCTTGAGACCGGGGTTGTCGCGGATGGCGTGGACCAGAAGTGTGCGGTCCTCGCACACGAGGCCGCGCTCCCGGCCGTTGGCGCGCATGCGTACGGTCGTCGTGGCATCGCGCGGTCGCGGCCAAACGACCGAGCCCGCGGCCCGGGCAGAAAACCCGGGCAGGGGAGCCCGAGGGGTTCACCTCGGGTCGGGGCCGCACGCGGCGCCTGGGATGCCGGGCCCGTCCGGAGGAGGCGCCGACGAAGCGCATCGACCGGGATACAGTCCAGGCGTACCACATGGGACATATACGTCTGGAGATGGCCTTCGATGAATCCGGCACCATCGCTCAGCAAAGAGCCCCGCAGCCTGAAGGCGATCATCATCAGCCTCACCGACGTCCTCGACCAGGTCACGGCCAAGCTCGACGAGTCCTCGGAAGCGGACTACGCGCGGGAGCGGGCCCAGCTCGCACGGATCCGCCAGGAGCTGGCCGACTGGGGCATCGGGGAGCCGCCGCGCACCCGCTGACGGCATGCCCGGCCCCCGCGCCCGTACTCCGTCGCCGCAGCGCGCCCGGTCGGCCCCCGCCTGCCCTTGACCCGGGTGACCGGGCCTCTCGGTGTGGTGGTCCGGCGGCCGCCGGGCATGCCGTCACCGGGCCTCAGCCGACAGCCCGACCAGCCGTGTTCCCGTCCGGCGATCGCCGGCCCTGCGCGGCTTCGCGCTTCCCACACCCACGACCGGCAGACACGGTTCGGCGGTTTCCTCCCGGAGGTCCTGGAACGCGTGTGCGGTGCCCCCGTGGCTGGCGATACTGATCGTCATGACTTCACCCCCGCGCTGGGTCGACGACCTGTTCCCCTTCCCCACGCCGCCCGCCCTGGCCAGGCTGATCGACATCGCCTGGGAGCATGCGTTCATCGAGGACGACCTGTACGACGAGATACTTCTGGAGACGTACTACGATTTCATGTTCGATCTTGAGGCGGTTCCCTTGGCTCCCGGCGGCTGGGAGTACTCCTATCCGGGGCCCTCGTCACGGCTGCCGAGGCCCGCTCCGCTGTACGCCACGCCCGAGTTGCTGCCCTTCGGCCATCTGGGCAACGGCACGCACATCGGGTGGGTGGTGCCGGCGCCGGAACTGGGCGGAACCGATCACCCGGTCGCCGTCTTCGCCCAGGAACCCGGAGCACGCGTCATCGGCCGGGACACCCGGGCCGGCCTGGAGTTCGCGCTCTCACTCGGCCTGCGCAAGGACAACCTCAGCGACGCCGACCGCGCCCTGATCGCCCGCCTGGCAGCCGAACTCGGGCTTCGCCCCTCACCCGAGTTCGGCATCACCGAGGACGGTCGTGATGTGCTGGTGCCCCTGGACCTCGCCGTCCCGGCCGGATGGCGCCATGAGCACGGTGTGTACGGCATCGGAGTGCTGGCACCGTCCGACGCGTTCGCCGGCCACGGCCCTGTCTCCTCCGAGCGCCTGGAGGAGATTCTCGCCGACGCCGTGGGAATGCTGGACGCCGGTTGTCCGGCAACTGCCCTGTTGGGTCTGACGGAAGCCTTCCACCAGGACTTCCTGCGTTTGACGGAGCTGCATCCGTTGTGGGCCCGCGCCTACCAGGATCTCGGCCGTCCCCAGTACGCCGAATGCCTGGATCTCATGCTGCCGACCTACCAGGACCTCCTGTGATCTGCGCCGGTCCCGCCCTCGGCCGCCGAACTCGCCGTCCAACGCGCGGACGGAAACCCGCCGGTGCGGTTCGACCGGAGGTCCGCCTGGTCCGACCCGTACCGGTCCCGCCTGCGGGCCCGCGTGGGACCGGTCCTCACCCGTACTTCCGCTCCGGTGGGCACCGGCCCCGTACCACCGGCGCTCGGCAGGACGCTCCCGGCATCCGGGCCCGGGAACCGAAGAAGCGCCGCGAGCCGCGGGCGCGATCGACGTCCTGACGGCGGATGGGAGCCTGCCGTGCTGCTCATCGACGATATGAGCACGCGTATCCGTATCACCTCCGCTCGGTGCGGGAGGGTTGCTGTCCACCGCGTCACACGGTGCCTCGGCGAACGGCGGTCCGAGGGCGGTGCGTTCAGTACAGCAGCCGGCCGAGCAGTTCCGCACGTGTGTGGACGCCGAGCTTGGTGTAGATCGACTTGAAGTGGTGTTTGACCGTGTGCGGGCTGATCACCAGGTCGGCCGCGATCTCGCTGTCCCGGTGACCGGCGAGGGCGCGTGTGGCGATCTCGACCTCGCGCGGGGTGAGCAGCGCCAGCTGGGCGGGGCTGACGGTGTGTGAGGATCCGCCCCGCTCGGCGATGACCGACACGATCACGTCCGGCTGACTCGGCAGTCGCTGCGAGGTGACCGTGAGGTGCAGCCCGGCCCCCGGTCCGTCGCCGGGGCTCCAGGAGCCCACCGCCACCCCGTCGTCGCAGTCGAGCAGGCGCTCGAACTCCGGGCGGGCGTCCCCGAGCCGGTCCAGGAGAGCGAGCGCGGGTGCGTTGAGGCGGCGTCGGGCCAGCGCCAGGTCGGTCAGCACCACCGGGGTGCCGCACCGGTCCAGCGCCTCCGTCAGCGAGGTGCGCTCGCGCTCGACCGAAGCGCTGTCCCGGATCGCGGACACGGCGATGCCCAGCACCGCGGCCGCCACACGAGCCGCGTCGCGGTCCGCCTCGGTGAACTGCGGCTGTTCGTCGCGCCGGGCCAGGTTCAGGGTCCCGGTGACCTCGTCGCCGACGACCAGGGGGGCGCACAGCACCCGCGCCATGGCGTGCGGAGCGAACACCTCGTGCACGACCGGGAGCTTCAGCCACTCCTCCCGGGGCATCAGCGAGTCGCTGTCGTAGACCTTCCGGTCGCGCAGGGCGTTCTGGACGATGGGGTCCTGGTCGCGGCCGAAGCGTTCGTAGCTGCGCACGTAGTAGTTGCCCAGGCCCCGCACCTCGGAGGCGATGGGACGCCCGGTCGTGTGGTCGTGGAGATAGACGCCGGCGGCGAAGGATCCGAGCCGGCTCGGCGCCTCGTCGAGGAAGCGGTCCAGCAGCTGCTCGACGGAGGGCGAGGTGACCAGTTCGGCGACGAGCACGGGAGGCAGCGACCGGACCGGCTCCGTGAAGGCCTTTTCCATGGCGTCCTCCGCTCTGGATTCCGCTCCGGCTCCGCTCGGACGGGGCGGGCCCGCGCCATGGCGGGGGTCCGGATGAGCGTGGATCCCACCTTCCACGAAGGCGGCCTCGGGCGTCAACCATCCGGTCTGCTGAACGGACCGGCCGGCCCGGGGGCCGGGCGCGAGGCGGCAGGACCGCCGGCCGGCCCCGGACGCGGGCCGGCCGGCGGTGTGCGCACCGGTGCGGGCGGGACCGTCACCCGGTCAGACGGCCCCGGACGAAGAGCAGCGCGTCCCGGCCGGGGTCGGCGGCCAGTGCGACCACGCGCCCGATCAGCATCCAGTGCGAGTGGTTGCGCTGTGTGCCCGCGAGGCGGCACTCGAACCGCGCCACGGTCCCGGTGAGCAGCGGCGCTCCGACCGCCCCGGTCCGGTGATCCGTCCGCGCGAACTTGTCCGGGTCCTTCGAGGCGAACAGCCGGGCTGTGGCCGCCTGGTCGGCGGCGAGCACGTTCACGGCGAACACTCCGGAGCGTTCGATCGCCGACCGGGTCCGGGAGGTCGCCGCCAGGCAGACCAGTACCTGGGGCGGCTCCAGGGTGAGCGAGGTGAAGGCGTTGACGGTGCTGCCGTACAGCTGTCCGCCGTCGGCCGTGGTGACGACCACGACACCCGTGGGGAACTGCGCGCAGGCCGTGCGGAACGTGTCGGAGTCGAGCACCGGGGGCGGCTCCAGGTACGGGTTCGACGGGGCGGTGCGGGTCATGACGCCGTACGCAGGGCCGGTGCCTGGCCCGGGTCGAGCCCCATCGAGATCAGCCCCGCCATCTCGGCGCACGCCAGGGAGTTGGGGGGCATGATCGGGCCGGTCACGGCGTCGCGGAGCATCAGCTCGTACCCCCGTTCACGCATCAGCGAGCTGAGACCGCCCGCGGTCGTGCCGAGCGTGGAGATGGTGTGGATCGCCGTGCCCAGCATCAGCTTCGCCCGCAGGAACGCGGCACAGGTCCGCAGGCTGGGCCCGCTGTTCTCGTCGGCCTCCCACGCCGCGTGGAACATCATCAGCCGCGCCGCCTCGACCTGGGCGGCGATGTGCCCCATGGAGCTGCTGACGGTCGGGTGGTATCCCATCGGCTGGGCGAAGCCCTTGGCCGTCCGCTTCCCGAGGGCGTCCTGCAGCCACTGGGCCATGGCCTCGGCGACGCCCAGGTAGCAGCCGGTGTAGCCGCCCCAGGAGATATGCGCCTGGGCCACGATCCAGTTGCCCAGGAAGTCGTCGAACTCGCAGAGGACCAGGTCGTCGGGCACGAACGCGCCCGAGATCCGGACCTGGTTGCTGCGGGTGGCCCGCATGCCCAGCGTGTCCCAGTCGTCGGTGACCGTGACCGCGCCGTCGTCGTCCTGGCGCGTCGGCATCAGGAAGCCGACCACGTGGGCGGGGTCGTCGGACCATTCGGGGTGGGCGAACATGAAGGCGTAGTCACTCGCCTCCCACAGCGACGCGAACATCTTGGTGCCGCTGATCTCCAGCCCACCGGTCACCCGGCGGGCCGTGAGGGTCGGTACGTACGTGGCCGGCAGCAGGCTCGACGCGGACGGCTCGGAGAGCGGGGCGCAGATCAGCGCGCCGTCCCGCACCACCAGGTCCGCGACCCGCTTCTTCGCGTCGGCCGGTACGGCGTCGAGGGTGGAGATGATGCGGGTCGCCACGTAGTGCATGTTGAAGCCCAGTGCCGTCGAGGCGTCGCCCTGGGCGAGGGCTTCGACGGTGGCGAGCCACTGGGTCGTCCGGGCCCCCAGTCCGCCGAGTTCGCGCGGGAGCGCGACGCCGTAGAGCCCGGAGTCCCGCAGTCGTGCGAGGTTCTCGGTCGCGGTGGTGCGGTCGCGATCGTGTTCCCGGGCGCGGGGGGTGAACTCGGCGGCGAGGCGAGCGCCCAGTTCGGCCAGTTCCCGGCTTTGTTCGTCGAGTCCGAAATGCATGGTGTCGGTCTCCCTGGTTGTCGGTCCGCGGGTGTCCCGGATCCGGATCGAGGGGTGTGTCAGGTCCACATCGGAGGGCGTGTGGTGTCGAGGCTGGTGTGCACGACCTTGGTCGCGGTGTACTCCAGGAGGGTCGCGGCGGCGCCCTCGCGGCCGAAGCCGCTGGCCTTGACGCCGCCCTGCGGCTGGCCGAGCGGTGTCGCGAACCAGGTGTTGATCCAGACCATCCCCGATTCGAGGCGGTCCGCGAGCCGGTACGCCCGGGCGAGGTCGGCGCTCCAGACCCCGTTGGCCAGTCCGAACGAGACGTCGTTGACCCGTTCGACGACCTCGTCCTCGCCGGTCCACGCCTCGACGGTGAGGACGGGGCCGAAGAACTCCGTGCGGGACGCGCTCGTCGTCCCGCCGGGGGACGCCAGGACGGTGGGGCGGTAGTAGCTGCCTCCGGCCAGTTCGCCGGGCATCTCGGGGACGCGGCCGCCGGCCCGGAGTTCGGCCCCCTCGGACACGGCGGCCCGGACCCGGGCGGCGACCGCGTCGCGGTGCCGTTCCGTCACCAGGGGGCCGAGCTGGGTGGCCGGATCGAGGGCGTCGCCCACGGTGATCGCGTCGGCGCGTGTGGTGATCCGGTCCAGCAGTTCGTCGTACCGGTCGCGGTGCACCATGAGCCGGGAGGAGGCGAAGCAGACCTCCCCGTTGGCGGCGAAGATGCCGGTGAGCACGTCCTCGGTCACGGTGTCCAGGTCGGCGTCGGGGCACACCACCATGGACCCCTTGCCGCCCAGTTCCATGAGAGCGGGGACCAGACGGGCCGAGGCGTCGCCGAGGATGCGCCGTCCGGTCTCCGTACCCCCGGTGAAGCTCACCTTCGCGACACCGGGGTGCGACACCAGGGCGCGGCCGACGTCGTGGCCGAAGCCGGTGACCACATTGACGACGCCGGGCGGCAGCAGGTCCTGTACGAGCCGGATGAACCGGACCGTGCTGACCGAGGCGAGTTCGGAGGGCTTCACCACAACGGTGTTGCCCGCGGCCAGGGCGGGGGCCAGCTTGTGCGCCACCGAGATCAGCGGCGAGTTCCAGGGGACGATCGCGGCGACGACACCGACCGGGCGGGGCGTGGCGACGACATGGGCGTTCGGGCCGCAGGGCACGGTCCGCCCGTGCAGGTCACGGACGACGCCGGAGAAGAACCGGAAGATCTCCGCGGCGGTCGGCACATCGATCAGACCCCCTTCGCGGACGGCCCGGCCGTTCTCGGTCGCGAGCAGGGCGGGCCAGTTGTGCGCGTCCTGGGTCAGCCGTTCGGCGACGGCCCACAGCAGGGCCTGCCGGGTGTCGGGCGAGGAGTGCCGCCAGGTGGTGAAAGCGTTCCCGGCGGCCTCGACGGCGCGGTCCACGTCATCGGTCGTGCCCGCGGCGATGTGCGCCCAGACGCGGCCGGTGCTGGGGTCGACGGCGGGGAACGTCCGGCCGGCCCCGACCTCCCGGCCGCCGATGAGCAGCGGCTGCGGCGCGGTCAGGGTGATCCGCTCGGTCACGGGTGCGGTGGCGGCCATGTCAGAGGCCGAGGTGCTGGGAGTGGAACGGGTTGTCGATGCGTATGCGCCAGGTGCCGTCGGCCCGGCGGACGAAGACGTTGCTGTCCACGGCGCCCATCTCCATCGGCTCCCCGTCGGGTCCGGTCCCCGTCAGGTGCCACTTGAGGGCGACCAGGGTGATGTCTCCCGCCTCGACCCGGTGCAGCTCCTGCACCGTCAGGTGGGGCTTGGTGTCGATGAACTGCTGGAGCGCGTTCCGCAGAGCCGGCAGACCGCGGACGGGCTCCGTCCCCGGAGCGGTCTGGAAGACGGTGTCCTCGTCCCAGCAGGACACCGCCAGTTCGAGGTCTCCGGCGTTCATCGCCTCGACGAACAGTTCGTTGAGCTCGGTGACGCTGTTGTGTGAACCCATCGTGACTCCTGGCGTGAGTGGCCTGAATTGCTCACACCGTAGGAGCGGCCCGCGGGCGGTCGTATCCCTTGGGAACGGGGTTCCGGCGGCATCCCCCGGCGAGGGGATACGCGTTGCGTGGTACGGGCAGGGGGCGCCGGCCGCGGATGCCCCGGGCCGTGCCGGCGTGGACGACGGGACGGCGCGGTCGGTCGGCGGGACAGCGCGGACGGTCGGCGGGCGCGCCGCGGGGCGGGGCCGGCCGGGTCAGCCGCCGCTCATGGCGGTGATCGTCCTGCTGATCCGGCGCCCCGCCATCTCCAGGAGTCCGGTGTACCTGCGTACCTCCGCCCGGAACACGGGGGCGGTCACCGACAGCGCGCCCATGGTCGCCCCCGTGGCGCCGAGGAGCGGCACGGCGACGCTGAGGTAGCCGACCCGGGTCTGCTCGTACTCCACGGCGCAGCCGGTTTCCCGGGCTCGTGCCAGTTCCTGGAGGAGCAGCCCCGGTGTGCCGACGGTGCGCGGGGTGAGCCGTTCCAGCGGAGCGGAGACGACCTCGTCGACGAGGGAGCGCGGGCCGAACGCGAGCAGCACCTTGCCGGTCGCGGTGCAGTGCAGGGGCAGCCGTCCGGCGATCCGCGACGGTTTCGAGACCTGGCCGTGTCCGGAGACCTTCTCCAGGTACAGCACCTCACGGCCGTCGAGCACCGCGAGATGGACGGTCTCGTTGGTCGTCTGGTAGAGGTCCTCCATGTACGGCCGCGCGGCCTCGCGGAGAATGCGCTGGCGGGGTACGCGCTGGCCGATCTCGAACAGCCGCATCCCGAGCCGGTAGCCCGAGCCGTGGCGCTCCAGGACGCCCCAGCGGAGCAGTTCCTGCGCCAGGCGGTGGACGGACGCCTTGGCCATGCCCGTTCGGCGGGTGATCTCGGTGAGGCTGAGGTGTGCGTCGTCGTGCCCGAACGATTCCAGGATGAGCTGGACCTTGCCGAGCACGCTCTTCGCACCCGCGTCGCCGTGCGCACCCGTGCCGGCGCCCTCTGCGCCGCCTTCGCTGATTCCCGACATTTCCGAAGGGTCGGTCAGCGGACCGATTCCGGTCAAGGGACCGGTTCCGCTGACCGGACCGTTCGGTCTCCGGTCGGCGGCCCGGAGCCGGCACCCGGTTCACGACAGGACCACCGGAGCGGATACCGCTTCGCGGAGGGGCTCCCCAGATCAGCCTGCTGCGCCCTCCAGGAAGGCCAGGCTGATCGCGTTGTACCGGGCGGCCTGCTCGTGCTGCGGCCAGTGCCCGCACTCGTCGAGCAGTTCGAGTCGGGAGCCGGGGACGGCCCGGTGCATGGCCTCCGCCTCGGGGACGTCGCCGAACGGGTTCTGCCGGCCCCAGACGATCAGGGTAGGCCGGGTGATGCGCGCGAGGTGTTCGGGGCGCAGCAGATTGCGCCGGCGGCGCTCCATGTCCTGGAGCGAGAGCAGGTTGTCGACGTTCGCGACGAATCCGGGCTGGTGGTAGACGGCATGGCGGATCTCGACCAGTTCCTCGGTGGCGTCCCGGTCGTCGGCCATGAGAAGCCGCAGGCGCTTGCGCGTGAGGCCGATGTCGTCGCTCGTGACCGCCTGTCTGGTGCTGGTGCGGATCCGCTCCATGACCCCGGGGTCGGCGACGGTGCCGCCGGCGCAGAGCAGTTGCAGGCTGATCACCCGCTCGGGGTGCTCGATGGCGGTGCGGGCGCCCACCCAGCCGCCGAGTGACTCCCCGACGATGTGCGCGCGCTCGACCCCGGCCGCGTCGAGGTAGTCCAGCAGATGCCCGGTGTAGTCGGCGATCTCGTACGGTCTGTCGGGTCTGCCGGTGTAGCCGTGTCCGAGCATGTCGATGGCGTGCAGATCGTACGCGGCGTGCGCGGCGATGTTGCGGGCGAAGGCTTCGAGGTGTCCGCTGGTGCCGTGCAGGAAGACCACGGCCTGCGCCTCGGGGTCCCCGGCACGCAGGGTGCGCGTACGGACCCCGTTCGCGTCGAGATACTCCACGCGGTGGGTGATCGGGCCCAGTTCGGTCCAGATGCTCACGGGTGCTGCTCCGATTCCTGTTCGGGGACGGTTGCTTCCGGTGCCGGCGGTGGTGCTCCGCCGTCCGCGGTGGCGCCCTTCGGCGGCTAGGGCGCTTCTGATGGGTCAGGCTGGGTCAGGGAGCGGGGTCTGGTGCCGTGGATCGCAAGGCGGAGGATGGGGGTACCTCCCGGGCGAAGCTCCGGGGGAGAGCCACTGCGGTGGGGGTACCCCCGTGCCCGCAGGGCACAGGGGGCCATGGGCGACCGACGACAACGCGGCGTGGGGGTACCTCCCGGGCCGCCAGGCCCAAGGGGAGCGCGGTACCAGGGCACGCGAGCCCAGCAAGACCCATCAGAAACGCCCTACCTCTGGTTGATGCGGTGCACCTGGGTGTTGCTGCGGGCCGCCAGTCGGCGCAGCAGGACGGCGGACACCGCCAGGGCGATCAGAACCTTCACCGGGTTCCCTCTCACCGGGTTCTGTCCGGCCGGGCGGGCCGGCACGGGGTTGCGCTGCGCCGCGCTCATGGGCGGACCTCCGTCCGTACGAGCGGCGGCACGATGGCCGGGCCGAGCGAATCGAGGAAGCCGTCGACCACCGAGTGGAACGCGTGCGGGCGCTCCTCCTGGGGGTGATGGGACACGTGGTCCATCACGTACAGGTTTCCGTTCGGCACCATGCGGGCCAGCATCAGCGGATAGTCGGGGGTCAGGAACGCGTCGTGCATGCCCCACAGGAACAGCGTCGGCGCCCGGACCCGGCCGAGTTCCTCGGTGAGGTCCTGCCAGTCGCCGCGCGGGGAGTCGGAGCTCGCGGCCAGTTCGCGCTCTCCGGGGTCGAGGCTCTGTTCGTACCGCAGGTCGACGGTCTCGGCGGGCAGCCTGTCGCCGTCGTACCACTCCAGCCGGGTGATGAGCCGACGCATCTTCTCCCGGGTCGGGCCCTCGCCGCCGTAGTAGAGGTCCCGGGCGTTGCGGCCCCGGCGACCGCCCTCGGGCAGGGGGGCGAGGGGGCCGTGGAAGACGGGCATGCTGCCGGTCACCACGAGGGCGCGGACCCGGTCGGGGTACTTGGCCGCGAGGTTGAGCGCGATCGTGCCGCCCCAGGAGTTGCAGACGAAGTCGGCGCGCTCCACGCCCAGGGTGTCGAGGAGGGCGGCCGTCTTGGCCGCGTGGTGGTCCCACATGGGGCCGCTGATCGGGGTCTTCTCGGACTTGCCGTACTGCTGGATGTCGACGAGCAGACAGCGGCGGCCGGCCGCGAAGAGTGGCGCGACGGGCCCGAAGTCGCTCCAGGCGGTGCAGCCGGGCCCGCCGCCGTGCAGAAAGACGGTGTCGGGGCCGGCGCCGAGGTCGTGGTAGTGGTAGCGGACGCCTCCGCCGTCGGCGTAGCGGCTCTCAGGGGGTGGTGGCATGTCGGTCCTTCTCTCGGTCGTACGGATGGTGGGCGGCGGGTTGCCCGACGCGCTCCCCGCCGGCGGTGGCGAGCGTGATCCGGGCCAGGACCTCGCACAGGCGCCGCATGGCGCGGACGTCGACGGTGTTCATCCCGCGGGCGAAGTCGGTCACGAATCCGTCGGAGGCCGCCTTCGGCATCCCGACGCGGGCGGTGGGGATGCCCCGGGACCGCAGGATGTTCGCGTCGGTGGCGCCGCTGTTGTCCGCCACCGCCCGGTGCGGGGTGCCGGCGGTCCGTTCCCACGCCGTGACGGCGGTGCGCACGATCGGGGCGTCGAGCGGGGTGCTCGTCCCCGGGATCGCCAGCACGAGCTCGGTCCCCAACTCCACGTCCAGTTCGGCGGACAGCCGGGCCGTGAACGCGGCGAGCTCCCGTTTGGCGGCCATGGGGGTGGTGCCCGGCGCGGTCCGCAGGTCGAGCCGGATCCGGCAGGACGCGGGCGTCACGGCGAGCATGCGCTCCCAGCCGCCCGCGATCGATCCGATGACGCCCTGCGGTGCCGCGGTGGCCGTCCGGTGCCGCGCGGGGCGGTCGGCGAGCCAGGCTTCGATCCGGGTGACGACCTCGGCGGCGGTGGCGACGGGATTGCGGTAGGGCAGCCGGTGGCGGCTGCCGACGTAGGTGTGGACGCCGGGCACGGTGATCTCGAACCAGCACAGGCCCACCTCCTCGTGGGCGATGAAGTCGCCGGGCTTGGCGATCACCGCGTGATCGGTGTGCCACCCGCGCTCCAGCAGGAACGAACAGCCCACACCGTGGCCGGTGTTGGCCCGGGCGGGGTAGCCGGGCGCCTCGATGGCGTTGGTCGGCATACCGCCGGCCCCGAAGGCCACCACGACATCGCCGGCCAGCGCGGGGCGGACCTCGCCGAGCGCCTCGGCGAGCACCAGGAGGCAGGCGGCGTGCCCCTTGGGGTTGCCCGCGCCGAGCCCGGAGACGAAGGGACCGTCGTCCTGGGCCCGGGGCAGCATGTCCGGGCGCAGCCGATCGCCGATCCACGGCAGGTCGATTCCCTCCTCTCCGGTGGTGAGCGTGTCGATCGGGGCGTAGAGCATCAGGTCCTCTCCGCCGCCGTGGCCGCGCAGTCTGCCGACGGCGTTGGCCTGGTGTGCGTCGAGGTGCTGGGCGGTGGCGGCGAATCCGGCGGCGCTCAGCCGGGCGGCCAGGAGGTGCGCGAGCGGCGCCTCGCGGCCGGTCGGGCTGGCCACGTCCGTGACGGCGTGGACCGCCTGCCGCAGCCGGTTCTCCGTGACGGGGGCGAGCAGCCGGGCGAGGACCGCCTCGGTTTCCGGATCGGCGCCACCCGCCGCCGGGTTGCCCGGGTCGGCGCCGCCCTCCACCCGGTTGCCCGGGTCGGCGCCGCCCTCCACCCGGTTGCCCGGGTCGGCGCCGCCCTCCACCCGGTTGCCCGGGTCGGCGCCGCCCTCCACCCGGTTGCCCGGGTCGGCGCCCTGCTCCGCCGCGGCGCTCACGACGCCGCGCCCCGTCCGGTGGCGGGGTCGATCAGCGCGACGCCCATACCCGTCAGCCACTCCGGCATCGGCGCGTACGCCAGGCTCCGGCCCGGCGCGAATCCCAGCGCGGCCGCCATGGTCAGCCAGGTGCGCAGCTCCTGGCCGCCGTTGCCGGCGACTTCCTCGATCCGCTCACTGGACAGGCCCAGATAGCGTTCGAGGCCCCCGCGCTCCAGCTCGGCGAGGAACTCCGTGTCGAACGCGGGGAAGATCGTCGGCCGGGCGGCGGTGATGATCTCACGGCGCCTCCCGTCGTAGCGCTCCCAGTCGCCGCGCCCGTTGAGCCAGGCGTCGACCAGGAACTCCTCGTCCTCGCCGTGGGGCTCACGCCAGTCGGAGGGCCAGGGCAGCCGGTGCGACAGACCGCCCGAGGCGATCACCGCGACGCGCCGGTCCCCGGGCATGGCGTCGATCGCAGCCGCGATGTTGCGCCCCAGCGCCGCGCACCGGTCGAGCCTCGGCAGCGGGGCGGCGAAGACGTTCACCACGAGCGGGACGACGGGGATGTCCAGGTCGCGCAGGACGTACTGGATGGCGTGGGTCTGGCCGTGGTCGATCTGGAGGCGGGCGGAGACCGCGACCTCGGTGCCCCGATCGACGAGGTGCCGGGCGAGCGTCCGCGCGAAGCCGGGGTCGGTGCGCTGGGGGCCTTCGGGCGTCCGTGCCTCACCGGAGGCGATGACCTCGCCCACCCCGAGGGTGAACGCCGGGATCAGATCGAGCCAGAAGCCGCGGAAGTGGTTCGACCCGATGATGACCGCGACCTCGGCTCCCGCGGCGGCCACGGCGTCGCGTGCCTCGTCCAGCGCGTCGCGGAACCGCTCGGCCCGGTCGGTGTGGACGACCTCGTCCCAGTGGGTGTTCATCAGGGTGGAGTGGGACGCTCCGATCCCGAGCACGATCCGTGCCATGTTCCCTGTCCCTCGCTTTCCTCGACGGTGCCGTCTCCGGGCGGTGCCGGGCGGCTCAGTTCCCGGCGGGCGGGGCAGCCGGAAGGACGCCGTCGCCGCGCAGCCGTTCGGCCCGTGCCTCGGTGGTGTCCTCGGCGAGCCCGCGCCACCGCAGCAGCGAGTCGTCGGGACGGTAGAGGCGCTCCGGGGGTGCGTCGGTCACCTCCACCATCCACCGGTCCTGGCCCGAGAACTGGCCGTGGAAGAGCCATCGGACGAAGCCGAGGTACTTGACGTAGAAGGGCAGGGTCCTGATGCCCTTGCGGAATCCGGCCAGGGCGCCGACGTAGAGGTGGCTGTCCTCGTCGACGGGGACGTAGAACTCGTAGTGGACGAAGGTCGGATAGACGATGCGCAGCACCCCGGGCATGCTGACCGAGGCGAATCCGGGGTAGTCCTGGGCGGCGATGACCGGGTCCACCGCACGGTGTCCGCCGGTGTTCCCGATGTTGGCGACCTCTTTCGGCGGCTTCGTCTTGAACCACGCCTGGTTGCTCCATTTCCCGAGACCCGGGAAGTCGGCCTCCCAGTGCTGCTTGTCCTGGACGCGGTAGATCCATCGGCCGCGCTGGACGATACGGGTCTCGTTCCACACGGGCATCGCCTTGAACAGCCGCCACAGGGCCGTACGGTGCAGATACTTGGCGTGGCCCTCGTCGTAGCCGTTCTCGCAGGCGAAGCGCCAGTCGCCCGGGCGGGGCTGGATACGGGAGCCGACGACCGCGGGGTTGTCCACGAGTTCCTCGGGGAGTTGCCCGTCGATCGGCGGGACGTCCTCGCCGTCGCCGACGAAGACCCACACCATGCCGAGGCGCTCGGCGGTGCCGTAGGTCGGCTGGGTCACCTTCCCGCAGATCGGGGACGCCGGGCCGTCGGTGATCGCGGCCTTCAGCTCGCCGGTCCGCAGGTCGAACGTCCAGCCGTGATACGGGCAGGAGATGGTGCCCGCGAACTGCCGGCTGCCCTCGCTGAGGGGGACTCCCCGGTGCGGGCACCGGTCCTTGAGCGCGTAGACGGTACCGCCGTCGCGGATCAGCACGATCTTCTCACCGAGGAGGGTGATCTGCCTCGGTCTGCCCGTGACCTGCGAGGAATGGGTGACGGGGTACCAGTAGCCGCGGAATCCCGCGGCGGCGGCCTGGTAGTGGGGCCAGCTCGACCAGTCCTGCCGCCCGGGCAGTCCGCCCCGGCGGGAGGGGCGACGGCGCGGGGATTCGGTCTCTTCCCCGGTCGGTACGCTCATGACCGCTCCCTTCGGATCACCGGCGGTTGCCGCGTGCAACCGGGCCGTGCCGGGAGTCCACCACCGGTGTCCCCTTCTCCCAAGGCCGGCGGTCTGCTGACCGGACCGCCGTCCGCGATCTGCCGGCTGTTCCGTTGAGCGGTCCCGGACGCGTGCCGGACCGGTGCGGACGCGCCTAGCGTTCGGACCGCACCACCGCACGGGTCCCGTACCGCATCGCCGCACGGGCCCGGTCGCGTACCACCGTCCCCATGACGTGCGTCCGCACAACACCGGCCCACGGCCCCGTACCGCGCCACCGCGCGGTCGCCCGGGCCCTGGGCCGTGTCCCGGGTCCCCTGCCCGGGAGGCCGCTCGTCCCCCGCACCGCGACCCCAGGAGGTCGGCATGCCCGCATCCCGCACCCCTACCGACATCCTCATCGTCGGCGCCGGCCCGACCGGGCTGTACGGCGCCTACTGCGCCGGGTTCCGCGGCCTGAGCACGGTCGTCGTCGACGCCCTGCCCGAGCCCGGCGGCCAGATCGGCGCGCTGTACCCGGAGAAGGAGATCCGCGATGTCGCCGGCATCCCCGGTGTGCGCGGGCGCGACTTCGTCACCGCGCTCCTCTCCCAGGCCGAGAGCTACGGGCCGCGGTATCTGCTGGGCCGGCAGGCGGTCGCACTGGATCACTCCCGAGCGGGCCGTCCGCAGGTGACGCTCGCCGACGGTCACGTCATCGACGCGGGCGCGGTCGTCCTCACCGCCGGCATCGGCACCTTCACCCCCCGGGCGCTCCCGGCCGGTGAGGAGTTCCTGGGCCGCGGACTGAGCTACTTCGTACCCGATCCCACCGCGCACGCCGGTCACGACGTCCTCGTCGTCGGAGGCGGGGACAGCGCCCTGGACTGGGCGCTCGCCCTCGGGCCGATCGCCCGCTCGGTGACCCTGGTGCACCGCCGCTCCACCTTCCGCGCCCACGCCGCGAGCGTCGCCGCCGTCACCGAGGGCGGGGCACGGATCATCACCGACGCCGAGGTCGAGACACTCGTCGGCAACGGCGCCGTCCGGGAGGCCCATGTCCGGGTGCGCGGGGAGGCGCGACCGCGGGTGCTGAGGGCCGACAGTGTCGTCGCCGCGCTCGGCTTCGTCGGCAGCCTCGGCCCGCTCACCACATGGGGGCTGGAACTGCGGCGCCGCTCCGTCGTCGTCGACAGCCGGATGCGCACCAGCCTCGACCGCGTCTACGCGGCCGGGGACATCACCGAGTACGAGGGCAAGGTCCGGCTGATGTCGGTCGGCTTCGGGGAGGTCGCGACCGCGGTGAACAACGCGGCGGTCGCCCTCGATCCGGGGCTCTCCCTCTTTCCCGGCCACTCCACCGAAACCGCCTGACTGACCGATCGGAGACACCGCCGTGTCCTATGTCATCGGCGCGCACTGCATCGACGTCACCGACCGTGCCTGCCTGGACGTCTGCCCCGTCGACTGCATCTACGTCGGGGACCGCAAGAGCTACATCAACGCCAACGAGTGCATCGACTGCGGCGCCTGCGAGCCCGAGTGCCCGGTCGACGCGATCTTCGCCGACCGCACGGCCCGCGCCGACGAGAACAAGGCGCTGTTCGCCGCGGACTCGATCGCCTTCTTCGCCGAGCCGCTGCCGGGCCGCGACGCTCCCCTGGGGGACCCGGGCGGGGCGGGGGCCGTCGGGGACCTGGGCGTCGACACCGCGCTCGTGGACTCCTACCGACGATCATGACACTGCGACCACGACACCGCGGCGCCGGGACCGGTGCCGGGAGCGGGCCCGGGCCCCGCCGCCCGGGGCGCCGAGCACACCTGGACCGCCCGGTCCCGGCACCCACGGCGGGCTCCGCTGCGGCTCCGGCCCCGGCCGCCTGTCCCGTCCACTCTCCCCGAACGCCCGTCCCGAGCCCCTGCGCGAGCACCCCGTCCCCAGTCCCGCGAGACCGATTCCGACCGGAGAAGTGCCCCATGACCCAGCCTCCGAACTCCGTCCGCGACGGTTCCGGCCGCCCGCGTCCGGCCCGCCTCGGTCCGGCCCGCCCGTATTCGGCCCGCCTGCGTACGGACCACTCGTGTCCGGCCCGACCCGGCCGGTGCCGGCGGTGACCGCCGGCGACCTCTCCCCGGGGCCGGCCGTCATGAAGGCCGCGGACCTCCTCGCCGAGGCCGCGAGGACCCGTGTCGCGACCGCCCCCGTCCGTACACTGTTCGCGACCGACGACGTCGACGCCGCGTACGCCGTCCAGCGTGTCAACGTGGACCGCAGGATCGCCGCGGGCGGACGGGTGGTCGGCCGCAAGATCGGGCTGACCTCGAAGAGCGTGCAGCGTCAGCTCGGCGTCGACCGCCCGGACTTCGGGACACTGCTCGCCGACATGGCCGTGCCGGACAGCGGAGAGATCCCGTCCGGCCTGCTGCTCGCGCCGAAGGTGGAGGCCGAGGTCGCCCTCGTCCTCAGCCGCCCGCTGGAGCATCCCGGCTGCACCGCCGACGACGTACTGCGGGCCGTCGACTTCGCACTGCCCGCGCTGGAGATCGTCGACAGCCGGATCGCCGACTGGGACATCCGCTTTGTCGACACCGTCGCCGACAACGCGTCGTGCGGGCTGTTCGTCCTCGGCTCCACGCCGGTGCCGCTGACCGGCGTGGACCTGCGCGCCGCCGGGATGGAGATGACCCGCAACGGCGCCCGCGTCTCCGCCGGAAGCGGTGCCGACTGCCTGGGCGGCCCTCTCGACGCGGCCGCCTGGCTCGCCTCGACGCTCGCCCGCAGAGGCGAGGGACTACGCGCGGGCGACATCGTCCTGACGGGTGCGCTCGGCCCGATGTCCCCGGGCGCGCCGGGGGACGTCTTCGAAGCCCGTATCTCGGAACTCGGCTCGGTACGGGTCGGGTTCGCCCCGGAGGAAGGCAGCCCGTGAACCGTCCGCCCCGACACCGTACGAAGGTCGCCGTCATCGGCTCGGGCAATATCGGCACCGATCTGATGATCAAGGTGCTGCGGTTGTCCGACACCCTGGAGATGGCCGCGATGGCGGGCATCGACCCGGCTTCGGACGGCCTGGCCCGGGCCCGCCGTCTCAAGGTGGCCACCACACACGGCGGCGTGGAAGGACTGATCGGTCTCGACGAGTTCGCCGGTGTACGGATCGTCTTCGACGCCACTTCGGCCGGGGCCCACCGGCATCACGACCGAGTGCTGCGTGCTCTCGGCCGCACCCTCGTGGATCTCACGCCCGCGGCCCTCGGCCCGTATCTGGTGCCTCCCGTCAACGGGGACGACCATCTCGATGCGCCCAACGTCAATCTGGTCACCTGCGGGGGGCAGGCCACGATCCCGGTCGTCGCCGCGATGTCGGCCGTCACCCCCGTGCACTACGCGGAGATCGTCGCCTCCATCGCCTCCCGTTCCGCCGGCCCCGGGACCCGGGCGAACATCGACGAGTTCACCGAGACAACCGCGGCCGCCCTCGAACGCGTCGGCGGGGCCGCGCGCGGCAAGGCCGTGATCATCCTCAATCCGGCCGAACCACCGCTGATCATGCGCGACACCGTGCACTGCCTGGTCTCCGGCTGCGACACACGGGCGGTCACCGCCTCGGTGGAGGAGATGGCCGACCGGGTGCGGTCCTACGTACCGGGCTACCGCCTCAAACAGCGGGTGCAGTACGCCGACGTGCCGGACGACGACCCGCTGCGCGGCCTGCTCCCCGCGGGCGCGGGGGCCGACGCGCTGAAGGTGTCCGTGTTCCTCGAAGTCGAGGGCGCCGGCCACTATCTGCCCGGGTACGCCGGGAATCTCGACATCATGACCTCGGCCGCGCTGCGCACCGCGGAGTGTTTGGCCGCACACGCCCATGCGCGGGCCCAGCACTCCGGCGAGGTGACGGCCCGATGACCACGACTGCCCCTGCGACCACGACCGCTACCGAACCTGCGGCCACGACCGCGCCACCACCCGCCTCGGGCCCCGGAGCCGCCGGCCCCCCCGTCCTGTACGTCCAGGACGTGACCCTGCGCGACGGGATGCACGCGGTCCGGCACCGCTACACCGTGGAGCAGGCCCGTGTCATCGCCACCGCCCTGGACACCGCCGGTGTGTCGGCCATCGAGATCGCCCACGGCGACGGACTGTCCGGCTCCAGCATCACCTACGGGGTGGGGGCCCACACCGACTGGGAGTGGATCGAGGCCGTCACCGACGCCACCCGTAACGCCGTCCCCACCACCCTGCTGCTGCCCGGGATCGGTACGCTGCGCGATCTGCGGCAGGCCCACACCCTCGGGATCCGGTCGGTGCGCGTGGCCACCCACTGCACCGAGGCCGACATCGCCGCACAGCACATCGCCGCCGCCCGCGAACTGGGGATGGACGTCGCGGGCTTCCTGATGATGTCCCATATGGCGGAGCCCGCCGAACTCGCCCGGCAGGCGGGCCTCATGGAGTCGTACGGCGCCACGTGCGTCTACGTCACCGACTCCGGCGGGCGGCTCACCATGGACGGCGTGCGCGACCGGCTCCGCGCCTACCGGGACGTCCTCGACCCGTCCACCCGGCTCGGCATCCACGCCCACCACAACCTCGCCCTCGGTGTCGCCAACACCGTCGTGGCGGTGGAGAACGGGGTCACCCGGATCGACGCCTCCCTCGCGGGCCAGGGCGCGGGCGCGGGCAACTGCCCGCTGGAGGCGTTCATCGCGGTCGCCGACCTCATGGGCTGGGAGCACGGCTGCGACCTGTTCCCGCTCATGGACGCCGCCGACGATCTCGTACGCCCGCTCCAGGACCGTGAGGTCCGTGTGGACCGGGAGACCCTGAGCCTCGGGTACGCCGGTGTGTACTCCAGCTTTCTGCGCCATGCCGAGGCGGCCGCCGCCCGCTACGGCCTGGACACCCGCGGCATCCTCGTGGAGGTCGGCCGCCGCCGCATGGTGGGAGGCCAGGAGGACATGATCACCGATGTGGCCCTCGACCTGCTGGCGGCTGCCGACAACACCGAGCGGAACTCCCCCGCCGCGCAAGGGTGTTCACCGTGAAAATCCCCGGCGTCCGGGCGCGAACCCACCGCACCCGGACCGGCCGGCCTCACGGCCCCGGACACCCGGCGGCGCGCGGCACACCGCCGTGTGCCGGTCCGCCGGCCGGGGTCTGCGGGGCCGGACCGCCGGATCAGGGCTTACGGCCCACGGCCCCGTACATCGCGACCTCCCGGTTGTCGACGGTGGCCTGCTCGGCCGTGGGCCGCCAGTGGTGCACCTGCGTCAGCCCCGGCTCGACGAGGTCCAGTCCCTCGAAGAACGCGCCGGCCTCCGCCCGGGACCGCGGCACCATCGGGATACCCCTGCCTTCGTACTCGTCCACCACCCGGGCGAACTCCTCGGGCGCGAAGTCGGCGGTCGCCGTGGAGATCGCCAGATAGCTTCCGGACGGCAGCGGGTCCAGCAGCCGCCGTACCAGCTTGCGGTCGTCCGGCGGCCTGATGAAGTGCAGCATCGCGATCACCGTGAGCGCGACCGGCTTCCCCAGGTCCAGGATCTCCTTGAACGGCTCGGACTCCAGGATCGACTCCGGCTCGCGCATGTCCGCGTCGACCTAGTACTGCAATCACAGTTATGGGGTTTGGCCTCGGCGTTTGTAGTGGCTGTGGCGGGCACGGGTCTGGCTGAGTCGTCTCCACCATGACCAGT
>NZ_JBIALS010000057.1:0-30341 GCF_042873655.1 Streptomyces sp. NPDC004609 | reverse complement strand
GGCACGGTCTTCCAGCGTGATCATGGGACGTAGACACTCACATGATCACCGGGATCGTGCCCGTTCCGTATGCCCGCAACCCGGACCACACCCCCCAGACCGGACGACTCACCCCAGAGCGACTTCATGCCGGGACCCTGCCACTGGACCTTGGCCAGAACGGACATCATGCCGACCATGAGCGGCCCCATGATGGCGGGAGCGCAAATCTCAATCGGCTGTTGCGCTCGTCCATGGTGAGCGACAGCGGTCCACCCCCGCGCCTGCGTGGGGGTGGACCGTACCGACACCCCCGTGACTCAGGGACCTGATCCCCACAGGGACACACCTGACTCCGTGTATCCATCTCAAACGCAGGGCACTCCCGGTGGCACGAGCTTCGGTCTCCTCTGGGCTCTACTCGGGGCGAGGCCGGATGCGGTACATGCCGGTGAAGGCCCCGTCGTAGCCGGTGGCACGGGCGGCGTCTTCGAGGCTCGGGTAGACCGTGGCTGCGAGTGGGGGCTGATCTGGGGGAGTGCCGGACGTGTGAAGCGGAGCCCCGGTAGAACTGGCTGGTCCGCCAGGACAAGCCGTTCACAACACCGGAGGCTCCGCTGTCGGGTCAGTGTGTCATCAGCCGCGAGATCGCGGTTGCCGAGGGTCTTTTCGCTCCGGGGCACTTGGGTGAGTTGACGCAGATCGTTCCGTTCGAGATGGTCGACGCCGCCCTGGCCGAGTGCGGGGCCGTCGAGCAGCGGTTGCGGAAACTTCCGGCCCGGGTGGTCGTCTACCTCCTCCTGGCCGCCGCTCTGGTCGAGGAGTGCGGCTACCCGGCCGTGTGCGCCGGACTGACCTCCGCACTGCACTGTCTGCCGGTCCCGAAGGTCACCGCCACGGCACTGTGGCATGCCCGCGCCCGGCTTGGGGTTCGCCCCGTGCGGGCCCTGTTCGGCCTGCTGCGCGGCCCGGCGAGCGCGATCCGCACCACCGGGGCCTGCTGGGCGGGCCTGCTGGGCGTCGCCGTCGACGGCACCTGCCTCGACGTCCCCGACAATCCCGCCACCCGGACCCACCTGGGCAAAGGCTCCCTGCTCGACCACCGCCGCTACCCGGCATTCGAGCCGGTCAAGCTGTATCACGAGCGGTGGGAAGTGGAGTCCGCCTTCTTTGCGATCAAGAAGTTCATGCTCGGGCGCCGGGTCCTGCGCGCCCGGACCGTGTTCGGTATCGCCCAGGAGGTCTACGCGCTGCTGACCGCCTACCGGCTGATCAGGATCGCCATCGCCGACGCCACCGCGACCCTCCCCGGCACGGACCCCGACCGGGCCGGCTTCAGCATCGCCCTCCAGACCGCCCGCGGCCAGGTCATCCAAGCCGCAGGCGTGATCGCCGACACCACCATCGACCTCGTCGGAACCATTCGGACGAGCCGTCCTGAACCAGCCGATGACAGCACGACGACTCCGCGTCAGTCCCCGCGCCGTCAAGCGACCACTGTCCCGATACGCGTACAAGAGCCTGCGCGTGGACCGACGCACCTACAAGGCCACCATCAGCATCGACATCCTGTTGACAGGACCCATCAGCCCATAACTTCACGGCCTTGCCCTTGAGGTCGAGCAGGACTTCGCCGACCTGGAGGACTCCGCGCTCGCCCACCTGCTCTCGGGGAAGTTCACTGCGTAGGGTCGGCTCATGAGCGGAGAGCACGAAGTCGAGCGAACCACAGGAGCCTGGCAGGCTCTGACTGAATGGCTCGCCACACATGCGCCCATGTCCTACGCATCGCTCCTGCCGTCGGCACCGGAGGAGCACATCGCGAATGCCGATACGGCCCTGAGGCAGCAACTCGGATTCGGGCTGCCATCAGAGCTGGCGACCTTGTGGCGACTGTGCGGAGGTGTGGAGCACCAGCTCATCGAAGCCGATGACGAGGGAGAGGTCGGCTCGGGGGCGTTTCTGCCCGGCGGGGTGATCCTCCCTCCGGCGCAGGCGCTGGGGCTGAGACTGCCTGTGTCCGGAGGCGGCGACGGCTGGGGCGGCGCCCGGGTAGTGCCGTGGCTGACCCGGGACGAGGCGGGGCCCGAGCACGGCCACTACGCGAGCACGCGCGGTGTCGGCGAGTGGTCGATCGTGGACGAGCCGGCCGACGAACCCGCCTTTCCGTCGATCGCCGCCTACCTGGAGACTGTCCACCGCACCCTGACCGCGGGGCCCCCGGACCTGATGGGTTCCGACGTGCCTGGTCTGGTATGGGACTGCCTGGTGTGGGACGACCCCGAGAACCCTGGCCTGGACGAGGCCGGCGAGCTCTGGCGGCAGATCCACTGAACGTTGTGGCCGCGCCCCGGCACAAAGGGTCGAGGGCCACGCACTGTGCGTGTCCGCTAGGGCTTCGTCATGGTGCAGACCAGCTCGGCCTTGGACGTGTCGCACGCCCTGAACCACGCGCTGCCCGGTTCCAGGGTGTATGCGTCCTGGTCGACGACACCGATCACTCGCCCCCACCCTGGCCCGGCGCCGCAACCGGCCCGATGCCCCCGGCCAGGCCGTCTCGATGTGATGGGGCGGCGGGCAAGAGAGAGTGGCCGAGGTGGGGTGGCCCGGGAAGGACGGCCACCCCACAGAGCTCAGGACTGCTGCGCGAGCCAGTCGGTGAAACGCGTCGCGGCGATGCGCGCGTCGGGGCCGGGAAGCAGTGTGGTCTCCTGCAGCTCGGTACCGAAGTACTGGGCGTGCGGGTCTGTGACGACGGTGCGCGGGTCGTTCTTGGCGGCAAGGCCCTTGCGAATGAGTTCGTCCAGCTGGAAGGTGTCCGGCCCGGCTACTTCCACCACGCCGTTGACGGGGTTGCCGACAGCGGTACGGCCCACTGCGGCGGCCACGTCGTCGGAGTGGATGGGCTGGATCTTGGCGGGGGCGAGACGCACGGTGTCGCCCTCGGTCGCCGCGGCCGCGATGCTCTTCACGAACTCGAAGAACTGCGTGGCGTGGACGAGGGAGTACGGAATCCCGGAAGCCTTGATCAGCTCCTCCTGCGCCCGCTTGGCACGGAAGTAGCCGCTCTCCTGGAGCCGCTCGGTGCCGACCACGGAGAGCGCGACGTGGTGGGTCACGCCCGCGTCCGCCTCGGCCTTGAGGAGGTTGGTGGTCGAGGTGCGGAAGAACTCCATGACGGCGTCGTCCTCGAACGAGGGGGAGTTCGACACGTCGACCACGACCGACGCCCCCTTCAGGACCTCGGCCAGGCCCTCACCTGTCAGTGTGTTCACGCCGGTACTGGGCGCGGCCGGCACCGCCTCGTGGCCGTGCCCGTTGAGCTTGGCGATCAGCTTCGAGCCGATGAGTCCGGTACCGCCGATCACGACAACCTTCATGTTGGAAGATCCTCTCTCGGAGATTCTTGTGATTTTCTGGTTCTTCTGTTGGATCTGCTGGATTTGTGACATCGGATCCGGGCGGATCCAGGAGATCCCATCCGGGGATCGGGCGGCTTTCCGTACGGCAGCATGACGGTGCCCGTGCGGCAGAGGAACGGGTGAGCGGGATGACTCGCCGGAAACGCGCGTAGGAAATACGCCTCTCGGCGGAGTGAGGGCCGGGAGTTACTCGGCGAGCTTGCCCGTTCTGCGGCCCGTCCGCGGCGAGCAGTTCGTCGACCTCCGCGCGGGCCCCGGCCACCGTCGGCGCCGAACGCGGCTGCGCGGTCGGCGGCTTTGAGCAGGCGGCGGCCGCCTGCCCGGTGATACGGCCGTAGACGAGCAGCTCGACGAGGCTGGTGCCCCCGAGCCGTGCAGGCTGCTCGATGCCTCCCCGATGGCGTACGGGCCACGCACATCGGTGCTGTGGTCCTCCGGCCGGACCCAGACCCCGCCCAACGAATAGTGCGCCGTGGGCGCGACCTCGATACCGTGGTCCCGGAGCCCGGCGACGGTCCTGGAACCGGTCAGACCGGTGGCCCCCGCAACGACGGCTCTGTGCCGTTGCCCGCCGCCGCGGCGGCGCGTTTGTGCCGTTTTTGAGACACCGCCCGGCAAACTGACCCGTGGTGCGTCGTACGTGTCACAGATCCACACGGTGGCCGGTCAACAGGTGCGAACGGTCATGGGAACCGCGATCGGGCACCTGACTTACGGCGAGTCCATGAACTGCCCCCGTCCATGACATGGCGACCCACGGAAGGTGCACAACAGTGTCGGACAACCACGCAGCGCACATGCACGGAGCCGGCGACCAGGCGGCGACGGAGAGCTGGATGGCCGCGGCGAGGGTGCTGCAGACCGCGGAGCCGCTGACGATTCCCGAAGGCGCCTCGGCGATGACCATTCAGGTCGAGTGGGAGCCAGGCGACCCGGGAACCCCGCCGCACCGCCACTCCGGACCCGCCTTCGGATATGTGGTCGAGGGCGCGGTCCGGTTCGAGCTGGAGGGCGAGCCCGAGCGGGTGGTGGAAGCCGGTGGCACCTTCTGGGAGCCGGGGGGCGACGTGATCCACTACCAGGACGGCAACGCGCTCAGGGACGCGCGGACCCGGTTCGTGGTGACGATGATGTGCGCGCCGGGCAAGCCCATGCTCGAACTCGTCTCCGAGGAGGAGCTGGAGCAGCGCGCCCACCTGCGCGCCCCGCGGCCTGCCGAGTGACGCCACCGGAGTGCGGGCGCTCCGCGCGAGGACACGACACGCGAGGACACGACACGCGATGAGCGCCGTCGGCTCCGTATCGCCCTGCTGACCGTACGGTTCGCGGGCGCCGTCGTTCGCGCGGTGCCGCACGCGCTGCGCCCGCTCGGCCCGACCGCGTGGCCCGACCGCGTCGACCACCTCCTGCACGCCGCCATGGCCCTCGCCATCGCGGCGATGCCCTGGGGACCGGCGCTGCCTCGGTCAGCCCGGATGCCGGTGCGTCAGGGGCGGGCGGTGAGATAGCCGCCCATGGAGGTGAAGTACTCGGCCGCGGGCATCTCCTGGCCACCCTCGGTCCGTACACGGGTGATGGCCAGGCCGTGGTTGCGGCCGGTGCGGGCATCGGCTCCGGCGACGATCACCACACCGTCGCCCTCGCGGTAGAAGACGCGGCCGGGCGTGCCCCCGTACCGGCCCCGGGACACGAACGCGGCGAGGACTTCGAGCCGCCTGCCCTTGTGGAACGTGAAGGCGCTGGGGTACGGCTCGGACTGGGCGCGGACCAGGCGCTCCAGGTCCTCGGCGGGCCAGGCCCAGTCGATGCGGCTGTCCTCGATGGACCGCTTGTGGAAGAAGCTCGCCTGCGACCGGTCCTGCCGGGTGAACTCGGTCCTCCCGGACGCGATCAGGCCGAGGGCGCCGATGGTGACCGGAGCGATGAGGTCGACCGTCTTGTGGAACAGATCGGTGACCGTGTCCGCCGGACCCACCGGTACCGCGTCCTGCCGCACGATGTCGCCGGCGTCCAGTTCGTCGTTCATCATGTGCGCGGTGACGCCTACTTCGGTCTCCCCGTTGATCAGCGCCCAGATCAGCGGGGAGAAGCCGGCGTACTTCGGCAGCAGCGAGTCGTGCACGTTCAGCGTGCCGTGGCGCGGGAGGCCGAAGATGCGCGGCGGGATCCACGTACGCCAGTTGTTGGCCACGATGACGTCAGGATCGGACTCCTTGAGGCGCTCGAACAGCTCGTCGTCGTCGGGGCGGTTGCGGATCAGCACGGGGACGCCGTGCTCCTCGGCGAGGTCGGCGACCGAGTCGCTCCAGATCTTCTCGTACGCGTGCTCGCTCCTGGGGTGCGTCACGGCCAGCACCACGTCGTGCTCGGAATCCAGCAGGGCTCGGAGGGTCCGGTGCCCCCAGGTCTGGTAACCGAACATGACGACCCGCATGGGGTTCCTCCTCAGAGCAGGGGGCTGACCGTGCGCCAGTAAAGCAAGGCTTGCCTAAGTTGGCAACGGGTGTATATAGGGCGTCAGTTGGCGGACGCGGTGCTCCCGTTCGCCCGCTCCGCCCTATCGACAGCTCTGCGAGATTAGCTTAGGCTCACCTAAGTTTGGTGGGTCTCGTCGACGCGCCCACCTCTCCGTACATTGCCCCAGGTCTGACAAGCGGCTGCCCCGCACGATGGGAGTGACATGTCACAGGTTCTTCCTGGTGACGCACCACCGGTCCACGACCTCATAGGTATCGGCTTCGGGCCGTCCAATGTGGCCATGGCGATCGCGCTCAGCGAGCACAACGCACGCGTCGGCGGGCGAGAGGCGGTTACCGCTCACTTCTTCGAGCAGCAGCCGCGTTTCGGCTGGCACCGAGGCATGCTGATCGACGACGCGACCATGCAGGTGTCCTTCCTCAAGGACCTGGTGACGCTCCGGAACCCGGCCAGCGAGTTCAGCTTCCTCTGCTATCTGAAGAGCAAGGGGCGGCTGATCGACTTCATCAACCACAAGAACCTCTTTCCGCTGCGGGTGGAGTTCCACGACTACTTCGAGTGGGCCGCGGCCAAGGTCGACGACATGGTGTCCTACGGCCACGAGGTCGTCGGCGTCACGCCCGTCGTCCGTGCCGGAGCCGTGGAGTACCTGGACGTGACGGTCCGGTCGGGGGAGGGGCTCGCACTCCACCGGGCCCGCAACCTCGTGATCGGCACCGGCCTGCGTCCCCTCATGCCGGAGGGTGTGAAGCGCACCGAACGCGTCTGGCACAACTCCGAACTCCTGGCGAAGGTCGACGGGTTAGAAGGGGCATCGCCCTCCCGGTTCATCGTCGTGGGGGCCGGGCAGAGCGCCGCCGAGAACGTTGCCTACCTGCACCGCCGCTTCCCCGGGGCCGAGATCTGCGCCGTCTTCTCCCGCTACGGATACAGCCCCGCCGACGACAGCGCCTTCGCCAACAGGATCTTCGACCCCGAGGCCGTCGACGAGTACTTCGCCGCGCCCGACAACGTCAAGCGCAGGCTGATGGACTACCACGGCAACACCAACTACTCCGTGGTGGACATCGACCTCATCGACGACCTGTACCGGCTGATGTACCAGGAGAAGGTCCTCGGCACCGAGCGCCTGCGCTTCCTCAACGTCTCCCGGCTCACCGACGTCACGGAGACGGCGGACGGGGTACGCGCCACCGTCACGTCCCTCGTCACCGGCGAGGAGACCCCCCTGGACGCCGATGTCGTGGTCTTCGCCACCGGCTACAGCCCCGCCGACTCCGTCGGCATGCTCGGCGAGGTCGCGGATCTGTGCCACCGCGACGACGGGGGCCGCGTCCGCGTCGAGCGCGACTACCGCGTCGCGACCGACCCCGGACTGCGCTGCGGCATCTATCTGCAGGGCGGCACGGAACACACGCACGGCATCACGTCGTCCCTGCTGTCCAACACCGCCGTCAGGGTCGGGGACATCCTGGACTCGCTGCTCGACCGGGGCCTCAAGTCCGCGTCCGACGAGGCCCGGACCGTCGCCGACGGATCCGGCAGCACCGCCCGCTAGCAGCCGGCTCACGAAGCATCCGGTGTTCCGGTCCCGCTGTGCGAGCGGCGGGGCCGGACCGCGGCGGCACGGCGTCCGACGGCCCGTGAGGCCCTCGGGGCGGGAGCCGCGGCCGCGTACGGCGCACCGGGCACGACGTCACCGGCCGCGCGTCCGCCGGTGAATCGAAAGGACGACGAACATCGACATGGGCACGACTGCAGTCAAGCGCCCCGCGCCCGGGGGTGCGCAGACGCCTCGGCGGCGTGTGGGTCCGGGCACGCTCGTGGTGATCCTCGTGACCGCGGGGGCGCTGTCGCTGGCCGTCGGTACGCGCGCGCTGAGTCCCGCCGAGGTGTGGCACGGGCTGTTCGCCGAGCCGGACCCGGACCAGCGGCTCACCGAGATCAGGCTCATCGTGCGGACCGTACGGCTGCCGCGGACGGTGCTGGCGATCACCGCGGGTGTCGCCCTGGGGGTCGGCGGGGCCTTGATCCAGGGGCATACGCGCAACCCGATCGCCGACACGGGTCTGCTGGGGGTGAACGCCGGCGCCTCGTTCGCCGTGGTGTCGGTGATCTCCCTGTTCGGGTTCGCCGAACCGTTCCAGTACGTCTGGTTCGCCTTCCTGGGGGCGGCGGTCGCGGGTGTCGTCGTGTTCGGGCTGGCGAGCATCGGCCGGGGCGCCGGCAACCCGCTGACGCTCGTACTGGCCGGGCAAGGGGTCACGGTGTTCCTGACGGCGATGACCACGGCGGTGGCCCTGTCGGACCAGGCGTCGCTGAACGCGCTGCGGTTCTGGAACGCCGGCTCCATGGCCGGCGTGGGATTCGACGTCATCTGGCCGGTGGCCGCGTTCATCGCGGTCGGACTGGTGCTGGCGCTGACCACGCTGCCCTCCATCAACCTGCTCAACCTGGGTGACGACGTGGCACGGGGGCTGGGAGTGAGCATCACCCGCAGTCGGATCACCGGCATCGTCGCCGTCACCCTGCTCGCGGGCGCGGCGACGGCGGCGTGCGGCCCCATCGCGTTCCTCGGACTCATGGTGGCTCACGTGGCCCGCTATCTGACCGGGCCGGACTATCGCCGGCTGGTGCCGTACGCGGGACTGCTCGGGGCCATCGTCCTGCTGGTCTGTGACATCGCGGGCCGATGGGTGGTGCGGCCGGGCGAGCTGGACGCGGGGGTCGTCGTCGCTCTCCTCGGCGCCCCGTTCTTCGCGGTGCTGGTGTGGCGCGGAAAGTTCAGGAACGCATGAGCGGGACGGACGTGAAGCCTGCGGTGCCGCCGGGGGTGCGGCTCGGCCGCGTGTCGTTCGTATGGCGGCCCTGGATCCTGTCCGTCACGCTGCTGCTGACGGCGGCGACCTTCCTGGTGTTCTGCCTGTCCATCGGCGTCGGGGACTTTCCCATCGGCCTGCCCCAGGTGATCGCCACGATCTTCGGCGGGGGAGAGCCGGTCGACCAGTTCGTGATCACGGAGCTGCGGATGCCGCGCGCCCTGGCCGGGCTCGTCGTGGGGATCGCGCTGGGCGTGTCCGGGGCGATCACACAGTCCATCGCGCGCAATCCCCTGGCCAGTCCGGACATCCTGGGCATCACCGGGGGTGCCGGCGCGGTCGCGGTGTTCCTCGTGACGGGGTCGGGCGGGGCCGCCGCGGCGGTCGTCGGTTCCGTGGGCATTTCCGCCGCGGCGCTCGCCGGCGGTCTCGGCACGGGGCTGCTGGTGTACTTCCTGGCGTGGCGGCGCGGGATCGACGGCTTCCGGCTCATCCTCATCGGCGTCTCGGTGAGCGCCGTCATGCAGGCGATCACGACCTGGCTGCTGGTCACGGCGGACATCAGGGACGTGGCCCAGGCCCAGGCGTGGCTGGTCGGCTCGCTGGACGGCCGGTCGTGGGGCGAGGTCCGGGTGGCGCTCTGGTGCACGGTCGTCCTCATGGCCGTCGTGTCGTGTGTCGCGTTCCAGTTCAAGCCGATGCACTTCGGCGACGAGATCGCCGCGGGCCTGGGTGTCCGGTACGCGACGGTGCGAGCGGTCATGTTGTTGTGTGCGGTGCTGCTGGCGGGTGCGGCGGTGAGCGCGGCGGGACCGGTCCCGTTCGTGGCGCTGGTGGCACCGCAGGTGGCGTTGCGTCTGGCGAGGTGCCCGACGCCGCCGCTGGCGGCCTCCGGCATGGTGGGGGCACTGCTGCTGATCGGCGCGGATCTGGTCGCGCGCACGGTGGTGCCGGTCACTCTGCCGGTCGGCGTGGTCACCGCCGTGATCGGCGGCCCCTTCCTCGTCTATCTGCTGGTGCGGGCGAACCGCAGATGAAAGGGACAAAGGTCAGGTGAACCTCGACAAAGGGGGCCTTGTGGTTGCTCAGTACATCAGCGGGATCGAGTCCGGGGCCGATGACGTCTCACGGCTGGCGGCCAGAGGCGTCACGGTCGGGTACGGCGGCCGGAGCGTCATCGACGATCTCGACGTGGCGATTCCGCCGGGGGTGATCACCACGGTCATCGGCCCCAACGGCTGCGGGAAGTCGACCCTGCTGCGGACCCTGGCGCGGCTGCTCAGGCCCGCCAAGGGGACGGTCGTCCTGGACGGGGAGGACATCGGCCGGCTCAGGACCAGGGACGTGGCGAGGAAGCTCGGCCTGCTGCCGCAGGCACCGGTCGCGCCGGAGGGGCTGACGGTGGCCGACCTGGTCGCCAGGGGCAGACATCCGCACCAGAGCTGGCTGCGGCAGTGGTCGTCGGACGACGCCGCCGTGGTGGAGCGCGCGCTGGCCATGACCGGGGTGTCCGACCTGGCCGGCCGCCCGGTCGACTCGCTGTCCGGCGGACAGCGGCAGCGCGTCTGGATCTCGATGACGCTGGCTCAGGGCACCGATCTGCTGCTGCTGGACGAGCCGACCACCTACCTGGACCTGGCGCACGCGGTCGATGTGCTCGACCTGGTGGACGATCTGCACGAGTCGGGGTGCACCGTCGTCATGGTGCTGCACGACCTCAACCTGGCCACGCGCTACAGCGACAACCTCATCGTGATGAAGACGGGGTCGATCCTGGCGCAGGGGCACCCGCGTGAGGTGATCACCGCCGAGCTGCTGTACGAGGCGTTCGGGCTGCGCGCCAGGGTGATCGACGACCCGGTGGGCGACCGGCCGCTGATCGTGCCGATCGGCCGTACCCATGTCCGGCTCGACCAGGTGCCGGACTTCTCGGACGGCGTACGCATATCGGCTCCGGAGCGGGCGGGTTGACGGTGCGGGTCCTCTCCGTGCCCGGCCCGGGTGGTGGGGCGGGACGGGTGAGGCGGGTGTGCCTCGTCGGCCTTTGACGACCCGTCAAACGCGTGGGAAGAGGCGTCTTCGGCGTCCGTGGATGGGGCAACCGGGTTCCGGTCAAAGGAAGTTGGTAAGTTAGGCTAGGCTAACCTCACCTACGAAAGGTAAGGTTTGCCTGCCCTTAGTCAGGGGTGCAGTGGACAGCACGAAAGCAAGGGATCTCGGATGCTCCTCCATCGAACGACGGTCATGAAGTCCTGGCGGCGGCTGGCGGCGACGTTAGCCGCCACGGTCGTCAGCGTCGGCCTTCTCGCGGGATGTGGTTCCGACTCGCCCGCCGAGCCGAGCGACAACCCCCCGGCCACCGCCGCCGGCGCGTTTCCGGTCACCGTGGAGCACGCGTTCGGATCCACGCAGATCACCAAGGCCCCCCAGCGGGTCGTCTCCGTCGGCTACACCGACGACCAGGCCATCCTGGCGCTCGGCATCAAGCCGGTCGGCATGGTCGACCAGTACCCGAACCCGCCGGGCAAGACCCCCGACATCAACACCCAGTGGCCCTGGGTGAAGGACAAGTGGGGCGACAGCCGCCCCGAGGTCGTCATGAGCAACGGGGACTCCGGCCCGAACTACGAGAAGATAGCCGCCCTGCGGCCCGATCTGATCATCGCGGTGTACTCCGAGATCGAACGGGCCGCCTTCGACCGGCTCTCCAGGATCGCCCCGACGGTGGGCCGCACCAAGGCCGAGAAGGAGCCGTTCAGCGCGCAGTGGCAGGACAACGCGCTCCATATCGCCAAGGCGCTCGGCAAGGCCGACGAGGGCACCAGGCTGGTGCGGGACATCCAGGGCAAGCTCGACGCGGCCCGTAAGGCGCACCCCGAGTTCGCGAACCAGACGGCCGTCCCCTTGTCCTGGTTCAAGACCTCGGTGGCGCCGTTCACCACCACCGACGTCCGCGGACGGCTGGTGACGGGCCTCGGCTTCAAGGGCGCGACGGAGATCGACAAGATCGCCGACGGCAAGTTCTACACCGTGCTCTCCCCCGAGCGCATCGATCTGATCGACGTCGACCACATCTTCGTCATCAACGACCGGGCGGACCAGGAAGCACTGAAGAAGTTCAAGCTGTTCACCAACCTGACCGCCGTCAAGAAGGGCAAGGTGTCGTACCTGCTGGACAGCGAAGGCCCGGCGGTCGGCGCGGCCATGTCGCAGGCCACCCTGCTGTCCCTGCCGTACGCGATCGACGAGCTCGTCAAGTCGGTCGGCTAGGTGTGAGTGCCACCGACACCCGGGTCGCCCCGGCAACCCTGCGCACGGCGACCGGAAGCGAGGCCACCCGATGGGTCGCGGCGCACTGCCGCGAGGTGCCGTGGCTGACGGTCGCCACCGTGCTCACCACGGTGGCCGGGGCGGCGCTGCAGGTGCTCCCGGTGCTCCTGCTCGGCCGGGTGGTCGACGGGGTGGTCGAGGGCGAACCGCGCTCGATCCTGGTCAGGATCGGGGCATTGATGGTGGCCGCCGCGCTGCTCGGCGCTGCGGCCACCGCGGTGTCCGGATACCTGATCGGGCGGCTGGGCGCCGATCTGCTCGCGCGGCTGCGGGAAGGCGCCGTCCGGGCGGTGCTGGGGATGCCGAGCGCGCGGATCGAGCAGGTCGGCCGGGGAGACGTGCTGTCCAGGGTCGGTGACGACGTGGCCGTGCTGTCCGGGGGCATCCGGACGGCCGTCCCCACGGTGTTCTCGGCGGGAGTGCTGGTCGTCATCGCCACGGCCGGCATGTTCGGACTGGACTGGTGGCTCGGCCTGGCGGGTGCCGGCGCGCTGCCCGCGTACGGGCTGGCCCTGCGCTGGTATCTGCCCCGGTCCGGCCCGCTCTACAGGGAGCAGCGGGCGGCTCAGGCCGACCGTGCGCAGGCGTTGATCAGTGGTCTGAACGGGATCGACACGGTCCGGGCGTACCGCCTTGAGGACGCGTTCCGGGAGAAGGTCACCCGTGAGTCGTGGCGGGTGCGCGAACTCGGTATCGAGGTGTTCCGGTTCTTCGGCCGGTTCGTCGGCAGGGAGAACCGCGCCGAGTTCATCGGGCTGGTCCTGATCATCGTGGTGGGGTACGCCCTGTTGGAGGCCGATGCCGCCAGCCTGGGCGAGGTGTCGGCGGCCCCGCTGCTGTTCCACCGGCTGTTCACCCCGCTGGGCTCCATCATGTTCACCTTCGACGAGGCGCAGAAGTCGGGCGCGAGTCTGACCCGGCTGGTCGGGGTGCTGGGGGAGGCCGCGGAGGACCGGCTGGTGGGCGACCCGGCCGTCGCGCCGGCGGACGCCGCGCCGTACCCGGTCACGGTGGAGGGGCTGACGTTCAGCTATCCCGGCACCGAGGAGCCGGTCCTGTGGGATGTCGACCTCGCGATCCCGGGCGGCGGTTCGCTCGCGCTGGTGGGGGCGACCGGGGCGGGCAAGACGACCCTGGCCGCGCTGATCGCGGGCATCGGGACCCCGCAGACCGGGTCGGTGCGCGTCGGATCGACCGACCTCGCCGGTCTGGACGAGGCGGGAGCACGGTCCTTGGTGAGCATCCTGACCCAGGAGACGCATGTGTTCTCCGGTTCGCTCGCCGACGACCTGCGGCTGGCCGCGCCGGAAGCGACCGACGCCGAGCTGACGGAGGCGTTGCGCACGGTCGGCGCCGACGGGTGGGTCGACGCGCTGCCCGATGGACTGAACACCATGGTCGGCGAGGGCGGCGAGCGCCTGGACGTCACCAAGGTCACCCAGATCGCCCTGGCCCGGCTGGTGCTGGGCCGGTCCCCGGTGGTGGTGCTCGACGAGTCGACCGCCGAGGCGGGGAGCGAGGGCGCCGCCGAGCTGGAGCGGGCCGTATCGGCCGCGTGCTCGGGCCGGACCGCGTTGTTCGTGGCGCACCGGCTGACCCAGGCGACGGCGGCGGACCGGATCGCCGTGCTGGACGCGGGACGCGTGGTGGAGCAGGGAACCCACGAGGAGTTGGTGGCTCTGGGTGGCAGGTACGCGCGACTGTGGCGGGCCTGGCGAGAAGGCAGTTAGGTAATCCCCCTTTTGGTTGAGGCCGACTTTCATGACGTGGAAGGGACGTTGAGTCTTCGATGATGGAACCGAGCGCTCGTCTCGTACGGCTTTCTCTCGCGCGCCTGGCAGACGTACGCCGGCGGACCGGTGTCTCCTCCGACAGGACCATCGCCGAAGCGTGCGCCATCGGACTGTCGTACTGGGCGACGGGCCGAAGCCCCGACGGCATCGACCTCGCCCCCGGCACGCTGTTCGCCGACGTCCTCGCGTGGGTGGACAACGGCGGGGACGGGCCCGGCGGTTGGGAGATCGGCGCGGACGGCCGGAGCATCGCCGTCCCGGAAGGCGTCGCGCCGGCCGAGGCGCAGCTCGCACTGGACGACCTGGCCGACTTCCCGGACCGGCCCATCGGCACCATCGGCCCGTCCAGCGCGGCGGCGAGGATCGAGGCCCTGGCCGAGTGGAACGACACCTGGGCCGACCGGGTCCGCCCGAGCGTGGTGGAGATGTTCCGCGAGCAGGCGCGGACCAGGCCGGACGCCGTCGCCGTCGTCGATGAACACCGGTCACTGACGTATCGGCAGGTTGCCGAGCTGTCCAGCCAGTTGGCCCATCATCTGATCGAACGCGGACTCACCGCCGAACAGGCCGTCGGTATCTCGCTCGGCCGCTCCGCCGACATGGTGATCGGGCTGCTCGGCGTGCTCCAGGCGGGGTGCGCGTTCGTGCCCCTCGATCCGCAGTGGCCCGCCGCGCGCCGAGCCGTCGTCATCGACGACGCCCGGGTCGTGGTGCAGCTCAACGGCTCGGGCGCGCACGACCCGGGTGAACCGGAAGCCGTGGCCGTCGACCTCGGCGACTGGCGGTTCGCTTCCTACCCCGCCGAGGGGACCGGGGTCACCGTCCCCGGCGACGCCCTGGCCTACGTGATCTTCACGTCCGGTTCGACCGGGCGGCCCAAGGGCGCGATGATCCGGCACGAAGCGATCAGCGAGCGCCTGCTGTGGCAGTCCGACGAGATCCTGGGCTTCGGCCACGACGACGCGTCGCTGTTCAAGGCGCCGTTGTCCTTCGACATCTCCATCAACGAGATCTTCCTGCCGCTGGTGTGCGGCGGCAGGCTGGTGGTCCTGCGGCCCGGGGGCGAACGCGACCCGCACCACCTGCTGAGCGTGATCGCCGAGCAGCGCGTCACCTTCACGTACCTGGTGTCGTCCATGCTGGACGTGCTGCTGGAGATCGCGGGCGACTCCGGGCGGCTGGACAGTCTGCGGCACGTGTGGTGCGGCGGCGAGGTGCTGACCCCGGAGCTGTACGAGCGGTTCCGCACCCGGCTCTCCATCCCCATGTACCACGGCTACGGCCCGGCCGAGACGACGATCGGCGTCTCGCACGTCGTCTACCGGGGCGCGGCGGAACGCCTGTCGACGTCGATCGGCAAGGCCAACCCCAACACCCAGCTGTACGTGCTGGACGACGAGCTGCGCCCGGTCCCGGTCGGGGCCGGCGGCGAGTTGTACGTGGGAGGGTTCCTCCTGGGGCGCGGGTACGCGGGCGCGCCCGGCCTGACGGCGTCCCGGTTCGTGGCGAACCCCTTCGCGGGGGACGGGTCCCGGCTGTACCGGACCGGTGACCTCGCGCGGTTCGCCCCGGACGGGTCGCTGGACTTCCTCGGCCGGGCCGACAACCAGATCAAGATCCGCGGTATGCGGCTGGAGATCGAGGACGTCGAGGCCTCTCTCGCGGAGCACCCCGGGGTACGGCACAGCTGCGTCGTCACGAAGAAGAACGCGGCGGGCGGCACCTACCTGGTGGGGTACGTGATCCCGGCCGCCGGGAGCGAGGACCTGCGGGCGGACGAGGTCACGGCGTGGGCCGTCGAGCACATGGTGGAGTACATGGTGCCCGCCCACATCGTTGTGATGGAGGACTTCCCGCTCACCGAGAACGGCAAGGTCGATCGGCGGGCGCTGCCGGAACCCGCGCTGGGGACGGGCTCGCTCGTTCTGCCCGCCGACGAGAAGGAGCGCGTGGTGTGCGCGGCGGTCGCGGCGGTGCTGCGGCTGGACGAGGTCGGTGTCGACCAGGACTTCTTCCGGCTCGGCGGAGACAGCCTTCTGGCGATCTCGCTGCTGAGCGCGCTGCGCGACGAGGGTCTCCACGTCACGGCGAGCCAGATCTTCACCCACAGCGTCGTGGGGGCGCTGGCGGCGGTGGCGAGCCGTGACGACGTCTCCCCTGTGGACCATGGCGATGTCCCGACCGGTTCCGTCGTGGGATCGCCCGTCGTGCAGTGGCTCGGCGAGACCACGGACGCGATCGACGGCTTCGTGCAGTCGGTGGTGCTGAACGCCCCGGCGGACCTGACCGCCGGCGCTCTCGACGAGATCCTCGCCGCGCTCGTCGGGCACCATCCCATGCTCTCCGCCAGGCTGGTGCGCGGCGACCGCTGGAGCTTCGACATCCCGGACGCGGACCGGGCCGCCGCGGGGCGGCGGGAGAGCGACCGCCCGCTCTGGCGGGAGAGCGACCGGCCGCTCGACGAGTGCGTCGCGCTCGCCACCGAGGGGCTCGACCCGGCGGGCGGCGTGATGCTGCGTGCCGTCTGGCGCCGTGGGGCACGGCAACTGGTCGTCGTCGTCCACCACGTGGTGATCGACGGCGTGTCCTGGCGGGTCCTGATGGACGACCTGGCCACGGCGTGGCGGCAGTTCACCTCGGGCGCGCCGGTCGAGTTGCCCCCGGAGGGCACGTCGTTCCGGCGCTGGACGCAGTTGCTGGGGAGCGCGGCGTTCGACGCGGACCGTGCCTACTTCCAGCGTCCCCTGCCGGGCGCGGACCAACCGGTGGGCAGGCGCGCGCTGTCCGAAGCCGACACCGTCGCGCGGGAGCGGGTCCGGACCGTCTCGGTCGGCCCCGAGGCCACGGCCGCGCTGCTGGGCGGGATTCCCGCGAGCTTCCACGCGGGCGTCAACGACGTGCTGCTGACCGCGCTCGCCGTCACCCTCGCCAGGTGGCGCCGCGACCTCGGGCAGGACCAGACGTTCGCGCACATCGAACTGGAGGGACACGGCCGCGAAGGGCACCTCGTGGCGGGCTCTGCCGGTTTCGAGCCCGAGCTGTCGCGGACCGTGGGCTGGTTCACCACCCTGTTCCCGGTGACCGTGGACCCCGGCCCGGCGGCCGACTTCACCGCACCCGCCTACCTGGCCACCGCGCTCAAGGCGGTCAAGGAGGACCTCGCGCGGGTGCCGGGCAACGGCGTCTCCTACGGTGCGCTGCGGTACCTGACCGGCACCGGGTTCGACGCGTCCGCACCGCAGGTGTTGTTCAACTACCTGGGCCGCTTCGACGCGGGCGCGTCCGGGGACTGGCAGCTCGCGGGCACCACGGGGCAGTTGGGCGAGAAGCGCGATCCGAGGATGCGCCTGCCGCGCGCCCTGGAGTTCAACGCGATCGCCGAACCCGCCCCGGCCGGCGAGTACGAGCTGGTCACCACCGTCTCCTGGCCCGACGGGATGTTCGCCGACGAGGACATCGCAACGCTGGGCGAGTACTTCCGGGGGGCCTTGGCCGGACTGGCCGCGCTGGAGGGGGGCGGCCACTCTCCCAGTGACTTCCCCCTGGTGCCGCTCACACAGGCCGACGTCGACGCCCTGGACGGCCCGGCGCTGCGGGACATCCTGCCGTTGACCCCGTTGCAGGAGGGCCTGTACTTCCACTCGGTCTACGACGACGACTCGGCGGGCAGCTACGTCGAACAGCAGCTGCTGACACTGGACGGCGCGGTGGACGCCGGCCGGCTCGCGGCGGCGGCAACCCGCCTGCTCACGCTGTATCCGAACCTGGCCGCGCACTTCACGGCCCTCGCCGACGGCCGTGTGGTCTCCGTGCTGGAGAGCGGTGTGGAGGCGCCGTTCACCGTACTGGACCGCCCCGGCATCACCGACGGCGAGATCCGCGACCACGCCGAGCGGGACCGCCGTGCCGGGTTCGACCTGGCCGCCGGCCCGCTGATGCGGTACACGCTCATCCGCGCGGGGGCCGGCCGGAACGTCCTGGTGCAGACCGTTCACCACATCATCGCCGACGGCTGGTCGGTGCCGCCGATGCTCCGCGCGCTGCTGGCCGAATACCACGCGCCCGGGACCGCGTACCCGCTCGGCGGCTTCTCCGACTACGTACGCCGGCTCGTCGAACGCGACGACGACGAGAGCGACCGCGTATGGCGCGATCAGCTCGCCGGGCTGCCCGGGCCCTCGCTGGTCGCCGAGGGGCACATTCCTTCCGGCCGGTTCGCGGACACCGCCGTGGAGCCGGATGACGACATCGACGCGGCCGTCCGGTCGGCCGGTGTGCCGCTGAGCGTGGCCGTGCACAGCGCCTGGGCGGTGACGCTGGGCGGCATCCTGCACGGCGGGGACGTGGTGTTCGGTTCCACGGTGTCCGGGCGCGACGCGGATGTGCCCGGCATCGAGGACATGGTGGGTCTGTTCATCAACACGATCCCCGTGCGCGCCCGGTGGACCGGTACGACCACGGCGCGCGACCTGCTCGCCTCGGTGCGGGAACACCAGAGCGCGGTGCTGCCGCACCAGCATGTCTCGCTGGCGGGGATCGGCCGCCAGGCCGGCACCGGGCCCCTGTTCGACACCCTGGTGGTGTTCGACGTCGCGACCGATGTGGAGAGTCTGCGGGGCCCTGACGACGCGCTGGTCATCACCGGCATCGTGAACGAGGGCGCCCCGCACTACCCGCTGACGCTGGCGGTGGAGCGCGCCCCCGGCGGTCGTCCGCGCTTCAACCTGATCTACGACGGCGAGCTGGTGCGGGAGGCGGGCGCGGGTAAGATCCTGCGCTCGTTCACCCGGACCCTCACCGGCCTGCTCACCCGGCCGGACGCCCTGGTCGACGACCTGGCGACCGAGGGCGTCCGGCGCCCCGCGCTGTACGGGGGTCCGGGGGTCCGCCCAGGAGCCGGCGGCACCCCGACGACGCTGGGCGGACTGTTCGACGCCGCCGCGCGCCGCGACCCGGCCGCTGCGGCCGTCACCCAATGCCGGCTCGACGGCGATACCCGGTCACTGACCTACGGCGAACTGGCGGACGCCAAGAACGAACTGGCCGCGACCCTGCGCGCGGCCGGTGTCCGGCCGGGCCTGCGGGTCGCCGTCGCGCTCCCGCCCTCGCTCGAACAGGTCGTCGCCCTGGTCGCGATCGTCAGCGCCGGCGGTGCGTACGTGCCGCTGGACCTCGCGTACCCGGACGAACGGCTGGAGTACATCCTCGCCGACGCCGCTCCGCAGGTCGTTCTCGTCGACCACGAGCAGCGGGACCGCTTCACCGGGCTGCTGGCCCGGGCGGGCGTGCCGGCCCGCGTCATCGTGCAGGGAGACGAGCTGCCGCGGGGAGACGAACTCCCCGCTCAGGCAGGTGAGTCCGAAGCCGGCGGGCACGATCCCGCGTACGTGATCTACACGTCCGGATCGACCGGCAGGCCCAAGGGCGTCGTCGTCCAGCACTCCAGCGTGGTGACGCTGCTCGCCGACTTCCAGACCGACATGAGCTTCGGCCCGCACGACGTGTGGGTCCAGTTCCACTCCTACTCCTTCGACTTCGCGGTCTGGGAGCTGTGGGGCGCGCTGGTCCACGGCGGTGAGCTGCTGGTGCCGGAGTACGGGCTGACCCGCTCCCCGGTCGCCTTCCACCGGCTGGTCCGCGAGCGCGGGGTGACCGTGCTCAACCAGACCCCGACGGCCTTCTGCCAGTTCATCGAGGCCGACCGGCATGCCGGCGGGCCGGTCACCGCACTGCGCCGGATCCTCTTCGGTGGTGAGACGCTGGATCTCGGGCGGCTGCGCGGCTGGGTCGAGCGGCACGGCACCGGTTCGCCCGAGCTGGTCCACGTGTACGGCATCACCGAGACCACCGTCTTCGTCACGCACCGGGTGCTGACCGACGAGGACTTCGCCCCCGGCCGCGATGTCAGCCCGATCGGCGGTCCGATCTCCGGCCTGGTCGTCTATCTGCTCGACGACCGGCTCCGGCCGGTGCCGCCGGGCCGGGTGGGCGCCATCTACGTCGCCGGTGACCAGGTGTCACTCGGCTATCTCGGCAGGCCGGGGCTTACCGCGGGCAGATTCGTGGCGGACCCGTTCGCGGGCGACGGCTCCCGCATGTACCACTCGGGCGACCTCGCCCGCCGGACGCTCGACGGCGAGCTGGAGTTCATCGGACGCGCCGACGACCAGGTGCAGCTCAAGGGCTTCCGCATCGAACTGGGTGAAGTGGAGTCCGCGGTCAGGGAACTCGACGGTGTGGTCGATGCGGCCGTCACCGTGGCGGACACGGGCGACCATCTGGTCGCGCACGTCGTGGGCCGGGTGCCCGGAGACTTCACCGGCCTCCTGGCCGCGAAGCTGCCCGTTCACATGGTCCCGGGCCGGGCGCTGACGGTCGACGCCCTGCCCCTGACGGTCAACGGCAAGCTGGACCGGAAGGCCCTGGCCGAGCGTGCCGCACAGGACGACGGCTCCCCGGTGACCGCGGTGGGTGATTCCGTCCTCGCGGCTCTGGTCGACATCTTCGCCGAGACGCTGCCCGGCTCCGCGGCGGTGGACGGTGACACCGACTTCTTCAGGGCCGGGGGCGACAGCATCGTCGCCATCTCCGTGATCAACCGGGCCAGGGCCGTCGGCCTGCCGATCGCCCCACGGGACGTGTTCCTCTTCAGGACGCCGCGCGCGCTCGCCGAGCACCTGGGAACGCGCACACCGCAGGCCGCGGCGGCGAACCCGGCACACGCCCGCCGCGAGGACGGCCCGCTGCCGCCGACGCCGATCATTCTGCGCCAGCGGGAGGCGGGCGGCTCGCTCGCCCGGTTCGCCCAGGCCAGGAGGTTGGTGACAGCCGAGGGGACCGGGTTCGCCGACGCCGAGCGCGCCGCGAAGGCCGTCGTGGCCGCGCACCCGGCCCTCCGGTTGCGGCTGCGCGTCGAGCACGGGGTGTGGGCACTGCGCACCGAACCCGCCCGCGAGGTCACCGTCGTCCGGACGGACGCGACCGACCCGACGACCGCGGCGAACGAAGCCGCCGGACGCCTCGATCCCGAGTCCGGGGACGTCATCGCGTTCTCGTGGCTGGCGGACGACCGGACGCTGGTGGTCACCGTGCACCACATCGCCGTCGACGCGGTGTCCTGGCTCATCCTGCTCGACGACCTGGCCGCCGCCCTGCGCGGAACGCCGTTGGGGACGCCGACCACGTCCTTCGCCGAGTACGCCGAAGCACTGACCGCGCAGTCCGCCCAGGCCACCGACGGCCTCGGGCACTGGGTCACCACGCTCCTGGCGCCCTCGCCGCTGCCCGCCGCCGAGGGGCTGCGCGAGACCACCGTCGTGCTCGCACCCGAAGTGAGCGACCGTGTGACACACACCGCGCCCGTCGCACTCGGCGTCGGTCTCACCGAGTTGCTGTGCGGCGCGCTGCGAACCGCGCTGACACACATCCAGCCGTCGCCCACCGATCTCGCGATCGACCTGGAGCGCCACGGCCGGGTCCCGGCGCTGGAACACCACGACTACAGCCGCACGGTCGGCTGGTTCACCTCCATCGCGCCCGTGCGGCTCACGGCGCACACCGACCCCGTCGCGGCGGCGCGCGAGGTCGCCGAACGCCAGCCTGACGAGCGCGGGCACGTCGCCTACGGCGGGCTCAGATACCTCAACCCGCAGACGGCTCCGCTGCTGAACGCCCGCCCGCAGGTGCTGTTCAACTACCTCGGCCGGGGCAGCGAGTCCCAGGCGCTCCACGTCACCGGCGGCGATCAGGGCAGCCCCTACGCCGTCGAGGTCAACGCGTGGACCGACGCGACCTCCGGAAGCCTGTACGCGGTCTTCACCCTCGCCGAAGGCATCCCCGACGACATCACCGAGCACTGGCGCAGCGCACTGGAATCCATCGCGGACGCCTCGGCGACGGCCGAGCGTACGGCACCGGTCACCCCGCTCCAGCGGGGCCTGTTCTTCCAGGCCCAGATGGCGGGCTCGGCCGGACACTACGTCGCGCAGAACTACTTCACCTTCGACCGGCGTCTGGACACCGACGCGCTGGCCGAAGCGATGGCGCACGTGATCGCCCGGCACCCGGTCGTGGGCGCCGGCTTCACCACCGACGACGCCGGAAATCCGGTCCAGGTCCTCGCAGCGGGCCGGAGGGTCGACGTCCGCACGGTAGAACTGACGACGGACGCGGACATCGAGGCCCTGCGAACCAGGGACCGCAACACCGGGTTCGACCCGGGTGAGCCGCCGCTGATCCGGATGACCGTGGTGCGCCTGCCCGACCACCGCGACGCCCTGCTGCTGAGCCACCACCTGCTGCTGTGGGACGGCTGGTCCCGCGAGATCGTGCTGCGGGACCTGTTCGACGCCTACCGGGCCGTCGTCGCGGGCGAGCCGCTCGACGCCGCCCCGACCACACCCGGCTTCGAGGACTACGCCCGGGCGCTCGACGCCAGGGACACCGCCGTATCGGAACGCTTCTGGGCGCGGCACCTGGCCGCACTCCCGGGCCCGACACTGCTCGCCGGACCGGCGCCGGCCCTTTCGGACGACCTGCCGCACGCGCTCGTCCACACGCTCTCCGCCGAACAGTCGGAACTCGTGCGGGAAGCGGCCAGGGCACACGGCGTCACACTGAACTCGGTGCTGACCGGCGCGTTCGGCCTTCTGCTCGGCGCACACACCGGCCGCGGCGACGCCGTGTTCGGCGTGACGGTCTCCGGCCGGGAGGGCGAAGGCCTGTCCGGCATCGTGGGCGTGCTGCTCAACACCGTGCCCCTGTGGACACGGGCACGGCCCTACGACACCGTCCGGGCGTACCTGACGGCCGTACAGGCGGCCAGGGTCGAGGCGATGGAGCACGAGCACCTCGGCCTCGGCGAGATCCAGCGGGCCAGTGGGCACGGCACCCTGTTCGACAACCTGTTCGTGCTCCAGAACTTCCTCGACATGGACGCCTTCGCCGAGATGAACGCCAGGCACGGCATCACCTCGGTGAAGGCCGACGACTCCACCCACTTCCCGTTCACCTGGGTCGTCACGCCCGGCGAACGGCTCACCGTCAAGCTGGAACATCGCGACGGCGACACCGAGGGCGCCCGCCGCCTCCTCGACGACTACCTGCGCACACTCGAAGACCTGGCCCGGTCGACCGGGCCGCTGGGAGCGCTGCGGGGCGGGGGGCCGGAGCCCGGGCCCGGCGTACGCACGGACATCGGCACGGACACCGTCGTCGACCGGTTCGACCGGGCCGCGGACCGCGACCCCCAGCGGGTCGCGCTCGTCGCCCACGGCCGGACCATGACCTTCGCCGAACTCCGGGACCGCAGCCGTGCGGTGGCGGGTGTGCTCGCCCGGCGCGGCATCGGCCCGGAGACGACCGTGGGTCTGGCGATCCCGCGCTCCCTCGACTCGATCACGGCGCTGTTCGCCGTACTGCGCGTCGGTGCCGCGTACGTGCCGCTGGAGCTGGACCACCCGGACGACCGGATCGCCGCCATCGTCGAGGACGCCCGCCCGGAGGTGATCCTCACCGTGAGCGCCGTGGCGCCCAGGCTGACCGGCGATCTGATCGAGCTGGACCGGCCCCTGCCCGAGGCCGAGCCGTATCCGACGTTCGCGCCGGACGACCCGAACCGCCTGCGGCACCCCGCGTACACGATCTACACCTCCGGATCGACCGGGAAGCCCAAGGGCGTGGTGACCGAGTACGCCGGGCTCACCAACATGCTGAGCAACCATCAGCGCCGCATCTTCGAGCCGGTGTTGGCCGACCACGGCAACCGGGTCTTCCGGATCGCACACACCGTGTCGTTCGCGTTCGACATGTCGTGGGAGGAGCTGCTGTGGCTCGCCGACGGCCACGAGGTCCACATCTGCGACGAGGAACTGCGCCGCGACGCGCCCCGGCTGGTCGAGTACTGCCTCGATCACGGCATCGACGTCGTCAACGTGACCCCGACCTATGCGCAGCAGCTGGTGGCCGAGGGGCTGCTCGACGACCCGGCACGGCGGCCTGCGCTGGTTCTGCTGGGCGGCGAGGCCGTCACCCCGGCGCTGTGGCACCGGCTCGCCGAGACCGAGGGGACGGCGGGCTACAACCTGTACGGGCCCACCGAGTACACCATCAACACCCTCGGCGTCGGCACCTTCGAGTGCCAGGACCCGGTGGTGGGTGTGGCGATCGACAACACCGACGTGTACGTGCTGGACCCGTGGCTGCGGCCCGTTCCGGACGGAGTCCCCGGTGAGCTGTACGTGTCGGGCACCGGCATCGCGCGCGGCTATCTCGGGCAGCCCGCCCAAACCTCGCACCGCTTCGTCGCCCGCCCGTTCGGCGAACCCGGCGAGCGCATGTACCGCACCGGCGACCTGGTGGTCCGGCGGCCCGACGGGAACCTGATGTACCTGGGCCGCACCGACCAGCAGGTCAAGATCCGGGGGCACCGGGTCGAACTCGGCGAAATCGAAGCAACCCTGGCCGCCCACCCGCGGGTGGCCCAGGCTGCGGTCATCGCCCGCGAAGACCGCCCAGGCGACACACGTCTGACCGCCTACCTCGTCCCGGCCGCAGACGCGACCACACCGGAAGCCGAGCGGGAGCTGACAGCCGCCGTCCGGGAGTTCCTGCGCCGGCGCCTGCCGGAATACATGGTTCCCTCCGCGTTCGCGGTCTTGGACGTGTTGCCGCTGACGTCGAACGGGAAGCTGGATCAGCGGGCTCTGCCGGTGCCGGACGTCGCCGCACAGGTCTCCGGTCGTGAGCCGGAGACCGGGCACGAGAAGGTGCTGTGTGCTCTGTTCGCCGAGGTCCTCGGGGTGGCACGGGTCGGAGTCGACGACGACTTCCTCGCTCTGGGCGGGCATTCGCTGCTCGTGATCCGGCTGCTGGCCAGGGTGCGGGCCGAACTCGGGGTACGCCTGTGGGTGCGGGAGTTCCTCGCGGCGCCCACACCGGGGGAACTGGCCGAGCTCATCGAGGGCAACCAGGCGGGGCGCGCGGCGAGTGCCGTGCCCGTGGTGAGCGACGACGAGGCGCGGCTCGCCGCGGGGATGCGCTTCCCGGCGGCGGGACCCGCCCGGGCGGGCGCGGATCCGCGCCGGATCCTGCTCACCGGAGCCACCGGGTTCGTCGGCGCTTTCCTGCTGCGAGAACTGCTGACACGGACCGAGCCGACCGGTACGGAGGTGCTCTGCCTGGTGCGTGGGGATTCGACGGAGGCGGTGCGCACGCGCCTGAACGCCGTCACGGGCTCCTACGGCCTCGGCGCGGCAGCGGACGACCCACGCGTCCGCGTCGTGCGCGGCGACCTGGCGGAACCGGGCCTCGGCGTCGGGCCCGGCCAGTGGCGGCAGTTGGCGGACGAGGTGGACACCATCGTGCACGCGGGTGCGTACGTTCACCACGTCTCGTCGTACGAGCGCCTGAAGCCGGCGAACGTCGAGGGGACCCGGGAACTGTTGCGGCTCGCGGCCGAAGGCCGCCCCAAGCGCTTCCACCACATCTCCACACTGGGGCTCTTCCGCGGCGGTTCGACCCCCCGACTGATCACCGAGGACTCCGACACCTCGGGCGAGCGGCATCCGTTGGCGGACGGCTACACGGCCAGCAAGTGGGTGGCCGACCGAATGGTTCGGCATGCCGTCGCCCAGGGTGCCGACGCACGCGTGTACCGGCTCGGGCGAGTGTGGGCGGAGTCGCGGCAGGGAGCCGTCAGCCAGGCCGACTTCTACTGTCGCCTGCTGACCACCTGCGCCGCGCTGGGCTGCTATCCGGAGGACGCCGTGGCGCACGCCGACCTCGTCCCCGCGGACGTCGCGGCTCGCGCCCTGGTCGCCCTCATCCTCGACCGCGATCCCGCCCATACCGCCGTCGTGCACCATCTTCACCATGTCCGGGAGACGAGCGCGAAGGCGTTTCTGACAGTCTTCGACGCGATGTACGGAACGCGCACGACGCCGGTGCCGCTCGGGGAATGGCTGCGCAGGCTCAGGCACATGAGCGACGTGGGCCAGGACCTGCCGTTCCTGCCCTACCTGGACGCATTCGAGGAATCCGCCCGGTCCACCGACGCGGGAGCCGGGCGGGCGGCCGACACCTACGACAACCGGCGGACCCTGCAGATCCTGGAGCGGCTCGGTGTGGTGATCCCGGACATCGACACCGGGATGATCGCCGCGTTCTGGCGCCGTCTGCCGGGTTCGGCGCCGGAAAGCGACAACCGCTGAGGTGCGCGCGTCGGTGCCGTGCCGCGGTGGCCGTCAACGACCGGGGCCACTCGGCGTACGCCGTCGAGCACGACTGCGAGAGGTCCCTGTGCCGCCTCGGCACCGACCGAATCGACATCTACTTCCCGCACGAGCGCCCGGAACCCGTCCGCCGCGCACGCCGACCGCCCTCCATCCCCGCCCCGCGCCTACGCACGAAAGGAATGCCCCATGCGGTACGTCACCCTCAACAACGGCGTCGACATGCCGATCCTCGGCTTCGGCGTCTACCAGATCCCGCCCGAGGAGACCGAACAAGCCGTCACCGACGCCCTGAGCGCCGGCTACCGACTACTCGACACCGCAGCCGTCTACCACAACGAGGAGGCCGTCGGCCGTGCCATCAAGGCCAGCGGCATTCCACGCGAGGAACTGTTCGTCACCACCAAGCTGTGGGTCCAGGACCCCGGCGAGGACAACACCAAGCGCGCGTTCGACGCCTCACTGCGCAGGCTCGGCCTGGACCATCTCGACCTCTACCTCATTCACCAGCCCTACGGCGACGTCTACAGCGAATGGCGCGCCATGCAGGAACTCCACCGCGAGGGCCGCATCCGTGCCATCGGGGTCTCCAACTTCTTCCCCGATCGGCTCATCGACCTGATCGACAACCACGACATCCCACCCGCCGTCAACCAGATCGAGACCCACCCGTTCTACCAGCGCGCCGCCGACCAGCGGTTCATGCGCGAGCACGGCGTCCAGATCGAGTCCTGGGCCCCCCTCGCCGTCGGCCGGAACAACCTCTTCACACACCCGGCCCTCACCCCCCTCGCCAAGGCGCACGACAAGTCCGTCGCCCAGATCGTCCTGCGCTGGCTGATTCAGCGCGACGTCGTCGTCATCCCCAAGTCCGTCCGCCCGGACCGCATGACGGAGAACCTCGACGTCTTCGACTTCACCCTCACCGAAGAGGAGATGACCGCCGTCACCGACCTCGACACCGGCACGTCCCTGTTCCTCGACCACCGCGACCCCGTGATAGTCAGCCAGTTCGGAAAGGCCCGCGTCGAGGACTGACCGCGACGCATCGGTGCAGGCCGGCCTGAGCGTGGCAGGAACGCTCAGACCGGGCTTGCCCCACAGGAACCGCACAAGTCGGCAGGGGACCGTCCACCACGACGAGGTGAGCGCTTTCGTGTCGCTCGGAGAGCACTCCATGCCAGCAGTGCGGCTGATCGGGCCGCTCCGCCGGGAGTACGGTCCCGTGGTCACCGTCCGTGATCTCCTCACCCCGCGAACCCCGAAAGCGATGGCCCGTCACCTCGATGACCTCTCCTGACAAGCGGCGGCCCCGTCCGGAGTCCGACATCCTCCGGACCGCGCTGCGCCGCAACACCGGCGCGATGATCCGGGGCACCGTCCTCATGGGCATGTACCAGGCGGGTGAGACCGCCTTCCCCATCGCGCTCGGCCTGATCGTCGAGCACACGATGCGGGACCGGAGCCCCGGCTCGCTCGCCCTGTCGATCGCCGCGCTGGCCGTGATCATCACGACCGTGTCGCTGTCGTGGCGGTTCGGGATGCGCATCCTGCAGAAGGCGAACACCACCGAGGCGCACCGCTGGCGGGTGCGGGTCGCGGCCTGCGGGCTCCAGCCGGTGGCCAGGGACATCGACCTCAAGTCCGGCGAGGTCCTCACCATCGCCACCGAGGACGCCGACCAGACCGCCGACATCATCGAGGTGGTGCCGCTGCTGATCAGCTCCCTGGTCGCGGTGCTGATCACGGCGGTCGCGCTGGGCCTGGCCAGCGTCCGGCTCGGTCTGCTGGTGATCGTGGGAACCGTCGCGATCCTGTCGATCCTGAGCGTGATGTCCCAGCGGATCGGCGCCGGCACCCGCGAGCAGCAGGCCCGGGTGGCGCGGGCGGGCGCGAAGGTCGCCGATCTGATCACCGGCCTGCGCCCGCTGCACGGCTTCGGCGGCAACCACGCGGCGTTCCTGTCCTATCGGAAGGTCAGCACCGAGGCGAAGCGCCAGGCGATCACCGTCGCCGGGGTGAACGGCGCGTACGCGGGCACCGCGCTGGCCCTCAACGCGATCCTCGCCGCCTCCGTGACCCTGACGGCGGGCTGGCTTGCGTTCAGCGGCCAGATCACCATCGGGGAGCTCGTCATGGCCGTGGGGCTGGCGCAGTTCATCATGGAACCGCTCAAGCTGTTCTCGGAGATGCCGAAGTACGTGATGATCGCGCGCGCGTCGGCCGAGCGGATGGCCCTGGTGCTGGCCGCGCCGCCGGTGACGACCCCGGGGCCGCAGCGCCCGGCCCCGGGCGGGGACCTGGAGATCGACTGCGTTCGTTACGGGGCCCTGCGCGATCTGAAGTTCCGGGTACCCGCCGGCGAGTTCGCGGCGATCGCCGTCCACCAGCCGCGCGCGGCGGCCGACCTCGCGTCGGTCCTGGCGGTGAACGTCCCTCCCGAGGCGTACGAGGGAGTGGTGCGGGTCGGCGGGCAGGAGATCGCGGACCTGTCGGTCGAGGCGGTCCGCGAGCAGATGCTGGTGAACCCGTACGACGGGGAGATCTTCGCGGGCACCCTCCGTACGAACATCGACCCGTCGGGAACCAGCCGGATGATCCCCGAGGCCGTCGAGGCGTCCCTGCTGACCGACGTCGTCGCCCTCCACCGCGACGGACTCGACTACAGCGTCCGCGACCGCGGAGCGAACCTCTCCGGGGGGCAGCGCCAGCGGCTGTCCCTGGCCCGCGCCCTCGCCGCCGACGCCGACGTGCTCGTCCTGCACAACCCGACGACGGCCGTCGACGCCGTCACCGAACAGCTCATCGCGCGCAACATCGCGGAGCTGCGCCGGGGCCGCACCACCGTCGTGATCACCAGCAGTCCGGCCCTCCTGGACGCCGCCGACCGTGTCCTCGTCCTCGACGACGGGGTCGTCACCGCCGAGGACACCCATCGCCACCTCCTCGCCACCGACGAGGACTACCGCCTGGCCGTGGCCCGGTGACCTACGGAGCGAGCGCCCGGGCGACATCCCGGAGCAGGGCGTGGCGCCGGCCCGCCCGGTCGTGGCCCGACGGCGACCGCGAAACCCGCACGGTCGCGCCGGCCTGCCGGGCGAGGCTCTCGGCCCGCTCGCGGTGGGGCAGCATACGGGTCTCGTGTTCCCCCACGCCGAACGCGACCGCCGACCGGACAGGCCGGGGCGCTCCAACAGGCGCTCGGCGACGGCGCCGCCGAGGGATCCTCGCGTCCTCGCGTCCGCTCCCGGGGTGCGTCACGACGGGACCTCCTCGTGCGCGGAAGCCGGCAGCGCCCGGAGCGGGCGGTGCACCCGTGGCCGGTGACGGGACGGCACGAGCCGTCTGAACATCTCCTTGTGAGAGGGGAGGGGGAAGGCTAGGCTCATGTCGATTAGGTGAGGCTAACCTAACCGTGGCTTGTCCTTCTATCCCCGATCCCGGCCGACGACCGGATCCACCGTCCCGACGGGCCGTCACCGCCCGTCGGACCACAGGAGGCATCGAGTATGAGCACCAATCCCTTCGACGACCCCGAAGGCCGTTTCCTGGTCCTGGTGAACGACGAGGGCCAGCACTCGCTCTGGCCGTCCTTCGCCGAAGTGCCCGGGGGGTGGACGGTCGTCTTCGACGAGAACACCCGAGAGGCGTGCCTGAACTTCGTCGAGGCCCGCTGGACCGATCTGCGCCCCCGGTCCCTCGCGGCGTCCACGGACGCCTGAACCGTCACGGCGAACCGGCGCGGCCGAGGACCCGGGCCGGTTCGCATACATAGTCCTGAACGATGACTTCGGCGATGAAACAGCCATGGCCACTGACAACTGATCCCGGGGTTCCGGGCACGCCACTCCGGCAAAGCGGGCCCGTCCTGCGGCAGCCAGGGTCCCGTTTGGGCCCGGGCTGCCTGCCGTGGCAGAGACGCTTGGCCGTTCGCGCGCCACGCACGTCCCCCTCAACACCCCGGCCAGGGCCCCGAACACGGAACCGCCGCAGGCATGGGCGGCCCCCTGCCCGACTCTGCCACACCTGGAAGGGGCGCGCCGACAGTCAGCCCGGCAGCCCGGCACCCGCCCCTCGCGGGGCAGGGGCCGGCGGCGCACACGTACCGGAACACCCGGGGATCCGGCCCTGGGGGCGTGCCCGGCGGCCTCTCGCACCACGCGCGGGCACCCGGGGCCAGTCCGGAATCTCCCCACCTAGGGCGTGTATCGAAAGTCCCGCCTGGCCTGCGACGCCCAGCACGCACACTCGCTGCGTTGTCGGAATCGCCCAAGTACGTCCAGTACGAGG
>NZ_JBIALS010000056.1:0-32227 GCF_042873655.1 Streptomyces sp. NPDC004609 | reverse complement strand
CCGGTGCACGAACCGCTCATGCAGAGCGTCCAGCTCACCCGCCCACAACCTGACACCAGCAAGGTCCCCACCCATAACTGCATCAACGACCGAGCTGGCAAACAGTCACGCCAAACACCGTTGCAGTACTAAGTCGGCGCCTCGCAGACACGCCCGTTACTGGGGCGACGCCACGGAGGCGGGACAGCACCGGCCATTGGAGCAGATCCTCCTCCGCGGGCATTCGCCCGCCTCCATCCCGGGCGTGTGGGGAGGAGGTGCGGGATTGCCGGACCGGCCGGAAGAAGATGAGTGACATGATCTGAAACGGTTCTGTGCCCTCCTCAGGGCGGGGGCGCGATGAGGCCGGGCCGGGGGGTGGCCGACCGGAGCCGGGCAGAGCGGCTCGCGGGCCCCGGCGTGACCGTGTGCGTCTCGCGGCGCACGCGATCACACCAGGGCCGCGTCAGCGGACGCCCGGACGGGGCAGGCGGCATCCCCCCGTACGGCGCTCAACCTATTTGTCAAGGATATGGTAACTTGCGGAGATTGCCCGGAACAGTCCCTGCGGGTGGCAGCTCGCCGTCGAGGTGTAGCCGCTCCTGGCCGGCTCTCCCCAGACGTAGAAAGTGCCGCCGTTCCCTGCGCACGTCACCTTGACCTGGTGCCCCCAAGCGCCGATGCCCGTGCACTTCGAGGAACCCTTGGAGCCGTGAGTCCAGGCCCGGCAGTCGTTCAGGATGGCGGAACCGCCGCTGGTCGCGGCGGTCGCGGGAGTGGTGGTTGCGGCGAGGGCACCGAGGCTCAGCAGGACGGTGGCAACAGCGGTGACAGTTCTGCGTGCGGGCATGACTCTCCTTCAATAGGGGTGGTGCTGACTGGTGGACCAGGACGGCGAGATACGTGGTCGGCGACCCGTTGCGGGCCCGTCCGGCGGCTGCCCCAGGCGCCACGGACAGTCTGCACCGACCGGTCTCGTGCTGTCCCGATTATCGCGCCATCCCCGGTCAACGAAGATCCGCGAATACTCCGTGATGTCGAAATCCGGACGTGCGTGAGAGGAAGGAACCCCGGGCATCCGCCCCTCTCCAGTCGAACTCGTCCGCGCATCCCGGTGATTCACGATCACTTTTCCTCATCCGAAGGCAACGGCCCGAAAAGGCCGGGAGAGGGCCACTCCTCCACCGTTCCGGTCGATGCCGGCCTCGACCGTGCCTCGCAGGTGCTCAACACCGGGGAGAAGGGGCCGTCCTCGTCGGGCAGGGGCCCGGGCACCCGGGCGGAGGTCATCCGCGGCACCTCCGGTTCCCGGTCACCCGCGCGCGAACCCGACCGGACGGCACCAGCCCCGCACTGGACCGGGCCGGCTGCGCGCCGAGCAGCCGCGGCCGGTGGTGCCTGGCCGCAGAACTCCCGCGCCGAGGACGTCCCTGGCCGCCCGCCCGTCCGCGGCCAGGGTGTCGGCGTTGATGTACAGGATCATGCGCTGACGGCAACAGGGCCTTTGAGTCTCGGTTGGCTTCGCAACCCCGAGCTACCAAGAGGCCCTGTTCCCATGCCCTCAGCCAGCCGCGATCACCCGATCGAGACTCCCGTTCGACGGCCACCCCTCAAGATCGGAACGACAACAGCTACTGAGATCCGGATCTGGCTTCAGGCGCGCGTTCCTCCCCTCCCGGGCGGCGTGTAGGCGGCGTCCGCCCACAGGTGCATGAGCGCGTAGGAGCGCCATGGCGCCCACTGCTCGGCGATGGACCGGGCCTGGTCTTCGGTGGCGGATCCGAGTGCTCTGCGGGCGACCAGGTCGCCGGGGGCGAAGGTGTCGGGGTGTTGCAGTGCGCGCATGGTGAGGTAGTCCGCGGTCCAGGGGCCGATGCCGGGCAGTTCGAGCAGGGCTCGGCGTGCTTCGTCGGTGGTGAGGTGTGCGAAGGTGAATCCGTCCGCCCATCTCTGGGCGACGGTGCGCAGGGTGCGGGTTCGTGTGCGGGTGAGGCCGACGACTGTATGGAGTTCGGTATCGGGGATCGCCGCGAGCTCCCGTGGTGCGGGCAGGGTCCTCAGCCCGGCTGCCGGGGTTCCGTAGGCGGTGACGAGTCTGCCCATGAAGGTGCGGGCCGCGGCGAGCGAGACCTGTTGGCCGACGACCGTCGCGATGACCGCTTCGAATTCGTCGGGGTAGCCGATGAGCCGGATGCCGGGCCGGTGCTCGACCAGCGGGCGGATCAGCGGGTCGGTGGCGAGGGCGTCGGCGATCCGTGCGGTGTCGGAGTCGAGGTCCAGCCAGCGGCGGATCGGTGCCGCCAGGCCGGCGGGGTCGGGGATCTCGTCGGGCAGGTCGACGGTGATCTGGTCCTCGGCGAAGGTCACCGTCACACGCACGGGCGCTCCCGCGTGGTGCAGGAGCCGGGTGTGGACGCGGCCCGGAACATCCGTTTCCTCGGCTCCCGGGATCGCGTGGGCGGCCAGCGTCCGCAGCACGGTCTCGCAGTCGGTGGGGCCTTGGGGGAAGAGGCGGAGCAGGGTCACGAGGTCCAGATTCCGGAGCTGCCGCGCCGATGCGAGTCCAGCAGGTGGGTGTCGACGATGCCGATCGCCTCCATGAGCGCGTACATGGTGGTCGGGCCGACGAAGGCGAAGCGGCGCCGTCGCAGTTCCTTCGACAGAGCGATGGACTCGGCGGACTTCGTGGGGATCTCCGCGAAGGTCCGGGGGCGGGGGGTGGTCCCGGGCTGGAAGGACCACACCAGGCGGGCCAGGCCCACGTCTTCGCGCAGTTCGATGGTGGCGCGGGCGTTGGCGATGGTCGCCTGGATCTTCTGCCGGTTGCGCACGATGCCGGCGTCGGCCATCAGCCGTTCGACGTCGGTCTCGGTGTACGCGGCGATCACGTCCGGATCGAAGTCGTCGAACGCCGCCCGGAACGCGGGTCGTTTGCGCAGGATCGTCGCCCAGGACAGACCCGCCTGGAACCCTTCGAGACTGACGCGCTCGTAGACGCCGCGCTCGTCGGTGACCGGCATGCCCCATTCGGAGTCATAGTAGTCGCGCAGCAGGGGGTCGACGGCCGCCCACGCGGGACGGGCGAGTCCGTCCGCTCCGACGACGACGCCGGGGTCGGCGGTGGTGGTGCTGGCTTCCTGTGTCATGCGATCACCCGTCGAGCCCTGTCGTGCGCATCGTGATGTTGATCCGGCCGCGGCTGATGCCGCATCCCTCGGGGGCGGTGTCCTGATGCACTTTGGTGACACCATGGTGGGCGAGGCGGGCGGGTCCGCCGAAGACGAAGAGGTCGCCGGAGGCCGGCAGCAGGTCCGTATAGGGTTTTCCGCGGCTTTCGGTGTTGCCGAAGCGGAATGTGCAGGTGTCGCCGATGGACAGCGACACGACCGGGGCGCGGGATTCCTCGTCCTTGTCCTGGTGCATTCCCAGGCGGGCGTTGGTGTCGTAGTAGTTCACGAGCGCGGTGTCGGGCGTGTACGAGCCGATCGTGGCCGTGTCGTGGCCGGTGGCCTGAAGGGCATGGCGGCCCAGTCGGATCATCCAGTCGGGGAAGGGAAGGACACGGGCGCCCTTCACGTCGGTGGCCGCCCGCGTGTACTGGTACGGCTGCCAGTGCCAGCCCAGGCATACGGTGCGCACGGACATCTGGTGTCCGCGGACCGTTGCGGCGCGCAAGGGGATGGGGCCTTGTGCCCACTCGTGGAACCGGTGTGCGATCCACTCCTGCTGTTCCAGGGTCAGCCAGTTCGGGACGTGGGTGGCGCCCGGGGTGATCTCCTGCGCGTCGCGCTCGGGGAGTTGCGGAGTGAACAGCACGGTCATGGCCCCTCCTGCGTGCGGGTGGGGTGCTGGAAGTTGTCGTCCTCGACGAGCCAGGTGGGGCCGTGGGCGGTCGCGCCGGCCAGGCCGTCCAGATTGATCAGGCCGACGAGCGCGAGCGTGCGCGGATCGCCGATCGCGGCGGTCGCCAGGGTGCGTTCGGGGCGCCACGGGGTCGACCACAGCAGCCGCCGGGTCATCTGCGCCCAGCCGGTCGCCGGCCCGGTCATCACCCACAGGTCGGGGTTGGCGGCGGCGAACCGTGACGCGTGGCGCAGCCAGGAGGCCCCGGTCTCGGGCCAGGTGATCGTGCCGAGGGTTCCGCCTCCCACGCGATCCCAGGCCGATTCGATCAGGCGTGAGGTCTCCAGCGCGTGCGGGGTGCGACCGGAGCCGATCACGATGGTGTGGGCCCGGCGGTCGCGAGCGAGCTGGACGATGGCCGCGACCTCGGCGTCCGTGGCCGTCAGGTCTGCGTCGTAGATCGCCGGCCTCTTCAGCAGGGGGCTGGTCAGGGGGTCCATTGTCGGCCGTTCTCTCGGGCGGTCTTCCACCGCTGGTAGCGGTCCTTGCAGCAGGCGCTGCAGGGGCGGAACCCGGCGGCGAGGGCGGTGGCCTCGTCGGCGAAGAAGACCCGGTGCCTCACGTAGCCGCCGCAGGCGATGGCGCGTGCTGCGGCAGGGCAGTCGAGTCGTCCGTAGATCTTCGAGCCACGGTGGCCGCCCCACTCTCCCTTGACCGACGACCGGTAGGACCGGCCGTCGGACCCGAGAAGGGTGTAGGCGTTCATCGCGTCGTTCACGCGGCGTCGTGGAAGACGAGGGCAAGGGTGTGGCGTTCGCCGGACCGGATGGCGGACACGCCGTGGCGAACCGGCGCGGCGGACCATCCGAGGGCGGACTTGACGGGCCGGTCGCGGGTGGTGAACAGGTATCCGTGGCCGTGCGGCAGCAGCGTGGACGTGCCCCGGGACTGGGCGCGCGGGCGCTGTTCCAGGAGCAGGAACTCGCCGCCCGTGTGATCCACACCGGGCTCGTTGAGGTTGATCACGACCTGCAGCGGGAACACGAGGTCGCCGTACAGGTCGCGGTGCAGAGCGTTCCAGTCCTTCTCTGCGTAGCGGAGCAGGATCGCCGTGGACTTCGTCTGGCCGGCGTCGTGGCACATCCGCAGCCACTCATCGAGCGAGTCCGGCCACGGCGCGGGCCTGCCGAGTCTGGTCCACCAGTCGCGGGCGATGGGCAGCAGCCTCGGGTACAGCGCCTGCTTGAGCCGTTCGACCGGCTCCGGGTACGGCGCGTTGAAGTACCGGTACTGGCCCTCACCGAAGCGGTGCCAACACATGTCGACGGTGCTGCGGAACAGGCCCTCCTGCTCGTACAGCTCCCTGATCTCCGCGGTCTCCTCGGGCGTCAGCAGCTGAGGCAGCAGCGCGCCGCCGTACTCGTTGACCTCCGCGGTGATCGCCTCCCAGTCGCCGGACTCGACACGCTTGTGCCACCGGTCCGTCTTCTGCCCGGTCGCCTTCGTGGTGCTCAAGCCGCGGCCTCCAGGTCCAGCAGCGTGGTCTTGGCCTCAAGTCCGCCGATGTAGCCGCCGAGGGTGCCGTCGGTGCGCAGCACGCGGTGGCACGGAACGACGATCGGCAGCGGGTTGGTCGCACAGGCGGTGCCCACCGCCCGGACGGCCTTGGGGTTGCCGACGAGCTCGGCCATGTCGCGGTAGCTGCGGGTCTGGCCGTACCCGATCTCGGGCAGATGCGTCTGCACGAGGCGCCGGAACCCGCGCGACAGGGACAGGTCCAGCGTCACGTCGAAGACCCGGCGGCGCCTGGCGAAGTACTCGTCGATCTCGCGAGCCGCCTCCTCCAGCCGCTTCGGGGCGCGCAGGATCCGCGGGCTGAGCTTCCGGCCGAGGGCTTCCAGAACCCGGTCGTGGTCCTCGCCGGCGTACGCCACACGGACCAGCCCCTTCGGGGTGGCGGCGAGCAGCAGCTTGCCGACGGGCGAGTCGATGGTCGTGTAAGCGACATCGATCAGGTCGGCTTGCTCCGCAGCCTGCTCCAGACGGCGGTGGAGGCGACGGAGAGTGTCCGCGTCCACGGGTGTCGACAGCAGGACGGCCATGTCGTCATCGTTGCGCATGTCGCTCACGGCGATGCTCCTTTCGTGATCGCGCCCGGATAATGTTTCCTGAGATTCTTGAGCCCGTCCGCGACGGCTCTTCGGGCCGCCTCGACGGTGCCGCCGAGGATCTCCGCGATCTCGGCGTACGCCAGCCCCGCCACATACCGGTAGGCGACAGCCTGGCGCTGCTTGCTGGGGAGTTCCTTCACCGCGGCCCACAGACCGGCGGCCTCGGCATCCGGAATACCCCGCCCTGCCGGTACTTCCGGTACCTCGTCGACCAGCAGGGGATTCCTCTTCGCGGTCCGCAGCACGTCGATCGCCTTGCGGTGCGCGATCGTCACCAGCCACGCCTCCACGTTCGCCGTCTCCGGCAGATCGGGATAGGCGCGCATGGCGGCGAAGAAGGTCTCCGACCATGCGTCGTCCGCGTCGTGCGGGCCGAGGACGACCCGGCAGACGCGCAGCACGGTCGCGCCGTGCTGCGTGACCACGCTCTCGAACGGTTGTTTCATGTCCATCCCATTGAAGACGTACGTGCGGCGGCAAACGTGAGAATCCCGATCAGAACAACCGTCCGACGTCGCCTGCGGGCAGCTCCTCAAGCTCCAGCAGCGTCTGCTTGCGCTTCAGCCCGCCGGCGTACCCGGTCAGGGCACCGTTGGAACCGACGACGCGATGGCACGGGACGAGGATGCACAGCGGGTTCGCGCCCACGGCCTGCCCGACCTGCTGCGCGAGAGCGCGGTCTCCAACCTGCTCGGCGATCCGTCCGTAGGTGGTCGTGTCACCGCACTGGATGCTCTTCACGATGTCCCAGACGGCATGCTGGAACGAGTCGCCGTCGGCCTTGAGCGGAAGATCGAACTGCCGGCGCCGTCCCGCCAGGTAATCGCACAGCTGGCGGACCGCTTCGTTCAGCAACGAGTCCGTCGCGTCGCTGATCTCGGGTCCGAACGTCTCCCGCAGGGGCCGGCGGACATGGTGCCTGAAGTACAGGCCGGTGATCGTCTCGTCCTTGGCGGCGATCGTGATCGGCCCAAGATACGTCTCGATCACGACGTGTCGAATGTTCATCCGCGTCTCCCCTCTCTCACCCCGTAGACGCCCGCAGCCCGCAGAACGTGAGATCGACTTTGGGGCACAGTGGGACGACGGTTATCGCCACGCCGGTGATCATGGGCTTCTGGCACGCCAGTCAGCCTGACGCGGGGATCCTTGACATCCGACATCCGACATCCGACATCCGACATCCGCAACGCCGTGCGCGGCGCCCTCGACGCGGGGACCTAGTGACGCTCGCTTCCCCGCGGCGAAGTAATGTGTAGCTCTGGGTGACGATCGTTACGCATGGTAATTCTCACAAGCGCTCCTTTGCGCGCGCAAGATCAATCACGGACCGCCGGACCCCCGCCGGTCCCGGATTCGCTCGCAGAACCCGTTCTCACTCAGAAACGGGGCAGGGCCCCTTCTGAGACTTGCATTGTGCGAAAATCCGCGCCCATGACGGACCATCAGCAGCCTTCCCCGACCGTACGGTTGGACGCGGACGACGTCGAACAGCACGCCTGTCCGAAGTGCGACGCCCAGCCCGGCTCGCCGTGCCGCTCGCGCGGCGGCGCGGTCGCCTCCGCCTACCACACCCGCCGGTTCACGAAGGTGCCCCGGCTCAAGAAAGCGCTGCGGGGCCGACCGCGGACCGGGCCGACCGTGGCGGCCGGGCACCCCGCCCCCGGCACCCGTCGACCCGGATCTGCCGAGCGCGGACCTCCGCATCGGCTACGCACGCTGCTCGACCCTCGGACAGGAACTCGACTCCCAGCTCGACGCGCTCGCGGGGCACGGCATTCCGCGCGACAAGGTGTTCTCCGAGAAGATCAGCACCCGCGTCCGCGTCCGCCCGAAGTTCGAGGAGGCCCTGCGGACTGCGCGGGAGGTCAAGGCGCACGCCTCGCACTGCCGCGTCATCTCCACCGTGTACGAGATGAAGCGGCTCGGCCGCGACGCCGCCGAACTCACCGCCCACGGCGCATCCTGGAGATGCTCGCCGGGCCCCTGCCCGGCATCTACGACCCCACCGGACCGGGGGAGCTGCTGTTCGCGTTCTTCGCCGCAATGGCGGAGACCGAGCGGGAGAACATCCGCGAGTCGACGCTCGAAGGGCTCGACACCGCGGCCCGCAAGGGCAAGCACGGCGGCCGGCCACCGATCATCACCGAGGACATGCTCCACACCGTGCTCCGGCGCCTCGCGGGCGGCGAGTCCGTCGAGCAGATCCAGCCCAACCTGATCATCCCCACCGGCAAACGCAAGGGACAGAACCCCTCCGTCGCGAGCATCTACCGGGCGCTCGCCGAACACGCGAAGAAGGAGGCGTACCGTTCCCTTTATGGTGCCGATCGGCCGTCACCTGCCGCCCCTCGTCGAGGACCCGGACTACCCCTTCCCCGCGGTGCCGCCTCAGTCCGAGGCGGTGGGCCCCGGCACCGACGTGATCACCGTCGGCGTGGGCGTGCGGTAATACCCTCGGCTTCGCCGACATCCTCCTCAAGTGCCCGGAGCTCGGCCAGGGAAGCGGCGGCGTGGGCACCCCGTGCAAGGACGCGCCCTGGCCGCTGGCATCCCGACCCGGCTGAACTAGGTGAGCCAGGAATACGACCGGATGCTCACCGTGCTCGACGAGCGCGCCCCGCACGCGAAGATCCTGGCCGTCAGCTACCCCACCATCGTCCCCAAGGACACCTCCCAGCGCCGCTACAACGTGGCGGGAGCGGACGCGGCGCAGCGCGGCCGGGACGTGCTTGGGCAGGGCGCGCTGGACGATCCAGTCGACCACGGTGTTCCAGTCGACCCCGTCGGGGATCACGTACCAGATCTGCTGGCCGTCGCTGGGCATCCAGCGGGCGACGACCGGCTCGCCCAGGCTGTCCACCAGGATCGGCACCAGCTCCCCTTCAGGCTCGTGGACAGCAGTCCCCCGGGGGCCCTCCAGAACCGTCGGCCGCGGAGTCATAGCCCACCACGGGGCGTCGGTCGGACGGTTTCGCAGTCTCAGGCCCAGGTCCCGGTCGGCCGCGTCCAGATCGGGTGCCAGAGATATATCCGTCCCTGCGGGCCGTCGCTTCCCGGCGATCGAGCCGGTGAAGTCGCGGAAGTCCACACCGGCGTCGTAGTGACTCAGGACCGACCGGACGCCGTCATCGTCCGCGTTGCCCATCGTGACAATGATCAGCGCGGGCTCGGCGCGTGCGGCTGCCCCGGCCAGGAACCGTTCGAACTCGTCCGCGCCATGCCGGTGGAAATGGCTCGGGTTGATGGCTGCGGCGCAGGTACTGGTGTCCATGCCGAGCCAGCGCGGCTCGGCCCCCGACTCGCTCCAGGAGATGTCTGCGTACTTGGCCGACGCCACGTACCGCTCTCGCGCGTAGGGGCCAGCCCGCGGTTCGGGCTCCGGCATCTCAGGGTTGGGAACAGCAACGTGGACAGTGACCAGCCCTTTCTGGCCCTGGGAGGGTGCAGCCATGGCAGCACCGTAGCGGCCGGGTACGACAGCACAGCCACACCTGTTCCTCGCCCACGGTCCACCGCCCTGCCGGCGGACCGGCCCGCCAAGGCTCGGGCCTTGCGGGCGAGAGCGCCGACCCCGCAGTGCTGTTGACCGCTCAACTCCCCCGAGCCGAGCCGAGCCGCGTGCGGTGCGCCTCCCTCAGGGCCTCGCCCAGCCGCAAGAACCGGATGGCGTCGTCCCTGCGGCGGCGGACCAGGAGATCCGACGCCCACGCCGCCAGCGCCGGCCGCCGCAGCCCCGCGATCCGCTGCGCCGTCTCCCGGTCACCCGCTCGCCGGGCCTCTGCCGCGTATCCGTTCCGGGCCGCGGTGAACTCACCAGGCGGCAGCCCGTACAGCTCCCCGATCACGGCATCGACGTCCACGGCCACCACCCACCTCGCTGCCCGGCGCATCCCGCCCACACGCCGGACGCTTCGCCATCACCACCCGGCCGAACGGCCCCGGCTGTCCCGGGCGCCGCGTGGTCAGGCGGGAGGGGCGAAGCGATGGGCGGGGGCACCGCGCCATTCCACCCAGCCCGGATCGTCCAGCACGGTCTCCGGATCCACCACACCCGCAGCCTCCAGGAACACGATCACATCGTGGTCGGAGAACGCCAGGCCCAGGTCCGCGTCCCGGCCATCGCGGCTGACGGTCACCCGCCGCCCGCCCGACGGCGACGGGCGGTGTACGACGATCGGCGCACTCTTCACCCCTCCAGCGTGCCCGCACCCAGCACCCGGCGCAGCCACAACGACAGCGCAGACCGAGTGCGGACCGCCGGAAAGGCCCCGCCCGGCCCCGCGACTGTCACCTGCGCACTTCCCCTTCCGCTCGTACTGGCCCGCGCTCTGCACCGCCTCCACCTCCACCTCCACCTCCACCTCCACCAACAACGCTGCCGGCATCACCTGTCTCGTGAAATGGTCGGCAGATCATTCGACATGTGCGGAGATCTGAAGCTGCCAGTCGTCGGCGCAGGGCGCTCGTCTCTGCGGCCTCTGTCACTCACAGCCGCCCGCGGGCCCGCCGGCGACGGCAGAAGCATCCCCTGACGGGTCCAGGATCCAGCGCAGCCGACGCTCCGCAGCCGTTCGGCCGACGGTGGGTGCGGTGGCCGGGTGAACAAGTCCGTGGGATCGGTGAGCGGGCGCGCACCGGCGGTGGTGGCCGGTTGTGATGCGGGTATGACCATCCACATCGGCGGCAGTGCCGCCCGAGAGTGTGCGTCGGCACCGGTCCGCCCGGCCCGCCGCAACCGTGGCAGACGCAGGGGCAGACTGCTGAGATCCCTGGCCGTAGCCGTATGCGTGAGCGCGGTGTCCCTCGCGGTCGCCGCGCCCGCCGCCGCCGTTCAGAAGCCTTCCGGGGACTCCGGCCCGAAGCCTCCCCCGGTCACGGGTGCGGTCAGCGTCCTCAAGACCGACAGCATCACAGGCGCCCCGCTGGCCGCAGCCGTGTTCCAGCTGTGGCGCGAGACCAACGGCGTCCCCGGGCTGCAGACCGGAGGCGTCACCCCCGACACCGTGGTCGGCGCGAACTGCACCACGCCGACCAGCGGGATCTGCTCGCGGACGGTGCCGGTGGGCACGTACTACTGGCTGGAGCTCACCCCGCCACCCGGCTACGACGTGATCGGCAGTCCGGTCTTCGGCCCGCTCACCCTCACCCCCGCCAACGCCTCCACCGGCGTCCAGGTCACCGCCCCCAACCTCCAGGCCCCTCCCCCCAAGCCCGACGTGGTTCCGATCACGATCATCAAGACGGACGCGGAAACGGGAGCCACCCTCGCGGGCGCCGTCTTCGAGCTGTGGATCGAGACAAACAACATCCCCGGCCTCCAGATGACCGGACCGACCCCGGACACCTTCGTCACCGGCTTCAGCTGCACCACCACCGAGAACGGCCGCTGCTCCTCCGTCAGCCTGACGGGCCGCACCCACTACTTTGTCGAGACCGCCCCGCCCGACGGATACCAGCTGCCCGCCGACCCGGTGTTCCCCATCACCCCGACGAACGCCGACCTTCCCGCCGGGGCCACCAGCACCGCCCAGAACACCCTCATCAAGGGCAGCATCAAGGTCCACAAGACCGACAAGAAGAACGGCAGGAAGCTCGCCGGGGCCGTCTTCCAGCTCTGGCAGGAGACCAACGGCGTCCCCGGCCTCCAGACCACGGCGTCCAACAGCACCCCCGCCGACACGACCACCGGCCCCGCCTGCTCCACCGACCACACCGGCGTCTGCCTCTTCGAACCGCTCGGCCCCGGAACGTACTACCTCCAGGAGACCGACGTCCCCGAAGGGTTCGTCCTCCCCGACAACCCCGTCACCGGCCCCTACACCATCACCCCCGACAACGCCGACCAGCCCATCCACGTCGACATCGCCAACAAACGCGGCGAACCCGGCAAGGACAAGAACGGCAAGAGCTGACCGACCCTCAACCCCGCCACAGGGAAAGAGAAGGGCCCCAGCAAACGGCCGGGGCCCGCCAGACCGCCATCCGCAATAGCCGGGCCACCTCGCCGCCGTACCCGCGCCCCGAAACGACCACCGCCGCCTGCCCGGTACAGCCCGGCCGGCGAACACCGGCCTTCCCCACCCCCGCGAGAACCAAGAGTCGCTGTCTGCAGGCCCGGCCCACGACGACCGGCTACCGGACCCGCTCACCTGCCATACCGGCACTTGCCCCCTTCCCCGGCACCGGTCAGACGCCGACCCGGGCGACAGCGGCGCGGAACCATCAGGGCCACCGAGCCACGCTGTACGGGCACCGGGCCCGGATCGCCCCACACCTTGTGCAGCGCGGCGCTCATGCGGTCGTTCATGGCGTCGTCGATGATGGCCTGGTGCTCCTCGGGCACCCCGCGCACGTCCTGGACGACGACCACGGTCGAGACGGTGTGGCTGTGCGGTGATCGCGCCGGAAGACCTCCGGTGCCCGTAAACGGAGGGCGGACCGCTGGGTTCAGAGGAAGTAGAGCCGGTTGAGGGAGATCGACTCCGCCGGTCCGGAGCGGATCGGATCTCCGTCGAGGGTGACCAGTCCGGTCCGGCCGTCCACACCCACATCGCCGATCCGGGAGTTGAGGCGGAGGTCGGCCGGCCCGATCCCGCGGGTGCCGCGGACGGCGACCCGGCGGCGGCGCGTCGGCATGAGGTCCGCGCCCAGGTCCACGGCGGCGCGGGCGACGAAGGCCACCGAGAGATCGGCGGGTGTGGCGCCGTACGCCCCGAACTGCGGCCCCAGGACGAGCGGTTCACAGGTGTCCGTGGCCGCGTTGGGGTCGCCCGTCACTCCGTAGGCCGGGAAGCCCGACTTCAGTACGAGCTGGGGCTTCGCGCCGAAGAACCGCGGCTGCCACAGCACGATGTCGGCCAGCTTGCCGACCTCCAGGGAGCCGATCTCGTGCGCGAGGCCGTGGGCGACGGCGGGGTTGATCGTCAGCTTGGCGAGATAGCGCAGGACACGTCCGTTGTCGTCGTGGGGCCCGTCGCCGTCCAGGGGGCCCAGCTCGGCCTTCATCTTCCCGGCCATGGCGAAGGTACGGCGTACGGTCTCGCCCGCCCGGCCCATGCCCTGGGCGTCGGACGAGGTGATCCCGATCGCCCCGAGGTCGTGCAGGACGTCCTCCGCCCCCATCGTCCCGGCGCGGATGCGGTCCCGTGCCATCGCGGCGTCGTGGGCACCCAGATGGCACGAGCCGGGTCAACAGTTCGGGAAGGCGGCCCGCAGGGTGGTTAGCCCGATGGCCGCGGTGCGGGCTTCGGGACTCCCGGAGGTGTACGGCAGCGGCGGTCGGGTGGGTGAGTGCGCCACGTCCACGGGTCCGTATCAGCGGGAGGTGGAGGCGCATCTGGGTCTGGTGGACGGGCGTCAGTCGGTCACGGACTGTGAGGCGATCCGGGCGTTCCAGGTGAAGCACGAGATCGAGCCGGCGGAGGGGGACACGGGGTTGTACCCAAGGCACCACGCTTCGCTCGACGCGGATCGTCGTCCGGTCACCGCGCTGCCCGGCCCGGACACGGGCGAGCCGTGTGAGGACACCTTCGCCCTGGAGGCCCTCGGACGCGTCCTGGTGACCTCCCTGCGGACCTGGGCGCAGGCCGGACCGGACGCGGCGGAGGACATCGCCCGCGCCGTCATCGACTTCACCGCGCAGATCCTCACCGACGACCACGAGGACGTCGCCGACATCCCGCGCCAGCTGGAGGCGGTCGGCGTGAGGCAGGCCCTCGATGCGCACACCCCGCACCGGCCGGTGCGCACCACCGCCAGACGATGCACCGCACCGCGCGCACCACCGCACCGCGCATCACAGGGCGCGCCACCGCACTGCACCAGGTGCGCGCCATGCGGCGGCGGGTCCTATATCACACAGCCCCTTGACCGCGACCTGATCGACGACCGATACCAGGGCTGACAAGGGGAAACATGCCCTGGTCCAGTCGAGGATCCGCGGTTTCGTGAGCAATACCGCGTGATCACGGGCAGCGTCTGAGCAAATCCAGGTGATCATAAGCAGTAGTGACGTTCAGTAATGACGACTGCAATCCGATGAGTCTTGCTCGCTGTTGGGGTCTGACTTCCAACACGCCAGGCCGTCTGGCCAAATTTGATCTTGAGGGAGTAGGAGTCTGTCGTGGCTGTAGGGATTTTCGCCGGGATTGCAGTGCGTAATTACGAGAGCGCACTGGAGTGGTACAAGCAGCTGCTGGGCTCGGATCCAACGTTCTGCCCCAACGACGTCGAAGCGGTGTGGCAGCTGGCTGAGGACCGGTATGTGTACATCATCGAAGACGCGGAACGTGCTGGCGGTGCGGTGAGCATGATCTGGGTGGACGACCCCGGTTCCGAAGTTGCACGGCTCGCTGAGCGAGGGCTCGAACCGGTGGAGGTGGAGCACCACGGCAACGTCTGCAAGTGGGTGTTTCGCGACCCCGACGGCAACGAGACGGGGATCGGTGGTGAGGTCCAGCCGTCGAAGTAATCCCCCTGTTGGCCCCCATCCCGAGGGCCGAGTCCGGGAACCGCTACTCGCGGTGACCGCCAAGGACATCCCGGCGTGGAGCTCTCCTCATGATCAGCCAACACAGGCACTGCTCACCACGCGCGGATTCCGGCGCTTCCGCAGGAGCCTGCGCTCACGAAACCGCGGCCCCCACATCCAGGAACGACGCGCGCCCGTCGAAACCTGGTCAGAGGGTCGGTCGGCGGTGCGGGATATCGGGTGCGGCGCACTGGGGCGCGCGAGAGTGCCGGGCATCATCGGGTGGTTCACACCGGGTGCGGTGGCGGACATCGCGGTGCGCAGCAGAGTGAGCCTCCGTCAACTTGAAATCGCAGGTCAAAGGGCTGGTGTGACCGGTCCTCGGGGCACTCGTGCTGGTCGTGGTCGAGAGTCCGTGGAGAAGATCATCCGTCAGCGGTTGACTTCGAGGTTCGTTAGGACGAGCAGAGCGCGCAGGAGTTGGGGGGCGTGGGCGGGATCGGTACGGAGCTTGGCGAGGATCCGCCAGTTCTTGAGGTGGGCGAAGCCGTGCTCGACCGGTGCACGCCCGACGGCGAGGACGCGGTTGGCGTCCTTCTGGCGCGGGTTTGAAGAGCACTTCGATCACCGAAAGGTTGAGCTGGGCGGGTGCGCTCGGCCCTACGGCACCCCTTGTCAGCATGAACACGCTTGTTTGTGATGTCCCATGCTCAACATCAACCCCAAGATGCTGTCTCGCCTTGACGAGATCGAGACCGGTCTCCTGGATCGCCGGGACCGCGCCGAGCAGGAGGGCTGGCTCGGTGAGATCGAGGGGATCGACCTCACCTCACCTTCCTCCGTCAGAAACGCGAAGAGAGCCAGCGGCTGGCTCGCATCGCGCCGGTCGACCTCGGCATGCCGGGTCTCCGGCCCGCAGGGTCGTGAGCCCCGCTCCGGGGCTTATCGGGGGGTCAGCACACAGAACTCGTGACCGTCGGGGTCGGCCATCACCACCCAGTTCACGTCCCCTTGGCCGATGTCGATGCGCGTTGCCCCGAGGGAGACGAGCCGGTCGACCTCCGTCTGCTGGTCACTGCCGGCCGGTGGAGCGAGGTCGAAGTGCAGCCGTTCCTTCCCCGTCTTCGGCATCACGGGTGGACCACCCCACGTGACCTTCGGACCACCGTGCGGTGAGCGGATCGCGGTCTCCTGGTCCTGGTCCCAGACCAATGGCCAGCCCAGCGCTCGGCTCCAGAAGTACCCGGTCTCCTGCGAACCATCGCCCGCCAGCGCGCCGATGAATCCGCACTCGGCGAGGAAGCTGTTGCCCGGCTCGGTGACACAGAACTCATTGCCCTCGGGGTCGGCGAGCACCACATGCCCCTCCTCCGGGCGTTGGCCGATGTCGATCTGCCGGGCGCCGAGTTGGAGCGCCCTCTCCACCACCTGCTTCTGGTCGTCGAGGGACGTGCTCGTCAGATCGAAGTGCATGTGGTTCTGGCCTGTCTTCCGCTCCTGGGTCGGGAGGAAGCGGAGCCGGAACCCGGTGTCATCGCTGGGAAGCAGTGTGATGCCGTCGGAAGTGTCATCGGACGTCTCCCAGCAGAGAAAGTCCGCCCAGAAACGCGCGAGACGGAGCGGGTCGTGCGCATCGAAGCAGAGCGCGTGCAGGTGAGAAGTCATCCGTAGGTCTCCCGGTAGGGGCAGGCGGGTCGTGCTGGAGCCTGCCCGTCCGTTGCCACCCGGTCAACTGATTAAGCCCCGTGCCCGTCTGCTGTCGATCACGCTCGAAACGGCAGTCCGTCTACGACTTCACAGGCTCGCGAGGAGGCCGTCGAGCGGGGCCGGTGTCCGGTCCGGTGCGAGGGCCTCCACAAGGAGACGGCCGTAGCGGATCTTGCGGCCCTTCTTCGTGCCGAGGAAGCGCCGCACCTGCTGATGCCGGCGCCGGTCGCGCTGTGCGGGCTGGCGCTGGAAGGTCTGCCAGGCGCGGAAGTCGCCCTCGGCGCGGAGGATCTCCTCGACTTCTGCCGTGCCGAGCGCGCGGATGAGTTCGTCCTCCAGATCCGCGGTGCATACATAGATGCCCTGGAGCGGTGCCTGGGCCCGCGTCAGGCCGCGCTCGTAGAAGCCCTGTTCGCCCTCGTCGCAGAGTCCTGTCAGGCGCAGACCGAGGCCGGGTGGCCCGAGGAGACCGGCATAGCGGCCGACGCTCATCGCCCCGCCCATCGGCACGACACACACTCCCTCGGCGGCCAGGTCCCGGCCACGTCGGGCGGCCAGCGCCTCGACGGCCGCGAGATCGCTCAGCCCTTCCAGGAGTACCGCGGTCCGTGCCCCCAGGCTTTCCGCCAGATCGCGCGCCGGCCCGCCGGGACCGCCCGTCGCCCAGCTGGTGACCGCATCCTGGAACGCCCTCATGTCCGCCATAGGGCGAGTCTGCACGTCCACCCGTGGCACGGCACGGGATTATTCGACGGCCTCAGGAGCTGCGACGGTCCTCAGGCCCGGTTAGCACCACCTCAAAGCGGAGTGTTCTACACGGTTGCGTCCTGGGAAGTGGTGTACGGGTTCCCACCCGTTCCGGGGGTTTGTTCCGGCGTCGGGGTGAGTGCCCGGATATGAGAACGGCCACCGGCTGATCTTTCAAGACGACCAAGTCTTTGAAGGAGATCAGCACGATGACCGCACCGGACAGTCTGCCCCTGCACACCCTCGCGGAAGACAATCTCGCCTGGGGGTCCCCCCGCTTGCGGGGGAGAGTCCCGATCTGCTGCGCGCGATGATCAAACGTTCGCCGACGCACTCATGTCCGCCGAGGCCGATGCCTTGTGCGGCGCCGAGTACGGGCAGGTCAGCGAAGAACGCGTCAACCACCGCAACGGCTATCGCCCGCGCGAGTGGGACACCCGCGCAGGGACCGTCGAACTCGCCGTCCCCAAGCTCCGGACCGGCAGCTACTTCCCGCACTGGCTCCTCGAACGCCGCCGGCGGGCCGAACAGGCCCTGATCTCGGTGGTGGCCACTGCCTACCTGCTCGGTGTCTCCACCCGCCGGGTCGAGAAGCTCGCCGAGTCCCTCGGCGTCACCCAGCTGTCGAAGTCCCAGGTCCCCGCGATGGCGAAGCACCTGGACGAGCAGGTCACCGCCTTCCGCAACCGTCCCCTGGACGCCGGACCCTACTCATTCGTCTGGGCCGATGCCCTGACCCAGAAAGTCCGCGAGGGCGGCCGGATCATCAACGTCCACGCCCTGGTCGCGGCCGGGGGAATGCTGCCCGGCGGCCGCAGCTGCGACTGCGGCCTATGCCACCCGGCTCCCCTCCCGCTCCCGTTCCTGCTCGCGCTGTCGTTCGTGTCGTTGCCGCTCGTCGCGTTCGCGGTGGCCGGCTTCGGTTTTGCGGTGAATCAGCGCGGCCGCCAACGGCTCGGGACGGGTGCGGCCGAAGCGGGTCCACACCGGCCCGTGGGGGCCGTGTTCCCACAGGAGCGCGAGGGTGGTTGTGACGACCGGGACGACATCGCCGTACTCGCGCCAGCCGTCCTCCTCCCCCGCCCCCGAGACGTATCCCTGGTAGCTGGTCCAGGGCACTGCCCAGTCCTCGCGGGCAGCGTCGCGGACCGCGTCGATCCGCCGCTGGAGCACCGGTTCGGAGACGTCCTCGGCGAACACGAAGGTCAGGGGCGGGTGGCGGATCAGGTCCGGAGCGGGCCACAGGATCGACCACGTGGGGATGTCCCGGCCCCGCGGACCAGTTATCTGTCGCGGGGTGTCGCCGCCTGATCAGCCGCTGGACGGAAGCGGTTCGAGATGCCGCGCGATGACCGCCCGTATCCCGTCGACGGCCGCTCCACCGCGCAGTCCGCGCTTCGGCAGCAGGGCCATTCCGCCCACCTTGTCGCCGATGACCAGAATGAAGAGGTTCGCCGTCTCGATGTAGTGGCGGAACGACGCCCAGGGGATCGTGGTCTCCACGAGTGCCGTGGCGGCATGCACGCCGTTGTCGTCCGCCCGCATGGTGTACTCACCCTGGGAACGCGCGTACCTCGTCATCTGTCGCACTCGGTACAGCTGGTTCACCCACCCGCCCACGAGACTCCCCAATACTGGGCACAGGGCTGCGGCCACCAGCACGGTCACACCCTTGGGCGCCGCGAGCATCAGCAGAGCCACGAGAACGGCCGCCGTGATCAGCCCGGCGATCAATGGAAGACGCCACCGGTGTGCGGGAAACCAGACCGTGCGCGCAGGGCCTCGGCCATGTCGGCCCGGGTCGGCAGATAGGCCAGCTCGACACCGCCCGACACCGGTGCCGCCTCCCGCTCCTCGTTCTCCATGGAGCGGGATCGTAGCGGCATCGACGGACCGCCTTGGCCAGGGCCCCCGACCCCCGTGCATCACCCCGTCGGTGGCAATGACACGAGCCGCCACCAGCAGATGAGTGCGCATCCGAGGGTGAGAAAGGCTACGTAAATGTCGTCGCGGATCTCCCACCGGATTCGCAGGCGGCGGAACCCGTGCAGATGGGCGAAGGCGCGTTCCACGACCCAGCGTTGGGTGCCCAGTCCGGAGCCATGCTCGGTGCCGCGGCGGGCGATCACGGGTTTCACGCCGAGTTGGTGAGTAGGCGATGCCCCGCGCCGCCCGGCGCAGATCACTGGCGGCACAGCGGCACGCGGACACCGTCCGGTTCGTGCTCTTCGAGGCCGGCCGGTCTGGCTTTCCCGCAGATGGTCAGGGCCAGCGAGCTGTCACCAGCTCTTCGTCGGTGGCGGGCCGCAGCGTCAGCAGGATGTGCCGGGCCCCGGTCAGATCGGCCCGGTTTCCGTAGATGGTCACCGTGTGGACCAGGCCGTCGCGGCGCAGCACCAGTTCGTGGCGTGCAGCGTCGCCGCCGTACGCCACCAGCTGGCGGCCTTCGCCGTCGTCCGTACACCGGATCGGATCGCCGGAGGCAACGGGACAGCCGCGTGCGTCGCGGCGCCGGGTGTCGGCGCCGGTGCGCTCCACGCCGAGGTGGAGATCCGGTGAGCCGGGCCGGGTGTAGGTGACTCCGAACCTCTGCTCGGTCGCCCCGGCGGTGTGGAGTGCGTAGCCGGTCGGTGGTTCGCCGACGCGCAGCAGGGCGCGGTCCACACGGTTGTCGGCGATCCATTCGTCGGGGGTGGGCGGCTGGGCGGCCTGCCAGGAGGCGTAGCCGCCGCTGGCGGCGAGGGCGGCCGCGGTGGCGAGGGCGGCCAGCCGGGTCCGGGTTCCCGGGAGGAAGAACGCGGCGGCGAGCGCGTAGCAGACACCTCCCGAGAAATACAGTGCCGCTAGGCCGTTCCCCTCATCGTTGACCCGGTGGTGTATCACTACGGCTCCGATGGCGCCTGCCGTTCCGAGTCCGTAGACCGCCGCTGCCCATCCCCACAGACCCCACGCCCGGCGGGTGAGCGGCACGATGGAGCGTGCGGAGAGCGCGTAGCCCGCGAGGAGGGGCACCGCGAAGAGCGTCACCGCGACGAGGGCGGCCACGGGCGGACCGGCGTTGCCGGCGAAGACTTCGGTGATCACCGCGACGAACTGGACGCCGGTGATCAGGCAGCCGACTGCCCCGACCCCTACGAGATGGGCGAGTGCGGGTACCACTTTCTTCTTGCGGACCATGCTCCATCAGCACGCAGATGGGGACGCCACGGTTCCCCGGCCGGGACAACCCGTGGTCGCGGGCGCCCCGGCAACCGTCACACTCCGGCTCACGAGAGCCGTCCCCGGGCGGAGTCCGGGCCGCACGGCCGTGGCGCAGCACCGTCTCATCAGGCCCGACGCGTGTCGGCGGGAGGGGGTCCCGGGCCGTGATCGACGCGGTCTTCGGCCCGCGCACCAGCGGTGAGACCACCCCGAGCTGATTCGGCTTCCACGCCCGTCGAGGAGTCCTGCCTGCTGTCGCCGAAGACCCCTGCACAAGCAGGGCGGGCCCTCAGATGGCTAACCGGTGTGGCTGGCGAGAAAGTCCGTGATGTAGCCCATGGTCTCCTCGGTGGACCAGGGGAGGACGCTCTCGCTGTCCTCGGAGGCCGTTGCGGCGGGTCCGAAGGCCATGTCTCCGTGGCCCGCACCAGTGAGCACCACTCGCTGGGCGTCGATGCCCTGTTCCGTGAGGGAGTTGAAGAGGCTGAGCGTCTGGCTGGGTGAGACGAGCGGGTCGGCGCTGCCGTGCATGAGGAGGAAGGGTGCGGTGGCGGAAGTGATGTGGGTGGCGGGATCGGCTGCGGCGACCTGGCTGGTGTACTCCTCGGTCGACTTCGTGGTGCCAGGGCCGTAGACCCACTGGGCGGCGGCGTTGCCGGCGGCGTAGTTGGTGTCCTTGGCGGCCTGGTCGTAGTCGTCCGCGATCTTCGAGAGGTTGGCCGGGCCGAACTCGTCGATGACGCCTTGGACGTCGCTGCTCTGGTCGAGGTTGTCCCCGGCGTCGTAGGTGTCGTCGCCGTTGGTGCCCCCCGCCATGGAAGCAAGGTAGCCGCCGGCCGACTGGCCCCAGACGAAGACCTGATCGGTGTCGATGTTGTAGGTATCGGCGTTGGCGCGCAGATAGCGGATCGCCGACTTCACATCCGTCAGGGCGTCTGCATAGGTGGCGCCGTCAACGGTGGTGCGGTACTGGATGCTGGCGACGACGTAGCCCTGATTGGTCACATAGGTGCGCTGGTCGAGGTTGCCGGTGCGCTCGGCGCGCTGCCAGCCGCCACCGGTGATGTACACGACCAGGGGCCTGGCCTCGGAGGGCTCCTTGGGCGTCTGGATGTCGAGCTTGAGCTCCGTCTGGGTGCCGTCGGTGGTCGGCGTGGAGTAGGTAATGTCGTTGACCGTCGTGACCGCCGAGGTGTCGCAGGTGATGGCGGCACCCTGCGGGTCGATGACAGTACTGGTGCTGTTGTCGGTCTCCTTGATCGTGGTCGCCTGGCCGAGGCTCTGAGCTCCGTCAGCTGGCATGCCGCTCGGCATGCCACTGCCCTGGGGCGCGGCCATCTCCGCGGTCGGGCACGACGGCGGCGACGCCGTGGATGGCGAGGCGGCGGACCCGTCCGAGGAGTCGTCGGCGCTACAAGCGGTCAGTGCGAGCGCGGTCACCAGAGTGACAGCGAGGAGAGCGGGGCCCTTCGCCCGCCGTCGCGACGGTCGCCGTCCTTGTGTCGCATCGGGTCCGGTGGCCTTGTCGTGATGTGGAAGCACAGTTTCTCCCGTGGGTCGTCTCAGGGCAGCCCAAATAAACGGAGATAGAATCTCCTCTTCTGGGGCTCACTGTACACGAAACGGAGATGACACCTCCGGTTCCTTTGATGGCGTGCGGGGCACAGCCGTACAATCAGCCGGGTCGCCTCCCGCACTCCCGTGAAAGCGAGATCCGCCACATGGCACCGCCCCGCACAGCAGGTGAATCAGGTGAACCAGGCGGATCCGCCGAGCCGGGCGAAACCGGCGGAAGCGGCGCGCCGGCCCGGCCCCGAATGCGGCGTGACGCCGAACTGAACCGGCGCAGGCTCATCGCCGCGGCGCGCGAGGTGTTCCGTGACCGCGGCCTGGGCGCGACCCTGGACGAGATCGCCCGTCACGCCGGGGTCGGCGTGGGGACCGCGTACCGCCACTTCCCCAACAAGCAGGCGGTGATCGATGCGGTCTTCAAGGACATGTTCATCCGGATCGAGGAAGCCACCCGTGAAGGTGCCGCGGATCCCGACGCCTGGCGCGGACTGACGACCGGCCTGGAACGCATCGCAGAACTCCAGGCCCTGGACCGTGGACTGCGAGAGGTCCTCTTTCACACCGACCGGACCGCGTCCGTCGAGTTGCGGGCCCGGGAGCAGCTCCGACAGCATCTCGACCTCACCGTCGAGCGGGCGAAGCGGCAGGGGACCCTCAGGGCCGACGCCGAGCCCTGGGACATGCTGATGATCCAGCAGATGCTGGCCGCGGTCACGGACGCCACGACCCAGCCCGGCCTGTGGCGGCGCTACCTGAGGCTGTTCCTCGACGGACTGCGCACCCGTCCCGAGGGCACCGAGCCCCTGCCGTGCGCGGACTTCGGCGCATACATGGCCTCTCCGGGGCCCGGCGGCAGCACACACAGAGGCCCTTCGCAGCGAGAGGCCCCGGCAGGCGGACCTGAGCGGAGGCTCCGCGGCGAGGGGTCCGATACCGCGGAGCAGTGAGCCACCTGCACCCCGGTTCCACCCGCGCGAAGGCGCCTCCGGGCGGAACCGGCGTCACGGCGGGCTCGGCCGCGGCACTGTCCCGCAGTACGCCGGGCCCAGCCGTGCAGGCCCGCTGTGACGCGGAGCCTCGCCCGCCCCGCGTCACGGACTCCGCAATTGCCGGTGCGCCCGACCGGGGCGGAAGCGGACCATGGGCCACCGCCCACCCGCCCGTATCCGTATACAACCGGGCACCAGTACCCCATTGCCCTGGTCCACCCCCGCTCCGCAGGGCGGAAGGGCGCTGCGCCCGGGTGTGAGGGGTGGGGAGTTCTAGCGGCGGGGGTTTCGGATGGGCAGTCCGGAGGGGGTGCGGCCTGCATCAGGGCGGGGGGCTGTGGGCCGCCCCAGCTGTGGGTGAGTTTGCTGGTACGCATGCGAGGTCCGTGAGTGAAGCGGGAGTCGAGCTCGTAGGTGACGGCGGGCCTCGGGGGGCGGGCCGGTCGAAGGCTGTGTGGAGACGGACGGTGGGAGCTGGGGGTGTTGGTTCGTTCCAGGCCGGGCCGTGCTGAGAAGAGGCAGGGCGGCGACTGCTCCCTGTTCGAAGGAATCGACGCGAAGCTTGCCCAAACCGGCATGCACGCTGACCTCGAAGATCTCTTCCCAGGAGTCGTCGGCGTGGGGCGGCGCTGAGGTCACAAGGCGACTTTGCGCGGGCGGGCCGAGCTGCTGGGTGTGCGACGGCGGGGCCGTCGCCGGGGTGGGCTGTGGCCGGGGGCCGTGGGCAACGGCACCGTCCCGGATGCCGTCCTCGAGCTTGGCGGCCATCTTGGCGGCGGCCTCGAACGAGGCGCGGTCTGCTCCACCGCCGCGATGTCTTCGAAGCTCCAGGCCCGGACCGCCCGTGCGCTGTCCACCGGTAGCACGGCGATGACGTTACCCACAGCTGTTGATTATTCAACATCTGACGTTGCGCCTGGGTTCATGTGTCATGCACGAGAGGCCTCAACACTTTCTCCCAGCCCGTGTCGAATCGTGATCGGGCCATGGATGCATGGCAATGACTGGAGGTCGTTGATGGTCAAGCGTCGCGAGCTGCTCGGGATGGTCGGCGCGACCGTCGGAGCGGGAGTGCTGGCAATGGGCACGGCCGAGGCCGCCCCGCAGGATGAGCGGAAGGACGGCAGGCCCTCGCACCGAAAGCTCAAGGTCATGCAGTTCAATATCTGGCTCGGCGGCAGCCGGGTGCCGGGAGGCCGGGCGGGTATCGCCGACACCGTCGCCGCGGTCGAACCGGACGTGGTGATGCTCAGCGAGTCGAACCCGGAGCGGGTGGCCAATCTCCTGGCCGATCTCGCCGAGCGCGGGCTGACCTACTTCGACAACAAGAACCCGGTCGATCCAGCGGTGATCTCGCGTTACCCGATCATCGAGCACGCGTCGTTCCCGTACTGGTCGAAGGCGGTCGTCTCGGTCGACGGCACCGAGGTCGCGGCTTACTCCGGGCACCTGGAGTACCGCTATTACGTCAACTACCTGCCGCGCGGCTACGGCGGCGGCACGCCGTCGCCCCTGGAGACCTCCGAGTACGGCTGGGGCGAGATCCCGACCGGTCCGATCACCGATGTCGACCTGATCACGCGGCTCAACGCGGCCTCGGGACGCACCAAGGTGACGAGGACGGTGCTCGCGGACGCCGCGAAGGAGCGGGCCAAGGGCCGGCTCACGCTGCTGGCCGGCGACTTCAACGAACCCTCTCACCGGGACTGGAACCATCGGACCCAGCACCTGTTCGACCACAACGGCGCCGTCGTCACGTGGTCGACAACGAAGGCAATCGAGGACGCCGGTTTCCGCGACAGCTATCGCGTGATCCACCCGGACCCCGTCCGCACGCCGGGCTTCACCTGGCCGAGCGACAACACAGGTACCGACGTCGGTCAGCTCACCTGGGCGCCAAAGGCCGACGAGCGGGACCGGATCGACTTCGTCTTCTACCACCCGGACAAGCGGATCCGGCTGCTCGACAGCGTCATCGTCGGGCCGTCCAGCACCATCGTGCGCAGCAAGCGGGTGAAGGAGTCGGGCAGGGACAGATTCTGGGAGCCCACCTGGACCTGGCCGACCGACCACAAGGCCGTACTCAGCACCTTCCGGGTGGCCACGCGCTGAGCAGACTCGTCTCCCGTGGACGGCCGCCGACCCCAGATCGCCACCGCACCAACCTCGCCCCAAGCCGGACACAGCACCGAACCGCGTCTCGCTTCCCGTCTGACTCACCGGGACTCACCTGCAGACGGGCTGGTTCCTGCACGCGCCTTCCTGCGCGCCGGCCGAGACCGACCGGGCGAGGCCGGGCACGGCGGAGCATCGGTGGGCCGCGGCCCTCAGTCAGGCGAGCGCCGTGGGCAGGCTCCGGTTCCAGCAGCCTTTTGCTTCGATGACCACGGTGAACGGCTCGGTGTCGTGGGAGGGGTCGGCTGCCTGGATATGAATGTCGGTGCGGCCTCCTCCGGCGCCCGGGCGGTCTACTTGGACCTCGCGATCGAGGATGATGCGTTGTCCGCCGAGGTGGATCTTGAGCAGGCCCATGACGTGGTCGCTGAAGTCTTCTTCCCATGTCGGCCACATCGCGTTGTAGTCGGCTGCAGCGGCGCGGTTCCATAGCAGGATGGCCATCCCGTTGGGGCCCGAGAGTGCTTCCTGGACGCGGTCGAGCGCCTCCAGGACGACGTCCAGCGCGAGCCGCAGCCGAGTACGGACTCACCGACGCACTGGCCCATCTGGCAGCGAGCCGCGAAGCAGCCGGCGACAGGGAGCACGCCGCAGACCTCTGGGAAACAGCCGACGCGTACGGTCACCCGAAAGCCCTCGCCAACATCGCCCGCCTCCGGTACGAAGCCCACGACATCGAAGGAGCGGCCCGTCCCGCCCTTGATGCACTCGACCGGGGAGACGCCGCCTATTCCCACCCCAGCTCTGACGCCGTATGGGCACGGCTCTGGCCACACGGCATCGAACCGACAGCACCCCCCACAAACCTTCCCCACGAGAGCCTGAGGACGACGTACGGCAGCACCCCCGGCCCCAAGGCCGGGCCGACCGAGTAGCCCCCGTGGCTGTGTCACTTGGTGAGGGAGTCATTTGGAGGCGGTTCCGGGAGTCGCCTCGTATCGCTCAGCAAGATCAATGTCAGTGAGTTTTGATGTCACTGACCCGCCGTGAAAGACGGGCGAGACACGTGTTCGTCGCCAGCGAAGACGGTCGTGGTCCATGGCCGCCGCTGCCAGGGTGTGCTCATGAATACGACACCGGATGGACGGCCGATCCCGCCCGCGCATGCCGACGAGCGCACCATGCTGGAAGCATGGCTGGACTTTCACCGTGCGACTCTCGCCCTGAAGTGTTCGGGCCTGAAAGGTGATCAATTACGGCTTGCTGCGGCGTCACCGTCGTCGATGACGCTGCTCGGTCTCGTTCAGCACATGGCCGAGGTGGAGCGCAACTGGTTCCAGCGTGTGTTCGCAGGTCTGACCATGTCGCCGGTCTTCGGGGAGGGCAACCTCGACGGCTTCGCCCTTCAGCCGGAACGAGGACTCGACGGCCGCGCGAGCTAGCTGTACTGTCCCGTGAGGTTGGGGACGCGGCTGGCGGGTGGTTGGCCTTTGAGTGCGGTGTGTCCTCGGTGGTGATTGTAGGTGTGGAGCCAGCCGGGGTAGGCGTCGCGTCGTTCCTGCTCTGATCGGCAGGGGCGGGCGTAGGCCCACTCCTCCAGCAGGGTGCGGTTGAGGCGTTCGACCTTGCCGTTGGTCTGGGGCCGGTAGGGCCGGGTTCGCTTGTGGGTGATCCCGGCTGCTGCCAGGGTGTCCCGCCAGTCGTGTGAGCGGTAGCAGGAGCCGTTGTCGGTGAGGACGCGTTCGACGGCGATCCCGCAGGCGGTGAAGAAGGCGTGTGCCCGTTTCCAGAAGGCGGTGGCGGTCTCCTTCTTCTCGTCGGTGAGGATCTCGCTGTAGGCGAGGCGGGAGTGGTCGTCGACGGCGGTGTGGATGTAGCTGTAGCCGGCCCTGGAGCGGTTCTTGTGGCCCGCCTGGCGTCCCAGGGCCTTGTGGCCGCCGCCGTCGGGGATGTTGCCGAGTTTCTTGATGTCGACGTGGACGAGTTCGCCCGGGCGGTCGCGTTCGTAGCGGCGTATGACACGGCCGGTGGCCCGGTCCAGATGCGTCAGGCGGGCCAGGCCGAAGCGGACGAGTATCCGGTGGACGGTCAAGGGGACCAGGCCCAGCAGGTGGGCGATGCGGGCCGGTCCCCAGCGGCGCAGGATCCGGACCTTGATGATCCGGCGCTCGGTGCGGGTCGGGGTCCTGCGCGGGCTGCGGTGCGGGCGCGAGGAGCGGTCGGCCATGCCCGCCTCGCCCAGGGCCCGGTAGCGGGCCGCCCACCGCTGAGCCGTCGTGGGTGAGACCTGGAAATGCTCCGCGGCCCGCCGCAGCGGCCAGCCGTCCTCGACGACGCATCGCGCCAGACGAAGCCGTCCGGTCTCGGTCAGCGGTGCATTACGGTGGGGCATGAGGGCCTTCTGTCGTTCGGTGGAGATGTCGCAATCCACACCGAACCCGGAAGGCCCTCACCCATTCAAGACGCCTCAGCCGAGACGTCCATCACCCGTCCACAACCTCCCAGGACAGAACAGCTAGCCCATGTTCCCCGCCACCCTGCGCGACGCACTTCGCGAACCAGGCATCCCTGTCGGGAAAGCCGCACCTCCGCCGTCCGCCGGCTCGTCCTCCAGGCCCCGGCCCCGTCATCGCCCAAGCACTCGGCTACCACGACAAGAGCGCCACTCTCATCGCCACCGAATCCGGAGCCCCCTGGAAAACCACGCACCCGGCAACCGCAATCGATGAAACGATCCGCGCACAACCTCACCGGAGGAGACAACAGCTCGATGCCTGCCGAACGCTCACTCTTGTGCGCACTCAGCGAGTTCGCGCGGCCTTTTGGAAGCCGCGATGGCCAGCGGCCGCGTCCGTTTGACCTCCTCCTTGCGGAAGGCACCGCCCTCGAATCAGCGCGGGCAGTGGTGGAAGAGGTGATTCGGGAGGTGGCACCTGACGCGGCTTCGACGGACATTGATCTCATTTCCGACCTCCCCTGGCCTTCGGGTGCCCAGGCCACCCTCACCGCTATCGCCGGGACAACGGGGGCTCGGGAAGGGGAGACCGCCGTCGTCCTGGACTTGACAGACGAACAACAGCGCGAATGGTTCATCACCCTCGTGCCGCACACCATCTCCGCAGAGATCTGGGGGCCGACGGGATCAGGAGTCTCCTTCTCCGCGAGTGACACCGGATCGGCGATCGGGTGGCAGTTGCCCGCTGAGCGGTGGGAGAGGGTCCGCGCGCGTCTACGGCACCGAGGCGTCGATCCCGACACCGCAGCACAAAGTGCTACCTGAGAACGCCCCTGACAGATACTCACAGGTATGGCAACGAGGGCATCGCACCATCGAGATCCGGGGCCGCGAGACGGCTGCCCTGGTGGCCGCGGAGGAGATCGCGGCGCTCTTCCTCTCCAGCGGTCCCGGCGAACCCCGCCGTACGTCGGGTGACGACGAGGTCCGCGTCCTCGTGCACGCCGACGTCGGCCGGGGGCCGAGGAAGGCGGGATCGGCGACCTCGAGGAAGAGGTGCAGGGGAACTCGTAGATCGCGCCTGTGAAATTCTCCCTCGTGCTCACCCTGGGCCAGTCTCCTGGCCTGTTCTGCCATAAGGGAGGAAGTTCGGGGGATGAACGAGACGGCGGCGAAGTGGAAGCCGACGGAGCACGGGGCCAACATCGGGCGTACGTCGGCGTGGATGGCACACCGCAAGGTGGCTCTCGACGTGCACCGGATACTCAGCGAGGACGACGCCGATCACGCAGTGATATACAGAAGCCGTGGCTGGGTCGTCCGGCGGGCGCTCGACCAGCAGCAGTGAGCCGTCCTCCTTCAGCCGTAGCCCCGAGTTGTAGAGGCAGTCCGTTGCGCTGCCCGCTGCGTCCCCGCCAGCCCGGTCCTCGTGGCCCTCCAGCGTGAGCCCGAGGGCGCACGCAGTTCCGATAGCGTTCGTAGCCCGCCGGGTTGCTGCGTAGGTGAAATCCAGGAACGGTTGTCGACGAGGTCCGAGACCGTACGAGGGCTGGCCGCCCGGCGAACGTTCGCGAGAAGTGAGAACACCCTTCGGTGGCCTCGTGCCGGCCCGGCTGCGGATTACGCCGGTTCCCAGCAGCACGGCCGGGAGCGTCCCGCTCGCGATCGGATCTTTCGGCAGCGAGAGCCCGAAGAACTCCTTGACAACGGCCAGCGCTGCGTGGTGAACCTCTCGTTGGTCCCGCTCCGGGGCCGGGAGGCCGGCGGACGCCAGCCGCTCCTGCAATCGAGCGGCTGTTGCCGGGTCGCCTTCGACCCCAGAGAACAGACGTCCCCGGTTGTTGCAGTCTCAGAACCGAAGACGACTTCGAGCAGGCGCCGCGCGTCTCACAGTTCCGCACCTCGTGGCGGTTGGCGCGACGAACGTGAGCCATCCGCGTTGACGAGGTCCTCAAGCGGCTTTCCCGAGTGCATCATCTCCCGCCGTGCGCAAGTTCGTTGATCATCGGCTGGCGGGAAACGAGACTCCGCCGCCGGGAGTGCCGAGAAGGCGTCCTGACGTGTCCGGGCAGATACTCGAAGACCGCCGTCGATTCCGTGCACGGATCATTCTCATCTGAAAAGATCCATTCCAGGGGATGTTGGCCGATGACGGGGAGTCCCGATGGAAGCTCTACAGCCGAGCGATCCGGATCGAGTGGGCGGTTTCCGGCTGGTGGGCCGGCTGGGCGCCGGTGGCATGGGGCAGGTCTTCCTCGGATACTCCGCAGGTGGTCGGCCCGTAGCCGTGAAGCTGATCCGCCCGGAGTACGGATCGGACGCGGGGTTCCGGCGGAGCTTCGCCCGCGAGGTGAAAGCGGCCAGGCGAGTGGGCGGCTTCTTCACCGCTCAGATCGTCGACGCCGACCCGTACGCGGACCGCCCCTGGCTCGTCAGTGCCTACGTGCCGGGGCCCTCGCTGCATGCGGCGGTCGCCGAGCACGGCGCGCTGCCGGCCAAGGCGCTGCGGGTGCTGGCGGCGGGACTGGCCGAGGGGTTGATCGCCATCCACGACTGCGCCCTGGTCCACCGCGATCTGAAGCCGGGCAACGTCATCCTGGCCGCCGATGGGCCACGGATCATCGATTTCGGTATCGCCCGCGCACTGGAGGCCACCTCTCAGACGGCCACCGGCGTCATTTCCGGAACCCCGGCGTACATGTCCCCGGAACAGGCGCGCGGTGACACCGAGATCAGTCCCGCCAGCGACGTGTTCTCGCTAGGGTCAGTACTGGCCTTCGCCTCAACCGGCACTGCCCCGTTCGGCGATGGGCATCCTGCCGCCGTGCTGTACCGGGTTGTTCAGGAGACTCCCGATCTGTCGCTCGTCGACCACGAGATACGCGGTCTGGTGGCAGCCTGTCTGGCCAAAGAACCGACCGCTCGGCCGGCGATGGCCGAGATCCTGGACACGTTCGCCACAGCGGACGCGAGCGAGGACTGGCTGCCACAACCCCTCACATCCGTGATCAGTAACGTCGAGATCGATGGTGCCGGGATCAGTGACGTCGAGACGCCCGGGACGAGAAAGCAGCGCCGTGGCCTTTCGCGCTTCATCCCCACCTTTCGGCGCGAAACAGTCGACGAACCGCCGACGGTCTCGCATCCCAACGCGATCGAAAGAGGCTGGAACGGCCTGGCGTGGGGAGACACGGTTTCGCAATTCCAGGCGCGGTTCCCCGGTGCCACACAGGAGAACGGCGAGTGGTGGGTCACCGGCCGGGGACCGGAATCGTTCTGCGGGATCGTGATGCCCACGCAGTACGCCTTCAACGATCGTGGCCAGCTGTGCATGGTGGCCTTCTACCCAGAGGCAATGGACCGTGAGCGGCTGCCGGGGGCCTTCCTGCAGACGCTGGGTGCGCCCGACGGCGCGACGACGAAATGGACGAGGGGCGAAGTCGTCGTGGAGGTGAAGGTGGCGAGCGTGGCTGCCAGCATCACGCATCTCGGGTTCGTTGCCCGCTGACGAGACGAAGGCACTGATGGCATCCCTCCTGTCATTGCCGACCGTCGATGGGGCGATTCGTAGTTACTTCAGCCCCGCCCCGGCCGCCGGATTCGGGCTCTACGACGCCTACGAGGAAGCCGACAAGTGGTAAACACTCCACATCCCACTTCGCCGAACCCGAGCAGCACACCAGCCGGCGCGGACGACAGTGGTGCGGCCGAGCCGTCCTGGCCGCTGACCACCTGGCAGGGCTGGCAGCGCTTCGCCACCACCGACCCCGCCAGCCCCGCCCCAGCCCGACGCCCCTCCCCGCAGCACCGAAGAACGCCTCGCCTACCACTCCGGCTTCGTCACCATCCGCACCCCGCCATCAGCGCCCTCGCCACCCAGGTCCGCACCCTGATGATCCTCGGCCGCCACCAGCAGACAACCGCCCGGCCCTCCCTGATCGTCACCGGACCCGCCGCAGCAGGGAAAACAACCGCCCTCCTGAACGTCGGCCGCACCTGCCACCTCGCCCACACCCGCAAAAACCCCGCACCGCCCAGGTCAGCCCACACCGCGGTCCCCATCGCGTACGTCCTCGTCCCGCCCGGTGCCACCGCGAAAACCCTCATCACCGAGTTCGCCCGCTACCTCGGCATCCCCACCACCACCCGCATGACCCAGACCCAGATCACCGACGCCGTCTGCCACACCTACACCACCGCCGGCGTCCAGTTGGTGATGATCGACGAAATCCACCGCCTCAACCCCCGCACCACCACCGGCGCCCAAACCGCCGACCTATTGAAAGACCTCACCGAACGCCTCCCCCCGACCTTCGTCCACGCCGGCATCAACGTCACCGACACACCCCTCTTCACCGGCACCCGCAGCGCCCAACTCGCCGGACGCGCCACGCCACCCTCATCACCTGCAGCCCCCTCCCCGCCCGCCACGGCACCCGCCACCCCTTCCGCAACGTCATCACCGACATCGAAAACAACCCCGACCTCCCACACCACAAACCCGGCACCCTCCCCCGCCACCACACCTACCTCCACCAGCGCACCGCAGGCCGCATCGGATCCCTCACAAGGCTCAACCGCCAAGCCGCCATCACCGCCGTCAGCGCCGGCACCGAACACATCACCAAACGATCACTCGACGCGGTACAACTCCACCACCTCGCCGAAACCCACCACCGCCCCCGCACCCCAACCCGCCAACCCCACCCGCCGAACAGGCAGAACAGCCCTGACCAGCACAAACACCAACCAGGCCTTTACACGCCAGAACTACCCACAACACACCCGGCCTCACTCAGCACAGACGGCACAATCCCAGCTCAAACAGCCTGGCCAGCCCACTCGAACCGCTCAACCGGCCTCTCAACCAATCAGCAACAGGGCCTTGACCCCGAATCCTGAACACGGGTTATGCGGCTGATGCCAGCGTAGTTGGTGGTGCTTCGAGTGTGGCTTCGTAGGTGATGGGGCTGCG
>NZ_JBIALS010000055.1:0-32893 GCF_042873655.1 Streptomyces sp. NPDC004609 | reverse complement strand
TCCCCCCCCCCCCCCCCCCCCCGCCCCCCCCCCGGCGGCCCCCCCCCCCCGCCCGGCGGGCGGGGGGGGGGGGGGGCCGCGGCCGCCCCCCCCCCCCCCCCCCCCCCCCCCCCCCCCCCCCCCCACCCCCGTAACGCCGGACCGCTGTTCGCCGGCCCGCGCCGCGCGCCCTGGGCCCGGCGCGGGCCGGCGCCCACCGCCGGATCCACCACAACAGGCGCGTGCCGGTGCCCTCGGCCCCGGAGCGGGCGGCGCCGGACCCCGGCGGCCGGGGGGTTCCCGGGCGGGCCCGGGCGGCATGTCACGGCGCCCGCCCTCCGTATCGCTCCGGTGCGGGCCGACCGCCGGTGGCCCGTCGCGGCTCGCCGCGCCCAGGAGGCACCTCGGTGCGTACGGCAGGGCGCCTGCCCGGCCCGGGGGTGCCCCACCGGCCGCCGCGGAGCCCCGCGGCCCGCCGACACACGCACGCCACCCCGGGGCCGCCCCGACCCGGGACCACCGGCACGAAGACCCGCCTCCGCCCGCCGCGGTGTCGTACGGGGTTCCGCTTGCGAGAATGGGGCAATGAGCGGGCGCTGGGAGTTCTGGATCGACCGAGGCGGAACCTTCACCGACATCGTGGGCCGGCGCCCCGACGGCCGGCTCGTCACCCGCAAGCTGCTCTCGCACAACCCCGAGCGCTACCGGGACGCGGCCGTCGCCGGAATCCGCCTCCTGCTCGGTCTCGGCCCCGGCGAACCCGTACCGGCCGAGCGGGTCGCCTGCGTGAAGATGGGCACGACCGTCGCCACCAACGCGCTGCTGGAGCGCCGCGGAGAGCCGACCGTCCTCGTCATCACGGACGGCTTCGGCGACGCCCTCCGTATCGCCTACCAGAACCGCCCCCGGATCTTCGACCGCCGGATCGTGCTCCCCGAGGCCGTGTACGAGCGGGTCGTCGAGGTCCCCGAACGCGTCGACGCCCACGGCACCGTCGTCCGGCCCCTCGATCTCCCCGCCGTCACCGAACGGCTCTCCCGGGCGTACGAGGACGGCTTCCGCAGCGCCGCCGTCGTCCTGATGCACGGCTACCGCCACCCCGGCCACGAGACGCGCGTCGCCGAGGCCGCCCGTGCCCTCGGATTCACCCAGGTCAGCTGCTCCCACGAGGTCAGCCCGCTGATCAAACTGATCCCGCGCGGGGACACCACGGTCGTCGACGCGTATCTCTCACCGATCCTGCGGCGGTACGTCGACGAGGTCGCGGCCGAACTCCGGGGCATCCGGCTGATGTTCATGCAGTCCAACGGCGGGCTGCGCGAGGCCGCGCACTTCCGGGGCAAGGACGCCGTGCTCTCCGGACCCGCGGGCGGTGTCGTCGGAATGGCCCGCACCGCCGGAGCGGCCGGGTTCGGACGGGTCATCGGCTTCGACATGGGCGGCACCTCGACCGACGTCTCCCACTACGCGGGCGAGTTCGAGCGCGAACTCGGCACCCAGGTCGCGGGCGTACGGATGCGCGCGCCCATGATGAACATCCACACCGTCGCCGCGGGCGGCGGCTCCGTCCTCCACTTCGACGGCCGCCGCTACCGGGTGGGACCGGACTCGGCGGGGGCCGTCCCCGGGCCGGCCTGCTACCGCCGCGGCGGACCCCTGACCGTCACCGACGCCAATGTGATGCTCGGCCGTATCCAGCCGGAGCACTTTCCCGCCGTGTTCGGCCCCGGCGGAGACCAGCCGCTCGACGCCCGGATCGTCCGTGAGCGCTTCGCCCGCCTCGCCGCCCGCGTACGCGAGGAGACCGGGACCGACCGCACCCCCGAGGACGTCGCGGCGGGCTTCCTGGAGATCGCCGTCCTCAACATGGCCAACGCGGTCAAGAAGATCTCCGTACAGCGCGGTCACGACATCACCCGCTACGCCCTCAACTCCTTCGGGGGCGCGGGCGGCCAGCACGCCTGCGCCGTCGCCGACGCGCTCGGCGTCGGCACGGTGATCGTGCCGCCGCTCGCCGGTGTGCTCTCCGCCTACGGCATCGGGCTCGCCGACGCGACCGTCATGCGTGAACAGTCCGTCGAGGCGGAGCTGAGCGAGGAGACCGTGACCCGGGTCCGCGGCCTGTGCGACGACCTGGCCGCGCGCACCCGCTCCGAACTGCTCGCCGACGCGGTCCCGGACGCGGCGATCACCACGCACGCGCGCGTGCTGCTCCGCTACGCCGGCACGGACGCGAGCCTTCCCGTGCCGCTGGACACCGCCGCGGCCATGAAGGACGCCTTCGAAGCGGCCCATCGCCGCCGCTACGCGTTCACGATGGACAAACCGCTCGTGGTCGAGGCCGTGTCCGTGGAGGCGGTCGGCACGGCGGGAGAGCACGGCAGCCATGTCGTCGAGGAGGGCGCCCGCGACGGGGGGGCCACGCCACGGGCCCTGGTGCCGATGTCCGTCGACGGCACACGGCGGAAGGTGCCGCTGTACCGGCGTGCCGACCTGGGACCGGGTGACGCCGTGCGGGGCCCGGCGATCATCGCGGAGGCCGACGCCACCACCGTCGTCGACCCCGGCTGGCGCGCCGAGGCGGGCGACGGCGGGCATCTGCTGCTGAGGCGGGTCACGGCCCGCCCGGGCCGGGTCGCCGTCGGCACCGACGTGGACCCGGTCCTCCTGGAGGTCTTCAACAACCTCTTCATGGCCATCGCCGAGCAGATGGGCGTACGCCTGGAGAACACCGCGCACTCCGTGAACATCAAGGAACGCCTCGACTTCTCCTGTGCCCTCTTCGACGCCGCGGGCAATCTGATCGCCAACGCCCCCCATATCCCCGTCCACCTCGGATCGATGGGCGAATCGATCAAGGAAGTGCTGCGGCGCAACCGGGGCGGACTGCGGCCGGGGGATGTGTACGCGATCAACGACCCCTACCACGGCGGCACGCATCTGCCCGATGTGACGGTGGTGACGCCCGTGTTCGGGGACGGCGGCGGGGAACTCCGCTTCCTGGTCGCCTCCCGTGGCCATCACGCCGAGATCGGGGGCATCACCCCCGGCTCGATGCCCGCCTTCAGCACCACGATCGACGAGGAGGGCGTCCTGTTCGACAACTGGCTTCTCGTACGCGACGGACGGCTGCGCGAGGAGGAGACCCGGGAACTGCTCACCGGCGCGGTCCATCCCTCCCGCGCCCCCGACACCAACATCGCCGATCTCCGCGCCCAGATCGCGGCCAACGAGAAGGGGATCGCGGAACTGAGCCGCATGGTCGACGAGTTCGGCCTCGACGTCGTCCAGGCGTACATGCGGCACGTACGCGACAACGCCGAGGAGTCCGTCCGCCGTATCGTCGCCGGGCTGAGCGACGGCGAGTACCGCTACGAGACCGACAGCGGCGCGGTCATCAGGGTGGCGCTGCGCGTGGACCGCGGCGACCGCAGCGCCGTACTGGACTTCACCGGCACCTCGCCGCAGCAGCCCGGGAACGCCAACGCCCCCACCTCCGTGGTGATGGCGGCCGTGCTCTATGTCTTCCGGACCCTGGTCGGCGAGGACATCCCGCTCAACAGCGGCTGTCTCGAACCCCTGGACGTACGCGTCCCCGCCGGGTCCATGCTCGCGCCCGCGTATCCCGCGGCGACCGTCGCGGGCAATGTGGAGACCTCCCAGGCCGTCACCGGCGCGCTCTACGCGGCGCTCGGCGTCCAGGCCGAGGGCTCCGGCACCATGAACAACCTGACCTTCGGCAACGACCGGGTGCAGTACTACGAGACCATCGCCTCCGGCTCCGGCGCGGGCGACGGCTTCGACGGGGCGGACGCCGTGCAGACCCATATGACCAACTCCCGGCTCACCGATCCCGAAGTGCTGGAGTGGCGCTGTCCGGTGCGCGTGGACGCCTTCTCCGTACGCGGCGGCAGCGGCGGTACGGGGCGGTGGCACGGCGGCGACGGAGTCGTGCGCCGGATCCGTTTCCTGGAACCCATGACCGTGGCGCTGCTCACCGGGCACCGCAGGGTCGCGCCCTACGGAATGGCGGGGGGCGGCCCCGGCGCACTCGGCGAGAACCATGTGGAACGCGCCGACGGTTCCGTCACCCGCCTGGGCGGGGCCGACGCGGTGGACGTCGGCCCCGGCGACGTCCTGGTGGTCAGCACCCCCGGAGGCGGCGGGTACGGAGAGCGGCGGCCGTAGCCGCGTCGGCGGGGCCGGGCGCACCGGCACCTCTGGGTGCGGCGGCGGGCCCGGGAACGTGCGACCCCGTGCCGGGCCCGTACGGGGATGCGCGCGGACCCTTCCGAGCCCGCCGAGTCCGTCCGGGCGCGCCCCGGGAGCGCGTGAGCGCGACGGCTCGCACCAACTCGGCGATGCCGCCGCAGGCGATACGCCCGAACTGCTCGCTGGCCAAGGACGTGCCGCCGAGGTACCTGATGCCGGAGGACGGCAGCTACACCACCATCGCCGGCTTCCCGGCGCGGCTCACCGCACCGGCGCGAACCGTATCGGGGTGCCCGGCACCGCCTGCGCCGCCGCCCCGAGATCCCGCTCGTCGACGACCGCGACCACCGGATATCCGCCGGTGGTCGGATGGTCGGCGAGAAAGACCACCGGACAGCCGTCCGGCGGCACCTGAACAGCCCCCAGCACCATCCCCTCGCTGGGCAGTTCACCGCCCCGCGCCCGCTCCAGGGCGGGACCCTCGGTGCGCAGCCCGATCCGGTTGCCCGCCGCCGACACCCGGTACGCCCCCGAAACCAGGACGCGCAGCGCGCCCCGCGTGAACCAGTCGGCGCGGGGCCCGAACCGGATCCGCAGCACCAGCCGGGACGGCGGCCCGGGCCAGGGCACCGCGTCGCCCACCGGGGGCGGGGGCCCGTCCGACGCCCCGAGCGGCAGCACGGCACCCTCCGACAGCGGCGGCGGGCCCAGCCCGGAGAGCAGATCGGTGGAGCGGCTCCCGAGCACCGGGTCGACCGCGATTCCGCCCGCGAACGCCAGATAGGTCCGCACACCCGACGCCGCCCGGCCGGCCTCCAGCAGCGCCCCGGCCGCCACCCGCACCGGTGCCCCCCACGCCACCGGGCGGCCGTCGACCGTGACGGGACACGGCGCGCCGCCCACGGCGACGACCACCGCGCGGCGCGGCCTGACGGCACAGCCGTTCACCGTGGTCTCCAGGACGGCCGCGCTCTCCGGATTGCCCACCAGCCGGTTGACGAGACCGGCGGCGGACGGATCGAGCGCCCCCGAGCGCGGCACCCCGAGATGCGCGTGCCCCGGACGCCCCAGATCCTGCACGGTCGTCAGCGACCCGGCCCGTACGACCGCGAGGGCGCCGTCGGTCATGACGGCTCCGGCACGAAACGCACCCGGGTCCCCGGGGAGAGCAGCGCGGCGGGCTCACGCTCCGGATTCCACAACTCCGTACTGGTGGTGCCGATCAGCTGCCAGCCACCGGGGGACGCGCGGGGATACACCCCCGTGTACGGCCCGGCGAGTCCGAGCGAGCCCGGCGGGACCGAGGTGCGCGGGGTGGGCCGCCGCGGCACCGCGTACCGCGCCGGAAGCCCGGTGAGATAGCCGAAGCCGGGGGCGAACCCGCAGAAGGCGACACGGAACTCGGCGGCCGAGTGAACCGCCGCGACCCGGTCCTCCGGCACCTTCCACAGCGCGGCGACCTCCGCCAGATCGGGTCCGTCGTAGCGCACGGGCACCTCGATCGTGTCCTCCACCCGCGCCCGCAGGGGCGGAATCTCCCACCGGGCGATCTCCCGGGCGAACCGCCCGGGGTCGTCCAGCCCGTCGAGCAGTACGGTCCTGGCGGCGGGCACGATCTCCCGTACGGCCGGGAGGGCACCGCCCGCGCGGCGGCGCAGCAGCTCGGCATGGAGCGCCCCGGCCTCCTCGCCGTCCGCCAGCTCCACGAGCAGGGCCCGCTCGCCGACCGCCATCGTCCGCATACGCGTACTCATACGAACGCCTCCACCCGGACGCCCGCGCTCTCCAGCTGCCGCCGCACCAGCCGAGCCAGTGACACCGCGCCCGGGGTGTCACCGTGCAGGCACAGGGACCGCGGGCGCACGGGCACATGTCTGCCGCAGCGCGAGGTGACCACCCCGAACCGGGCCATGCTCACCGACCGTTCGACCACGGTGGTGGGATCGGTGAGCACCGAACCCTCCTCGGAACGCGGCACCAGGGTGCCGTCGGCGGTGTACGCGCGGTCCGCGAACGCCTCGGTGATCACCGGCAGCCCCGCCTTCTCGGCCATCGTGTGCAGCTTCGAGCCCGGCAGCCCCAGCAGCGGCAGCCGCTCGCCCGACAGCAGCACGCCTTCGACGACGGCCGCCGCCTGCTCCTCGTCGCGGACCACCCGGTTGTAGAGCGCGCCATGCGGTTTGACGTACGAGACGCGGGCCCCGGCCGCCCTGGCGAAGACCTCCAGCGCCCCGATCTGGTAGGCGATCTCGGCCGCCAGCTCGTCCGCGGGCACGTCCATCGGCCGCCGTCCGAACCCGGCGAGATCGCGGTAGGAGACCTGGGCGCCGATCCGTACCGACCGCTCGGCCGCGAGCCGGCACACCCGGCGCATGGTGGGCGCGTCCCCGGCATGGAAGCCGCAGGCCACATTGGCGCTGGTGACGACGGACAACAACTGTTCGTCGTCGGTCAGTCGCCAATGGCCGAAGCCTTCGCCGAGGTCGGCGTTGAGATCGATGGACGCCCAGGTCATGTGCCCCTCCTGTTCACAGCTGCTCCGTGCCCCGGGCCTCGGGCGGACCGAGCAGCGCCAGGACAGCGAGACGGTAGCCGACGACTCCGGAGCCGGACGCGCCGCCCACACCCAAGCCGCTGTACGCCGGTCGCGCCCGCGCCGGCGGAAACCCCGTGAACCGCCCGCTGTCCACCGGCGCGCGGCCCCCCTGACCTACTGGGTGGCCCCCGTACCGGGGCGCCTGTACCGCCGGTCCCGTCTTCGTCCGCGCCTCCCGGGAGAGCGGTTCGCCGACGGTGCCGACCCGGCGAAGCCGGGGACCGTTCTACGAGGGAACGCCTACGAAGGCCCGAAGGGCACGGGCGGGGCGGCGGCGAAGGCCGCCGCACGGGCCGAAGGAAGCGCGGCCGGCCGAGGCGCGCGGTCATCCGGACCGGTGCGCCCATGACACGTGCGGGGAACGGGACCGGCTCGAACGGGCAGGCGGGGGACGGCGCCCGGGGGTCGCTTCTGCGCCGTTTCGACCGTTGTCAGTGCGAGGACCTAATCTGTGCAACGTGACTTCGCCTGCCTCGACGGAATCCGTTCCGCCCCAGCTCAGCGCGGGGCCGCGGCCCGCGCAGGGCCCGGCCGCCGACGAAGGGCTCGCGCGGCGCCTCCGCGCGCTCGCCTGCACCGCGCCGCTGCACGACCTGGACGCCCGCAAGGCCAACCTCGCGGGCGAGTACACCGTGTACGCGATGGCGGAGGTGGCCCTCGCCGCCATCGATCTCGTCACCCTGAACATGGACTTCGACACCGGCGCCGACCACGACCAGATAGTCGCCAGACTCCTGCCCGGAATCGCCGCCCAGGCCCCCCGGCGCCCCGTCGCCGAGCATGAGCGCGTCGCCCGCTGGGTCCTGGAGAACCTGATCAACGTGGGCAGCGTGGACCGCGGTTTCCGCGCGGTGTACGGCACGTTCGGCCCCGACGGCGTCTACACCCGCCGTGACTACGACTTCAAGCTCATCGAGGAAGTCCCCGGCTACGGCGGCAGCGTCTACCTCCGGACGACCGACGAGGCCGTCAACGTCCTGGTGGGCGCGCTCGACACGGATGTCACCAGCGCGCAGATCGCCGCCGAGGTCAAGCTGGAGGTGCTGATCAGCCGCGGCAGGCTGGCCGATGCCCAGCTCGCGGCCGAACAGGCCCGCTACCGCACCGTGCAGTACGCCGAGACCCTGCGCCGGACCCTGGAGGCCACCCGCCGCAACGTCCGCGCGGTGGACTGGCTCCACGCGGTGCCCGACATGATCGCCGAGGCCCTCGACCACGTCGCCGACCGCTACCGCCACGAGAACGCGATCCTCACCAACATCCGCAAGGCCCGCGACGAGGCCGAGGACCCCGAGCACAAGCGCCGCGCCGCCGAGCTGGTCGACATCGTCAAGGACTGCATCCGCCGCCACACCCGGCTCCAGTCCCGCCTGCTGGAAGCCGGACCCCTCTTCCGCGCCGAACAGGACCGTCAGGCGTTCGCCCGCCCCACCGCGCGCACCGGCCTGGATCTGTACGGACAACTGGTCGCGCCCCTGCTTCCGCTCCCGCTGGAGTCGGCGATCCGCGTCACCGACGCCTTCTTCGCCCGGGGCACCGGTCCGCGCACCCCCTCGTCCGTACGGATCGGCGATCTCGTCGAGCTGCTGCTGACCCCGCCCGTGGAGCGCGAGCACCTCGGCGCGGAGATGCCCGAGCCCGATCTGATCGCCACCCCCGACGACAGCCGCTTCAGCGGTGAGCAGCTGGCGAGCGCCATGGAGCTCCTCGACCTCGAACACGACGCCCCCCGCAGACTCTCCGGTCTTCTCGCCGAGGCGCGCCGCCGCGATCCCGAACTGCCCTATCTGGTGGCCCTCCTCGCCGTCCACGCGGCGAGCCCCCCGGTCGGCACGGCCTACCGGCAGGGTGAGGAACGCCTCCTCTTCGCCGTCGACGACGGCACGCAGCTCGACGATCCCGAGTTCGGCGGCGCCGACCTCATCGTGGGCACCGCGCTGCTGGACGCGGCGGGCATGGCGGCGGACCGTACGGAGGCGGCATGACCCGCACCGTCCAGGCACGGCCGCGCACCGGTGCCCCGCCGCCGGGCGCCCTCCTCCGGCCGGGGCGAGGCCCGGAGAACGGTGCGCGCGGTGCGCCCGGGATGTCCCGCGCCCGGCCGGGGAGCCCGGCCCGCCGGAGCCCGGCCCCCGCCCCGGTGACGGCCGGCTCCGCCCCGCCCGCCCACACACCCCGCCCTACGGTGCCCGCCCGCATTCCCCGTCCCGTGGGCGGCACCCGCGTCCCCGACCGTGGCGCCCCCCACCGCGTCCGCCCCGAGGAGCCCCGATGAGTGACCACCTCCACGCCGCCGCGACCGACCCGTGGCGGAGCGCGGACGCCCAGGAGCAGACGGCACCCGCCCCCGCCGCCGTCACGCCCGCCGACGCGGCCGACGCCGCACGGCTCGTCTCCTTCGGGCTCCAGCCCAAACTGGTCCCCGCACGCGACGCCGAGTACACCGAACTGCTGCGCCGCTACCGCGAGGACGCCGCGTTCGCCCGGATCGCCGACGCCATCGCCACCGGGCTCGGGCTCGTCGTCCTGGAGGTGTCCGCCCGCGCGGGCATGGCCATCACCGCGGGAGAGGACTCCGTCTTCGCCGTCCGCATGGGGGACTACGCCCGCCGTGCCTCCCCCGACTCCGCGGACCGCTTCCTCCACGGCCTGGCCCATCTCGCGGTCGCCGCCATGGCGTTCCCCCGCCCGGAGGACCTGGCGGACGACGCGTACATCGGGCGCATCACCGTCAACGGCGTGGACGCGTTCGTACGCCAGGCCTGCCACCGCCTTGAGGAGCGCGCCGGAGTCCAGGGCGAGAACACGGATCCCGCCACCGACGCCCCGGGCCTGGAGGCCGCCTGGCGGATCTACGCCAGACGGAGTGCCACCGGAGCCACCAAGGACGCCCGTCGGCTCGCCGGTTCCACGACCGGGATCGTCGGCAAGGCCGTCGCCTTCCTCACGGACTCCGGATTCCTCCAGCGGACCGGCGACGACGCCGGAGGCGCGTACCGCACCACCGCCCGCTACCAGCTCCAGGTGCGCGACATGGCGGGCAGCGCCGCCATGGCCGAGCTGCTCGAACTCGGCGTCGTACCGGTCACCGACGGCAGCGCCACCCTGCTGCCGCCACCCGACGCGGACGACCTCGAACTCGCGGCCGACGCGGGACTGCCCTTCCACGCCTGATCCCGGGCCTCCCCGCACGGCCCGCCCCCGGGTCCACCGCCCCGGCCCCGGACAACCGCGGGACACAACGGATCACCACCGGAACTCGCAAGCCCCCCACCCACCCGCCCGTCCGCCGTATCAGCCCCGACCGACCCGACCGACTCACGATCAGCACGATCCACCGCCCCGCACGATCCGCGAACCCCGCGGTCCCGTCCCCGTCCGACCCGCCGACGACGAGAGTCCGCCGCCATGTACGAGCTGTCCCGTGTCCGCCTCTACTCCATCGGTCCCGCCGGTGCGCGCTACGCCGACACCGTGCTGGATCTGCGTGGGGTCGGCGAGCCGGTGCCCCACCCCGCGCCCGCGCAGGCGGAGTTCTTCGAGGAGGAGCCGACCGGCCCGCCGCGCCGCCCCGCCCCCGCGGGCGTCCTCTTCCTGGAGAACGGCGGCGGCAAGTCCGTCCTGCTCAAGCTGATCTTCTCCGTGATGCTGCCCGGCCACCGCAACACCCTCGGCGGCGCCAGCTCCGGCGTACTGCGCAAGTTCCTGCTCGCCGACGACTGCGGACATGTCGCCCTGGAGTGGCAGCACACCCTCACCGGCGAACTCGTCGTCGTCGGCAAGGTCAGTGAGTGGCGCGGGCGCCAGATCTCCAACGACCCCAGGAAGTTCGCCGAAGCCTGGTACTCGTTCCGGCCGGGCCCCGGACTCAGCCTCGACTCCCTCCCCGTCGCCGAGTCCACCGCCGTACGGCGCCCGGCCGACGGAGCCTCCGGCGCGCGGGGCCGCCGCCGCACCATGAAGGGCTTCCGCGACGCGATCACCGAGGCCGGCAAGGCGTATCCGCACCTCGACATCCACTGGGAGGAGATCCACGACCGCTGGAACGAGCACCTCGGCGATCTGGGCCTCGACCCCGAACTCTTCCGCTACCAGCGCGAGATGAACGCCGACGAGGGCGAGGCCGCGGGACTCTTCGCGGTCAAGAAGGACTCCGACTTCACCGATCTGCTGCTGCGCGCCGTCACCGACACCCGCGACACCGACGGCCTCGCCGACCTCGTCGGCAGCTTCGGCAACAAGCTCGGCCGCCGCGCCGAACTGACCGCGGAACGCGACTTCACGGCAGGCTCCGTCGAACTGCTCCACCGGATCGTCGAGTCCGCGCAGACCCGTACCCGCGCCCGGGAGATCCACGCGGGCGCCGAGCGGCGTACACGCACCCTCGCCCGCAGGCTCACCGCCCGGGCCGAAGACGAGCGGAGCCGCACCGCCGAACTGGCGCGGCAGGTCACGGCCGCCGCCCACACCGTCACGGACGCCGAGCGGGCACGCGGCCGCAGCTCCCTGATCGCGGCCGAACTGGCCTACCGGCACGCCTCCCTGGCGCTGACCGCCGCCGAGAAGGGCGCGGCCGCCCAGCGCCGCGAGCTGACCGACGCCCGTACGCTGCACTCCGCGTGGCAGGCGGCGGAGGCCGTCCTGCGGCACCGGGCGGCCGCCGACCGGTCCGTCCGCGTCGCCGCCGCCATCCGCGAGGCCGAACGCGACGCCGCCCCGGCGCTCGCCGCCCGCGCGAGGGCCGCGGCCGATCTCGTCCGGGCCCTGCACTCGGCGGCCGAGGAGGGCGAACGGGCCGCCAATGAGCAGGAGGAGCGGTCCGCCGCACTCCAGGAGGCGGGCGAGGCGGCGCACCGTGACGCGACGGCCGCCGCGACCGAGGCCCAGTGCGCCCGCAGTGAGATCGGTCATCTGCGCCAGCGGCTGACCGAGGTCGAACAGGAGACCGCCGAGGCGGTACGGGCCGGCTGGCTCGACGACACCGCACCGGACGCCGATCCCGCCAGGGCGGCGCTCGCGGCGAGCGACGCCGAGAAGACCGCCGTCGCGGCCTGGGACACGGCCCGCGAGGCGGGACGCACCACGGCGGAACGCGCGAAGGAGGCGTCCGCCGCCGAGGCGCGCGCCGAACTGGCCGCCGCCCGTGCCGCCGACGCGGCCCGTGCCGCCGAGCACGCGTACGAGGCCGAGCGCCGGGCGGCGGACTCGATCGCGGAGGACACCCGCCTCGCGGAACTGCTCAGCCTGCCGTCGCCGGCCGTGGCCCCGCTCCCCGTTCCGCCCCCTCGCCGGGACCCCGCGACGGCCGCCGGGGGCGCCCGCGAGGCGGCGGACGGCCCGGCCGCCGACGCCCGCACGGCCGCTGGAAGCGCCGGGAAGCCCGTCTCCGGGGCCGGGGAGCCCGAGGCCGGTCACGGCTCGGGGCCATCGGGGCCATCGGACGGCGCCGGTCCGGAGACCGCCGTCGTGGCCGGTGGCACCCCGGGCGTCGGGGCCCCGCCCGACCGCGCCCCCGGACAGGGCCACGGCAGCGGCCGGCGGGCCGGAGAGCCCGCGGACGGGCCCGCCGCCTCGTCAGCGGCATCCGCACCCGACGGCGACCGGCCCGGCGGGCCGGGCACGCCCCGGGCCACCGCCGCCACCACCGTGTCCACCCCACACGCCGGACCCCCGCCGTCCGACGCGGGCGGCCGGCGCCCCCGGGTGCCCGAAGGCCCCCTCTCGGCCGAAGACGTGGACCGCTACGCCGACGAACTGCGGGAACTGCTCGACCAGTACGTCGCCGCCGCCGAGCGCCAGCTCTTCGATCTGCGCACCGCCGCCGCCGACGACGCCCGGATCCTCGGCGCGCTCGGCGACGGAGGACTGCTGCCCGCGGGCCCCGACGTCCTCGCCACGGTCGAGTACCTGGGGGAGCACGGCATCCCCGCGCTCCCCGGCTGGCGCTACCTCGCGCAGGCCGTCGACCCCGCCGACCACGCCGCCGTGCTCGCCGCGCGCCCGGAGCTGGTCGACGGCGTCGTGATCACCGACCCCGCGTCCCACCTGCGCGCCCGGGAAGTCCTCACCGGGGCCGCCCTGCTGCCCCGTTCCGCGGTCGCCGTCGGCACCGCCGCCGCGCTGCTCGCCCCCGTACCCGACCCGGGGACCGGCGAAGCCGACGAGGCCGGCGTCTTCCTCGTACCGCCGAACCCGGCCATGCACGACGAGCACGCCGCCGACGAGGAACGGCACGCGCTGCGCGCCCGCGCCACCGCCCGGGACGAGGAGATCCGGGTGCTCGCGGCCCGGCTCGCCGCCGACCGCTCCCTCGCCGCCCGCCTCGGGTCGTGGCGCGCGGACTGCCCGCCGGGCGCGCTCGCCGAACTCGACCGTGAGGCACGCGCCGCCCGCGCGGCAGCCGAGGAGGCCCGGGCCGAGCTGGCCGAGGCCCGCACCGTACGGGCGGAGGCGGAGGAGGCCGCCGCCGACGCGGCCCGGGTGCGCGAGGAGCGCCAGGAGGCGGCCCAGCGGGCACGGCGCGCCGCGGACGCCCTCGCGGGCCTCGCCTTCCGGCTCCGGGAGCGCGCGGGCTGGCAGGTCAGGCTGCGTGAACTGGCCGACGAGGCCGCCGAGTCCGAGGCACGGGCCGCCTCCTTCCTGGAGCGGGCGAAGGCCGCCGACGAGGACCGGAGGGCAGCCCAGCGCGCGGGCGACGACGCCCGCCGCACCGCACGGGCCCTGCGCGCCGAGCGGGCCGAGATCGCCGGCGCCCCCGAGGACCTCCCGGACGAGGACACGTCCGGCCCCCGCACCGCGCTCCCCGCCCTGCGCGAGGCGTATCGCGCGGCGTCCCAGCTGTACGAGAAGGTGGGCGTCGGCGCCGATCTCCGCGCCGAACAGGCCCGGGCCGAGAGCGACGAGAGCGCCGCCGTCGCCGAACTGGACCGGCTCACCAACAAGGTCCGCACCCGCGCCGCCCAGCTCCTCGAAGGCACCGACGGCGCCGACGGTCCCTCCCGTCAGGCGGCGGCCGCCCGCGCGGAGTCACTGGTCCAGATGCTGGAGTCGCGTGCGACGGAGGCGAGCGAAAGGCTCGGCAGGCTCCGGGGCGAGGCCGAGCGCCTCGCCCCCGCCGACGGCGAGTCCCACACCGACCTCCCCGACGGCCTGGCGCCCGCCGACGCCGAGCAGGCCCAGGCCCTGCTGCGTACGGCCACGGCCGAACTCGCCGCCCGCACGGACGCGCTGGAGACCGCCCGGGACGCCCACACCCGGCTGCTCCAGGCCCACCGGGCGGCCGAGGACGCGGCGGGCGGCTTCGACGAGACCGCCGCTCTCCTCCGCGACCTCCTGCGCGAACAGCGGGACGAGGACGAGACGGGCACCGAGGCCCCCGAGCCGTACCCGGGCGGCCTCGCGGAGGCGCGCGGATCCGCCGCCGAGGCCCGCCGCTCCCTGCGCGGCTGCGCCACCGACCTCTCCTCCGCCGAGTCGGCCGTACGGGAGGCGGCCGACATCCTCGTACGGCACGCGAACTCCACACGGTACGAACAGGTCCGCACCCCCGCGCGCCAGCAGATCCGGGAGCTTCCCGCGGCCGCGCTGCCGGAGCACGCGGCGAAGTGGGCCGAGGCGTTCGCGCCCCGGCTGCGGATACTGACCGACGAACTGGAGCAGCTGGAGCGCAACCGCGACACGATCGTCGACCGGCTGCGCGGTCTGGTGGAGTCGGCGCTGACGACCCTGCGCTCGGCCCAGCGTCTCTCCCGGCTGCCCGAGGGACTGGGCGAGTGGTCCGGGCAGGAGTTCCTGCGCATCCGCTTCGAGGAACCGGACCAGGCGACACTCGCCGAACGGCTCGGCGAGGTCGTCGACGACGCGACCCGCGCGGCCGTACGGAAGAACGCGTCCGCGGCGTACGGCGAGGGCCGCCGGGACGGGATGTCCCTGCTGCTGCGGGGTGTCCAGGCGGCGCTCCAGCCCAAGGGCATCGCCGTGGAGATCCTCAAGCCGGACGCGGTACTGCGCGCGGAGCGTGTCCCGGTCGGGCAGATGGGCGACGTCTTCTCCGGCGGCCAGCTGCTCACCGCCGCGATCGCCCTGTACTGCACGATGGCGGCGCTCCGCAGCAACGACCGGGGCCGCGACCGCCACCGCCACGCGGGCACCCTGTTCCTCGACAACCCGATCGGCCGGGCCAACGCCACCTATCTGCTGGAACTCCAGCGCGCGGTCTCCGACGCGCTCGGCGTCCAGCTCCTCTATACGACGGGGCTGTTCGACACCACCGCGCTCGCCGAGTTCCCCCTGGTGATCCGGCTGCGCAACGACGCCGATCTGCGGGCCGGGCTGAAGTACATCAGCGTCGAGGAGCATCTGCGGCCCGGCCTGCCCCAGCCGGACCCGTCGGGCGAGACGGTCCACGGGGAGATCACGGCGACGCGCATGTTCAGACGAGCCCCGGCGTCCGCGGAGCCCGCGGAGGCCCGTCCCGTCCCGCCCCGGGCGGGGTCCGGCGGGCGGACGGCCTCCGGCAACGGGCCGGAGCCGCACGACGATTCGGAGCCCGGGGGAGGGACGGGGGCGGATGGGCCCGAGGGACCCGGGGACCGTGCACCGGCGGAGGCGTCCGGTTCCGTGCCCCCGCCGCCGCGACCGGGCACGGACGACACCGGGGCAGCCGGAGCCGGGTAGCGGTGGGCCGCCCCGGAGCGAGGGCTCCGGGGCGGCGCCGTATCGCGGCGGGATCCGTACCGCCGGACACCGGCGTCCGACGGCCCGCGTAGGAGCCCCGGCCGGACCCCACGGCGCCGGCGCGGTCTCTCGCACCGAGGCCCGGAGCGGGCCCCGGGGATACGAGCGGGGGCAGGGCCACGTCGATCCAGGCCCGGTCGCCCCGGCCCGTCGGCTCCGCCAACGCCCTCAGACCTCGGCCTCCGAGAGCTGGGTACGCGGCTCCCGCCTCCGTATCCGCGCTTCCCGGCGGGCGGCAGCGCGCGCCTCACGCCGCGCGCGGCGGTGCTCACGCCGGAGCCGGCGGGCGCTGCTGCTCGGCTCGGACACCACGCCGTGGCGCTGCCGCCACACCTGACGGGTCACCCAGACGTCCAGCACCGCCCAGGTCGCGACCACGGTGCTGGCGACACTGCTGAGGACCATGGGGAACGCGAGCCAGGATCCGGCGAGCGTGCAGAGGAAGGCGACCATCGCCTGGATCAGCGTCAGCGAGACGACGAGGACCGCGCGGACCGCCGCCTTGCGGACGGGATCGGCCATGGGCCGCCTCACCGCGGGCTCCTCCACCCACAGCTGCCGCGACCCCCGCGCTCCATCCACCGAGGGTGTATCACCGCGGGGCACGTCACCTGTGGCGCTGCCGTCACCGGGCCGCCCGGCACCTGTCGGCCGCCTGCCCCCGGGCCGTCCGGTATCGGGCTTGTCACCGGGCCGTCCGTCACCGGGCCGCCCGGCGTCCGCGGAGCGGGTCTCGACGCGTCGCTCGTCACCCGCCGAGCGGGCCCCACCGAGCCGTCCGGCATCCTCCGAGGCACTCTCGCCCCGACGGTCCGCAGCGGTCCCGCTCCGGCGACCGGCACCCGTGGCCGCCCCACCCAGCCGTCCGGCATCCTCCGGGCGCGCCCCCTGACGGCGCTCCTGTGCCGTCGAGCGCGTCTCGCCCCGACGCCCCTCCGTGTCCATGGTCTTCGTCACTCCCCACATCCCCCATGTCCGTCCCGGCTTCAGGGTGGCTGCCCGGAATTCGTGGTTCTACTCCAGCCCGCACAGGGCTCGACTGTTCGATGAGGCACAACCGCACCACCCCGTAAGGCAGTTGAGAAATGCGGACGATGCCGACAGCTCGGATGAACCCGGCGGATCCGTCAGGTACCCAACAGCCCCGTACATATAGACGAATGAGGGGTCCCGAAGATTCCCGTGATCGCCGCCTGAAACGAATGATTCCAGCCATCTCCTGCCGACCACGGAACGGCCTACCCACGGCTGTCCCGCGACACGCCGGTAATCTCAGCACCTTGAATACCGGGACATCCTGTGATCAACACATCAGCCCCAGGCCGAAAAACATCCGGAAGAGCCTTCGAGTTGGCTGTGCGGCAGTAGTAGGCTCGCGCCGTTTATTGACGGAGGAACACCGCCCACGCGGCGGGTCCAGCAGGGGGAGGCCATGCGCTTTCGCGGGAAGTCCATCCGCCGGAAGATCGTGGCGTTGTTGTTGGTGCCGCTCGTCTCCCTGACCGTGCTCTGGGGCTTCGCCACCTTACTGACCGGCCGGGAAGCCGGCGAGCTTCTGGACGTCAGCGCGGTGGTCGAGGAAGTGGGCTACCCCGCGGCGGACGTACTCGACGTACTCCAGCACGAACGCCGCCAGACCGCCGTCTATCTCGCCGACCGCAGATCGTCCGAGGCCCTCCCCGAGCTGCGCGAAGCGCGGACGGCCACCGACAAGGCCGTCAACCGGGCCAAGGAGAGTGCCCGGAAGGCGGAGGCGGGCGGCAGGATGCACACCGAGGGGCGGCAGCGGCTGAACTCCTTCGTGGCCGCGTTCGACGAACTCGGCACCCTGCGGCGCTCGGTCGAGTCGGGCACTGTCTCCCGGGCGAAGGCGCTGGAGTTCTACAACGAGATCGTCGACCCGGGATTCAGCTTCCTGAACGCCCTCCACACCTCCAGCGACGTCCACATGGAGCGCCAGGGCCGCGGCCTCGTCGGTCTCGCCCGCGCGACGGAGATGCTCTCCCGCGAGGACGCGCTGATCTCCTCCGCGCTGACCGCGGGCAAGATCACCGCCAAGGAGATACGCGAGCTCTCCGACCACGTCGCCCACCGCAAGCTCTACTACGAGATCAACCTCGAAGTACTGCCCGCCAAGGAACGCGGGATATACGAGCAGTTCTGGGCCGGCCCCGAGACCGCGCCGCTGCGCGAGGCCGAGGAGCGCCTGATTTCCGGCGGCCCGGTCGGCAGGACGAGCGCCTCCGACGTCCAGGAATGGCAGTCGGCCTCCACCCCCGTGCTGGACGAACTCCGCCGCGAGGCCCTGGCCGCCGGTGAGCGCCACCAGGACCGCGTCGACCCCACCGCGTACGGAGTCTTCGTCAAGGCCGGTGTCGCGGGCGTCCTGGGCTTCCTCGCCCTCCTCGTCTCGATCATCGTCTCCGTACGCATCGGCCGCCGGCTGGTCCGCGATCTCTCCCGCCTCCGCAAGGAGGCCCACGAGGTCTCCGGCGTACGCCTCCCCAGCGTGATGCGCCGTCTCGCCGCCGGCGAGCAGATCGACGTCGAGACCGAGGCACCGCGCCTGGAGTACGACAAGGACGAGATCGGCCAGGCGGGCCAGGCCCTCAACACCCTTCAGCGCGCGGCCGTCGAAGCCGCCGTACGCCAGGCCGACATGCGGCGCGGGGTCTCCGAGGTCTTCGTCAACCTCGCCCGCCGCAACCAGGTCCTGCTCCACCGCCAGCTCACCCTCCTCGACACGATGGAGCGCAGGACCGAGGACACCGAGGAACTGGCGGACCTGTTCCGGCTGGACCACCTCACCACCCGCATGCGCCGGCACGCCGAGGGTCTCGTCATCCTCTCCGGAGCCGCCCCCTCCCGCCAGTGGCGCAAACCGATCCAGCTGATGGACGTCGTCCGCGCGGCCGTCGCCGAGGTCGAGGACTACGAGCGCGTCGAGGTGCGCAGGCTCCCGCGGATCGGCGTCGGCGGCCCCGCGGTCGCCGACCTCACCCACCTCATCGCCGAACTGCTGGAGAACGCGACGGTGTTCTCACCGCCGCACACCGCCGTCCAGGTACACGGCGAGCGCGTGGCCAACGGCTTCACCCTCGAAATCCACGACCGGGGACTCGGCATGGCGCCGGAGATCCTCCTCGACGCCAACCTCCGCCTCGCCGAAACCCCCGAGTTCGAGCTGTCGGACACCGACCGGCTCGGTCTGTTCGTCGTCAGCCGCCTCGCGCAGCGCCAGAACGTACGGGTGTCGCTGCAGCCCTCCCCGTACGGAGGGACCACCGCGGTCGTCTTCATCCCGGCGACCCTGCTCACCGACGCACCGGAGACCGAGGGCACGGGCTTCCGGCTCGACCGCAAGAACGAGAGCCCGGCCGCGCGGCGCGCGGGCGACGGCAGGCTGACGGCGCTCTCCCACGGTGCCGGGCGGCTGAACGGTTCCGCGCTCCTCGGCGGACCGGTCGAGCTGGAGGGACCCGTCGACCCGCTGGGCTTCAGCGGAGCCGAGACACTCGGCTCGGGGCGCGATCCCCTGGGCCCGGGGCGTGACTCCCAGGGCTCCGGGCGTGATTCCCTCCCGTCGAGGCGGGACCACCTCGGACCGGGGCGGAACGCCGCCGGCGGGCGGGTTTCGCCGGCCGGCCCCCTCGGCGGCCCCGATCCGCTCGCCGACATCGAGGAGAACGAGAGCGAGCGCGGCGGGATCTTCCGGGCCAGGGCTCGCGACCGTCGCCGTCCCGCCCCGGACGAACAGCACCAGCAGGCGCTGGATCCGGCGCCGGAACGGATGGCCGGAGCCGTGCCGCTGCCGCGTCGCAAGAAGCCGCCCACCCTGGTGACCGACCACGGACGCAGGGTCGACGAGCCGGGCCGTACCCACCCGGCCCCGCCCCCGGACTCCCCGCCCGGCACCGACGCGGTGCCCGCCCCGCCGCCGATGATCGGCGGGCTGCCCCGCAGGGTCCGCCAGGCCAGCCTCGCCCCCCAGCTCCGGGACGGCTCGGAGACGGCCCCCGGCGGGAACCGGATTGACGGCGCCGGGACCGGGCAGGAGCCCGAACGCGACGCGGAAGAAGTACGCAACCGGATGGCTTCCATGCAGCGGGGCTGGCAGCGAGGCCGACTCCAGAACGCACAGGGTGCCGTTGACCCCGACCAGTCAACCGGTACAGGAACCGGCACCGGCCGGACAGCACCACGAACCACATCGGAGGGGGACGATCGATGACCGCACCGCATGCCGCAGCAAACGCTCTCGACGGACGACCGGGCAGCACGCGAGGATCCGGCGAGCTCAACTGGCTGCTCGACGAGCTGGTCGACCGTGTCGGCAGTATTCGCAAGGCCCTTGTCCTCTCCAGCGACGGCCTGGCGACCGGCGCCTCGCGCGAGCTGACCCGGGAGGACAGTGAGCACCTCGCCGCCGTCGCCTCCGGATTCCACAGCCTCGCCAAGGGCGTCGGCCGCCACTTCGAGGTGGGCAGGGTCCGCCAGACCGTGGTGGAACTGGACGACGCGTTCCTCTTTGTCACCGCGGCCGGCGACGGCAGCTGCCTGGCCGTCCTCTCCGACGCCGACTCGGACGTCGGCCAGGTCGCGTACGAGATGACGCTCATGGTCAAGAGGGTCGGGATCCATCTCTCCACCGCACCCCGGTCCGGTCATGCCCCCGGAGGGTGATGCCGGGCATGAGTGACTCGGTTCATCGCTTCAAGCAGCGACACCACTTCTTCGACGCCGACGCGGGCCCGGTGGTCCGTCCGTACGCGATGACCCGTGGCCGTACGAGCAGCACGGCCCAGCACCGGCTCGACCTGATCGCCCTGGTCGTGCCGGAACCCACGGCCGGTCACCCAGGACATGACCAGTCGCTCTCTCCCGAGCACGTAGAAATCGTCGAGCGTTGCGGCGATTCCCCGCAGTCGATCGCCGAGCTCGCGGCCGGCCTCAACCTCCCCGTCGGGGTGGTACGGGTACTGGTCGGCGATCTCGTCGAGGACGCGCTGGTCCATGTAACCCGACCCGTTCCGCCGGCCGAACTGCCGGATGTGAGCATTCTCCGCGAGGTGATCAATGGTCTTCGGGCGCTCTAGCAGTCGGAAGCCAGTCGAGCCCGTGACACTGAAGATCCTTGTCGCGGGCGGATTCGGCGTGGGCAAGACCACTCTGGTGGGCGCGGTGAGCGAGATCAGACCCCTGCGCACCGAGGAGACGCTCAGCGAGGTGGGGCGTCCCGTGGACGACACCTCGGGTGTCGAGAACAAGACGACCACCACCGTCGCCATGGACTTCGGGCGCATCACGCTCCGCGAGGACCTGGTGCTCTATCTCTTCGGCACCCCCGGGCAGGACCGTTTCTGGTTCCTCTGGGACGAACTGGCCCAGGGCGCGCTGGGCGCGGTGGTCCTGGCGGACACCCGCCGCCTGGAGGACTCCTTCGCGGCCGTCGACTACTTCGAGCGCCGGGACATCCCGTTCACGGTCGCCGTCAACTGCTTCGAGGGGGCGGGCCGCTTCCCCGTCGAGTCCGTCCGGGCCGCGCTCGACCTCGACTCCGAGGTCCCGCTGATGATGTGCGACGCGCGCGATCGCGAGTCGGTGAAGATGGTGCTGGTGGCCGTCGTGGAGCACGCGCTCGCCCGCGTGGACGCCCAGCGGCAGCACGCCACCACCTGACGGGACGCCGGACACGGCCCGTACCCCCGACGACCGGGGTACGGGCCGCGCGCCTGTGACGGACGGGCACCGGTCGGGCCCGTCCGCCGCTCCGGGCGCGCGCGATTGAGCCGCCTGCGTTCCTGGCCGCGTGCGCCGTGGCCTGCCGGGACGGGCCCGGGGTTACGGGAGCCGGGGCGGGCGACGGCCGCGCCGTCCCGCTGAGCGTGCCGAAGCCGGGCGGCCCCGCGGCGGAAGCCACGGCGCCGACGACGGGGGAGTGTTCACCGGGCGTGGGGGACCGCCGGGGGGAGCGGGGACCCGGGACGGTCGAGAACCCGGCCGTCCCCGCGCGCTCAGCGCACGGCGACGACCGCCGATCCGTGCCCGAACAGGCCCTGGTTGGCGGTGATCCCGACCCGCGCCCCGGGCACCTGGCGGTCCCCGGCCGCGCCCCGCAGCTGCCAGGTCAGTTCGCAGACCTGGGCGATGGCCTGGGCGGGCACGGCCTCCCCGAAGGACGCGAGCCCGCCGCTCGGGTTCACGGGGATCCGTCCGCCGAGCGCGGTCGCCCCCTCCCGTACGAGCTTCGCGCCCTCCCCGGCCGGGCAGAGCCCGAGGTCCTCGTACCACTCCAGTTCCAGGGCGGTGGACAGGTCGTACACCTCGGCGAGCGAGAGATCCCCGGGCCCGACGCCCGCCTCCTCGTACGCGGCACGGGCGATCGAGGTCCGGAAGGGGAGCGGGGACGGGTCCACTGCGACCGCCGAGTCCGTCGCGATGTCCGGCAGATCGAGGACGGTCCTCGGATAGTCGGGTGTGACGGTCGAGACGGCGCGGATACGCACCGGGTCGGCCGCCCCGTGCCGGCGCGCGAACTCCATGCTGGAGAGCACCAGCGCCGCCGCTCCGTCGGAGGTGGCGCAGATGTCGAGCAGCCGCAGCGGATCGGCGACCACCGCGGAGGCGGCGACGTCCTCGGCGGTGACGGTCCGGCGGTAGCGGGCACGGGGGTTGAGGGCACCGGCCGCCGCGTTCTTCACCTTGACGAGGGCGAAGTCGTCGGGGGTGTCCCCGTACACGGCCATCCGGCGGCGGGCGTAGAGGCCGAAGTAGGCGGGGTTGGTCGCGCCGAGCATCCGGAAGCGCAGCCAGTCGGGGTCGTCGGGACGGTCCCCGCCCGCGGGGGCGAAGAAGCCCTTGGGCGCCGCGTCCGCGCCCACCACCAGCGCCACATCGGCGAGGCCCGCCAGGATCTGGGCACGAGCGGTGCCGATCGCCTGGGCCCCCGAGGCACAGGCCGCGTACACACTGGTGACGCGCGCGCCCTGCCAGCCCAGTGCCCTGGCGAACGTCGCCCCGGCCACATATCCGGGATACCCCCCGCGCACGGTGTCGGCGCCGACCACGGAGTCCACCCGCCGCCAGTCGAGTCCGGCATCGTCGAGGGCGGCCCTCGCGGCGATCGTGCCGTAGCGGACGAAGCTGTGGCCCCACTTGCCCCAGGGGTGCATTCCGGCCCCGAGGACCGCGACATCACCAGGTGTACGGCTCATCGGTCCGCCCCCACCGGCCGCCAGTGCCAGGTCGTCCAGCGCGCGGCGCTCTCCCCGCCGGCCCCGTCGTTCCCGCTGCTTCTGCTGTCTTCACCGTTTCCGCCGGGTCCGCCGCTTTCCCCGGCCCCCTCGGTCCCGGCGAGCACCCCGGGCACGACCTCGACCTCCATGCCGACCGCGAGATCCGCCACGGACACCCCGGGCGCCGCCTGTCCCAGCACCACCATCCGCTCGGCGGCCAGCTCGACGGCGACCAGGGTGTACGGCTCCCACTCCGTGCCGGGGTCGGAGACATAGGGCGCGGGCGGGCGGTAGCGGCCGTCGGTGTACGACCACACCCGCCCCCGCCGGGAGAGCGCGACCTCGGCCAACTCACCGCTCGAACAGGCGGGATTGCGGCAGAACGAGTGCTCGGGCGGGAAGAAGACCGAGGAACACGCCGTACAGCGCGTACCGAGCAGCCGGAAGTCCTCCTCCTCGCCGTCGTGCGTGAACCAGCCGGCCACCACGGGTGTGCGCGTCACGAGTCCTCCCCGGGCCCAGATCTGACGGAACGTCAGAAGTGTGCCACGGTTCAGCCGTTCTCCGCGAGCCACGTGGCGGCGGTCTCCGCCAGTTCCGCGTCCCGCCCCGCCAGCATCATCCGGATCATCCGGGCGTCACCGCGCAGCGACCACACCGGATGGCCGAAGGTCGCGGGGTTGTTCCCCTCGATGAAAAAATGCGCGGGCCAGGCCGTCCCGTACCCGATCAGCGGCAGCGCCGCGAGGTATCGTTTCCGCCCGTGCGCCAGCCCGTAGGCGCCGACCGCGAGCCCGGTCAGCGTCCCCGTCAGATGGACCCACCGGGTCGCCGCCCTGGAGTGCATGGCGACGTAGTAGGGCCAGAACTCCTCGTACGTCTCAAAGGTCCGCTCCATGCCCGGCACCGTAACTCCGCGCACTGGCAAGGGACCAGGGACCGGCGGACACCCGCGACGCCGGACCGGGGAGACCGATTCCGCCCGCGGGGCGGAGCCGATCGGATACAGTCCGCGCGTGACCGGGAACTCCTACTGCGGAAACTGCGGGGCACCGTACGGCTCCGTGTCCGGCTGGCCCCGGACCTGTCCGGCCTGCGGGGACACCGCGTACCGCAATCCGCTGCCGGTCGCCGTCGCGCTCCAGCCCGCGTACGACGACCGGGGCACGGGACTCGTCGTCATCACCCGCGCGATCGAGCCCCGCGCGGGCCGGGTCGCGCTGCCCGGCGGCTTCATCGACTTCGGCGAGGACTGGCGGCACGCGGTCGTACGCGAGCTCCGGGAGGAGACCGGAATCGAGGCCGATCAGGCGGATGTCCGTCTCGCGGACGCCCTCAGCGCCTCCGGCGGCCACCTCCTGGTCTTCGGCCTCCTCCCCGAACGGCCGGCCGCGGACCTGCCGCCGTCGGCCCCGACGGACGAGACCACGGACCGGCATCTGCTCCACGCGCCCGCGGAACTGGCGTTCCCGCTGCACACCACCGCCGTGCGCAACTGGTTCGAGGGCCACTACGGCTGACGCGGTCCGCGAGGCCGCCCCGGCCTGCGGCCCCGCACTAGGGCGTGTATCGAAAGTAGCGCCGTCCGCCCGGAGGGCGGGGCCTGCGGCGTCCGGTGCGTGCAATCGCAAGGCGGAGGGTCGCCCTCGTACTGGACGTACTTGGGCGATTCCGACAACGCAGCGAGTGTGCGTGCTGGGCGTCGCAGGCCAGGCGGGACTTTCGATACACGCCCTAGCCCTGCTCGTCCAGACCCCGCACCCGCACCCGCCGCCTCGCCGGGCCGGACCTCTCGCCCCTGACCCGTCGCACCACCACGCGCCCGTCCACCACCCGGCTCGTGTACCGCTCGACCTCCGGCCGTGCCCACCCGTCGCCGCTGTCGGGAACCACCAGCCCGCCGCCCTTGCGCCCCGCGACCGGAGCCCAGACTTCCAGCTCCAGTCCGCCGTCCGCACCCCGCACCGGGATCACCGACCCCCCGCGCGCCAGCACCGGCACCCGCGACAGCGGCGCCGCCACCGTCACCCGCCCCGGCCCGTCGTACGCCTCACCCGTGGCCGTGTCGTACCAGCGGCCGCGCGGCAGCCGCACCGAGCGCCGGACCCCGCCCGGCTCCAGCACCGGCGCCACCAGCAGCGCGTCACCCAGCAAGAACGCGTCCTCGCAGTCCCGCAGCCCCCGGTCCCGGGGAGCCGACCACCACACCGGCCGGACGTACGGCGCACCCGTCAGCCGCGCCAGATGGGCCAGCGTCACCCAGTACGGCAGCAGCCGCTCCCGGGCGGCGAGCGCCGCCCGCGCGTGCTCCAGGACCGCCGGCCCGAACTCCCACGGCTCCCTGCGCCCCGCGCCGATCGCCGCGTGCGTACGGAACAGCGGCAGATACGCCCCCAGCTGGAACCAGCGCAGATACAGCTCCGGCGACGGACTGCCGTCGAAACCGCCCACGTCGGGACCCGAGTACGGCACCCCGCACAGTCCGAGCCCCAGCGCCAGCGCCAGCGACGCCCGCAGCCCCGGCCAGCCCGTGGACACATCCCCGGACCAGGTGCCTCCGTACCGCTGCATCCCCGCCCAACCCGAGCGGGAGAAGAGGAACGGCCGCTCGTCGGGCCGCAGCCGCCGCAAGCCCTGGAACCCGGCGCGCGCCATCGCGAGGGCGTACACGTTGTGGGCCTCACGGTGATCGCCTCCCCGCCCCTCCAGGGCGTGCCGGGCGGACCGGGGCAGCGTCATGTCACCGAACGGCGCGAACGACACCGGCTCGTTCATGTCGTGCCACACCCCCGAGAACCCCTGCGCCAGCCGCTCTCCGTACAGCTCCCCCCACCAGCGCCGCACCCCCGGATCCGTGAAGTCCGGATAGGCGCACTCGCCCGGCCAGACCTCACCGCGCACCTCCCGGCCACGCCCGTCCCGGACGAAGGCGCCGGCCCGGCGCCCGGCCGCGTACACCGTGTTGCCGGGGTCCGCCTTCACCGCCGGATCGACGATCGAGACCAGCCGTACGCCGTCGGCGCGCAGATCCTTCGCCAGCCCCGGAAGATCCGGGAACCGCTCCCGGTCGACGGTGAAGACCTGATGCGCGTCGAAGTGGTCGATGTCCAGATGGACGGCCGACAGCGGAAGACCCCGTTCCCGGTAGCCCGCGACCACCCGCCGCACTTCCTCCTCGCTGCCGAATCCCCAGCGGGCGTGCTGCGGCCCCAGCGCCCAGGACGGCGGTACCGCCGCCGGACCCGTCAGCCGGGACCAGCGGGCCAGCACCCGCGCGGGCGTGCCCACGATCACCCAGCAGCGCAGTGGTCCGCCCTCCATGCGCAGCTCGCTGGTGCCGGGCCGGTCGTGCCCGGACCCATTGCCCTCCTCGCCTTCCCGCAGCGTCACCCGGCCCTCCCACGAGTTGTCGTGGAAGGCCAGATGCGTGCCCGCGTCGGCGACGACCAGCTGCGCCGGCATGGTGATGTACAGCGGATCGTCCCCGGGACCGAAGGAGCCCTTGGGATCGGTGTTCCACAGCCGGTACGTGCCGTCGCGCAGCCGTGGCCCCGACGCCCGGCCGCCCAGACCGAAGAACCGCGCGTCGGCGGGCACCTCCGTCCGCTGCATCCACCGCGCGGGACCGCCCCGCAGCGGCTCCCACCAGCGCGGCGGCAGATCGCGCCGCAGCACGACCCCGCCCGGCGTACGGATCTCGACCGCGCCGTTGCGCGACACCTCCACCGTCACCCGCTCCGAGACCACCCGCCAGCCGCCGTCCTTGTCCGGCTCCAGCTCGGCGCGCGGATCGGGCCCGGGAGGGGCGCCGGGCACCGCGTACGACGGACCGGGCCCGGCACCGTCCCAGCCCCAGAACACCGCGCCGCCCGTCACGACGCAGATCCGCAGCTCGGAACGGTCGAACCGGACCACACCGCCCCCGGGAAGCGGCTCCGCCCCGGCCACCGGGCCCGGCACCCGCGCACGTTCCCCGCCCCGCGCCGGCAGCCCCCAGGCGTCCGTACGCCGCCCCCGCCACGCCGAACGGGCCGCGCGCAGCCCCTGCCGCGTTGCGAGGTTCCTCACCGAGCGCACCAGCTCACGACGGTCCATGCAGCTCAGCCTGCCACCCGGCCGGGGGCGCACGGGATGCGTTCAACTCCCGTTCACCCACTGTGAGCCGAGATATGGCCGACTCGGGCCGCCCGCGGAGTGCTCTGGTGCGAAAGACGATCACATGGCATCGTCCGTGTCAGCCCGTGTCAGCCCGCGTCGGCCGATCCTTTCCCCGTACCGACCCCGTCCGCCTTCCCCGTCAGTCCCCGTCCCGCGCACATCCCCCGCGCGCGACGCACACACCACCCGCAGCGCCCCGCCGGACCCGGTCAGGCCGGCAGGGGCCGGCAGAACCATCCCGGGAGCCGCACCGTGACCGCAGTGAACTCAAGCGCGAACCCTGCCCCTCTGTGGCAGCCGGACGCCGACCGGATCGCCGCCACGAGGATCACCCACTTCCAGCGCTGGGCCGCCGAACACCACGGCGCCCCCGCCGACGGCGGCTACCCGGCGCTGCACCGCTGGTCCGTCGACGAGCTGAGCACCTTCTGGCGCGCGGTCGCCGAGTGGTTCGACGTCCGTTTCTCCAGCCCGTACGAGCAGGTGCTGGCCGATCCCGCCATGCCCGGCGCCCGATGGTTCCCCGGAGCCACGCTCAACTACGCGGAGCACGCGCTCCGGGCCGCGGCCGACCGCCCGGACGAACCGGCACTCCTCCACGTTGACGAGACCCACGAACCCGCCACGATCGGCTGGGCCGAGCTGCGCCGACAGGTCGGCGCGCTCGCCGCCCGGCTGCGTGCCCTCGGTGTGCGCCCCGGCGACCGCGTCAGCGGCTATCTGCCCAACATCCCGGAGGCCGTCACCGCGTTCCTCGCCACCGCGGCCGTCGGCGGAGTCTGGACCTCCTGCGCCCCCGACTTCGGCGCCCGCAGCGTCCTCGACCGCTTCCAGCAGGTGGAGCCCGTCGTCCTCTTCACCGTCGACGGCTACCGCTACGGCGGCAAGGAGCACGACCGCACCGGCACCGTCGCCGAACTGCGCCGCGAACTGCCCACCCTCCGCGCGGTCGTCCACGTCCCGCTGCTCGGCACCGAGGCACCCGAAGGCGCGCTCGACTGGTCCGACGTCGTCTCCGGCACCGCAGAACCCGTCTTCGAGCAGGTCCCCTTCGACCACCCGCTCTGGGTGCTGTACTCCTCCGGTACGACCGGTCTGCCCAAGGCCATCGTCCAGTCGCAGGGCGGCATCCTGCTGGAACACCTCAAACAGCTCGGACTGCACTGCGACCTCGGCCCCGGCGACCGGTTCTTCTGGTACACCTCCACCGGCTGGATGATGTGGAACTTCCTCGTCTCCGGACTGCTCACCGGCACCACGGTCGTCCTGTACGACGGCAGCCCGGGCCACCCCGACACCGGCGCCCAGTGGCGGATCGCCGAACGCACCGGGGCCACCCTCTTCGGCACCTCCGCCGCCTATGTCATGGCCTGCCGCAAGGCCGGGGTCCACCCCGCCCGCGACCACGATCTGTCCCGGGTGACCTGCGTCGCCACCACCGGATCCCCCCTGCCGCCCGACGGCTTCCGCTGGCTCCACGACGAATTCGCCGCCAGCGGCGCCGATCTGTGGATCGCCTCCGTCAGCGGCGGTACGGACGTCTGCAGCTGCTTCGCCGGGGCGGTGCCCACCCTCCCCGTGCACATCGGCGAACTCCAGGCCGCGTGCCTCGGCACCAACCTCCGCGCCTGGGCCCCGGACGGCACCGCCCTCATCGGCGAGGTCGGCGAGCTCGTGGTCGTCGACCCCATGCCGTCCATGCCGATCCGGTTCTGGAACGACCCCGACGGCAGCCGCTACCGCGAGAGCTACTTCGAGATGTTCCCCGGCGTCTGGCGGCACGGGGACTGGATCACCATCACCGACCGCGGCTCCGTCGTCATCCACGGCCGCTCCGACTCCACCCTGAACCGCCAGGGCGTCCGGATGGGCTCGGCCGACATCTACGAAGCCGTCGAACGCCTCCCCGAGATCCGGGAGTCCCTGGTCATCGGCCTGGAGGAACCGGACGGCGGCTACTGGATGCCCCTGTTCGTCCAGCTCGCCGACGGCGCGGAACTCGACGAAGGGCTGCGCGACCGGATCAGGCGCACCATCCGCGAACAGCTCTCGCCGCGCCATGTCCCCGACGACATCATCGAGATCCCCGCCGTCCCCCACACCCTCACCGGCAAGCGCCTCGAAGTCCCCGTCAAACGACTGCTCCAGGGCACGGCCCTCACCAAGGCGGTCAACCCGGGCTCCGTCGACAACGTCGGCCTGCTCGCGTTCTACGAGGAACTCGCCCGCACCCGGAAGCGGTGACGGGACCCCGGCGCGGCGCTTGTCAGTGGCGACGGCTACGGTGAGTAGTCACTGATCGACAGAGCGCAGGGGGAATCATGGCGTACGACAGCACACCCGCCGAACAGGACAACCGCCCCGTGCGGGGAAGGCGGAGGAAGACCGGCGGCCGGGCAGCGGGCCGCCCCCGGAACCGGACGTCGCCCCGGCGCACCCTGCGCCGGGAAGTCCCCGGCACCGTGGGCGTCCTGGCCGATGCGTACGACTTCGAAGCCATGCGCGCCTACCGCAGCTTCTCCTTCGACGACCACCCGAGCTATCTGCGGCAGATCGAAGCCCTGCTCCAGTCCCTCGCGGCCGGCCACCTGCACATCACGGTCGCCCTCTTCGACCCGGAGGACTTCGCCGCCTACTGCTCCGACGAGGGCATCGACCCCGACACACCGCTCAGCCGCAGCCGCTACACCGCGGCCGTCGCGGGCAGCGGGACCGCCCTCGCGTACACCGGGCAGCCGCTCGATCAGCTGCTTCCCGAGCTGATCGACAAGGCGGTCCGCCAGGCCACCCGGGAGTACGCGGCCGTGCTGCTGGCCGGCGTCGGCGCGTGCGCGGACTGCGGCCAGGACATCGGCCGTGCCTCCTTCGACCGGGCCTCCCACATCCTGATGCGCCTCCTGGAGCAGGCCGGGCCCGGCCGGCACCATCTCGTCTGCAGCGTCGCGGCCCCCGAGGAACAACTGCTCGCCGCCCTGCACGCCGAGGGCGACTCCGTGCCCCCGGCCGCCCGGATCGAAGCGGCCGAGGGCACCGAGTTCGTGACCGTCCTCGCCACCGGCATCGCCCTCGGCAGCCCCGGGGGAGTCGTCCTGCGCACCAGCACGGCCGGCGAACCGGACCGCCTGCACGGCTGGCGACTGCACCGAAGCGGCCTCGTCCCGCTCACCGAGGCGGAGGTGTTCAGCGCCTACTGCACCGACGCCACCACCGGCGAACCGCTCTCGCCCGAGCCCGGCGTCGAGTACCGCGCGGGCTTCACCCTCACCACCGACGACCCCGACCCCCACCACTGAACGGCACAGGGAGAGGGCCCCGGCAGCATCCGCCGAGGCCCTCCCGCCAACCGCTCAGCGGTGACTACTCACCGGACAGCACCGCCCGCGCGGCGACCCGGGCCTCCTCGGCGGTGTCCACGGCACGCGCCGCGGCCGCCGCCCGCTCGCACTGGGCCAGCGTGTACTTCGCCAGCGTCGCCCGCACATAAGGAATCGACGCGGCACCCATCGACAAGGAGGTGACACCGAGACCGGCGAGCACACAGGCCAGCAGCGGATCGGAGGCCGCCTCACCACAGACACCGCAGCTCTTGCCCTCGGCCTTCGCGGCCTCCGCCGACAATGCGACCAGGTCGAGCAGCGCGGGCTGCCAGGGATCCTGGAGCCTGGCGACCGCCCCCACCTGCCGGTCGGCGGCGAAGGTGTACTGCGCCAGATCGTTGGTACCGAGCGAGAGGAACTCGACTTCCTGGAGAATCGAGCGCGCCCGCAGAGCGGCGGACGGAATCTCCACCATCGCGCCGAACTTCGCCCGCAGCCCGGCCTCCCGGCACGCGTCCGCGAACGCCCTGGCGTCGGTACGGTCCGCCACCATCGGCGCCATGACGTCCAGATACACCGGCAGCCCCTCGGCCGCCTTCGCCAGAGCGGTCAGCTGAGTCCTCAGCACCTCCGGGTGATCCAGCAGACTCCGCAGCCCACGTACCCCCAGCGCCGGATTGGGCTCATCGGCCGGGGTCAGGAAGTCGAGCGGCTTGTCCGCGCCCGCGTCCAGCACCCGCACGACCACCCGGCCCTCGGGGAACGCCTCCAGCACCTGGCGGTACGCCTCGACCTGCTTCTCCACCGACGGCGCCTGCTTGCTGTCGTCCAGGAACAGGAACTCCGTACGGAACAACCCGACACCTTCGGCACCGGCCTCCACCGCCGCCGGCACATCACCGGGACCGCCGATATTGGCGAGCAGCGGCACCTTGTGCCCGTCCGACGTCGCCCCCGGGCCACTCGATGCCGCCAGCGCCGCCTTGCGCCGCGCCGCCGTGCTCTCCAGCTCCGCCCGCTTCCCGGCACTCGGCTCGACGAAGATCTCACCGGTGCTGCCGTCGACCGCGATCAGCGTCCCCTCGGCCAGCTCACCGGCACCTGGCAGCGCCACCACGGCCGGCACCCCGAGCGCCCGCGCCAGAATCGCGCTGTGACTGGTCGGACCACCTTCCTCGGTCACAAAGCCCAGCACCAGCGCCGGATCCAGCAGAGCCGTGTCGGCCGGCGCGAGATCCCGCGCGATCAGGACATACGGCTCATCACTGTCGGGCACCCCCGGCATCGGCACCCCGAGCAGGCGCGCGACGATCCGATTCCGCACGTCGTCGAGGTCCGCGACGCGCCCGGCCAGGTACTCACCCGCCCCCGCCAGCAGCGCCCGGTACGAGGCGAACGCGTCGTACACCGCACGCTCGGCGGTGCTGCCGACGGCGATACGGCGCTCCACATCCGCCATCAGCTCCGGGTCCTGCGCCATCAGGGCCTGGGCCTCCAGCACGGCCTGCGCCTCACCGCCGGCCAGATTGCCCCGGGCCACCAGGTCGGCGGCCACCGCGTCCACCGCCTGCCGGGCACGCCCCTGCTCGCGCTCCGTTTCCTGCGCCGGGTTCTGCTTGGCCGGGGGTTCCAGCACCGCCGTGCCCATGTGCCGAACCTCGCCGATCGCCACGCCGTGGCTCACCCCGACGCCTCGCAGCGTTGTCTCCATGTCACCCGTCTCCGATCGAGCGACGGCCGGTGCCGCCGCGCTGGATGTCGAACTGGCCGTCACCACGGCTCCGGCATCACTGCCAGGAGAAGAGGGTGTCCCCGGTCTTCACATCGCCGTCCTCACGGAGCTCGGAGAGCGAGTCGGCGGTGGCCTCCAGCGCCACGACCGGGCAGATCGGCGACTTCCCGGCCTCCTCGACCGCGGACGGGCTCCAGCGCACCACGGCCTGACCGCGCGTGACGGTGTCACCCTTGTTGACGAGCAGCTCGAAGCCCTCGCCGTTGAGCTGCACGGTGTCGATGCCCAGATGTGTCAATACCCCGTGACCGTCGCTGTCGACGACGACGAAGGCGTGCGGGTGCAGGGAGACGATCACACCGTCCACGGGGGAGACGGCCTCGGACGGCTCACGCACGGGATCGATCGCGGTACCGGGACCGACCATCGCACCGGCGAAGACCGGATCCGGCACCGCCGCGAGTCCGATGGCACGCCCGGCAAGAGGGGACGTCACTGTGGTCATGGAGCCTCCCAGGGGTGGAGATTCGTTACTGCGCCGTCACTTCCTGTTCCGGACGGCACACCGTTCAGAAGCGTATGTCAGATGAAGTCCCGTTTCCGCCCGAAAGCTACCGGTTGACGGACCTAGAGACGCACCGGAAACGATTTGCCTCGCCTCTGGGTGACCGGTACTCTCGTACCCCTGCCCAGCCCCAACACGACGTTGAGTCGGGGGTCGGCAGTGACCTATCTAGCCGAGATCCTAACTGGTCTACACCTCTGTGTGCTTGCGGAGTGATGGTCAGGAAGATCGAAAAAGCCTGATAAGGTTTGAAATGTCGAAGGGAAAAGCCCGGAGGGCCTGATGAGGGTCTGATGGAAGCGTCCGTTCCTTGAGAACTCAACAGCGTGCCAAAAGTCAACGCCAGATATGTTGATACCCCGT
>NZ_JBIALS010000054.1:0-35472 GCF_042873655.1 Streptomyces sp. NPDC004609 | reverse complement strand
CCTTCGGTCTTGCGTTTCCGACTCTATCAGATCCTTTCGGGCCTGATTCCCGGTCGAAATCGGGATGTCTTTCCGGCCCTTCGGCCGTTCCGACGTTCAAAACCTTAGCGGATTTCCCGTCCGACTCATAATCGAGGCTTTCGAAAAGCATTGCGGCATGCCGAAATGCTTCCCGGATGGGAGATCGTGCTGAGTTTTGGTGCCGCATCAGCGGCCGGAGTGTGCGCCGCAGAACCGTTCCGGTCCCGTGGGCAACTCGAAGAACCTTACGGACTCGTGAAGAGTGTGTCAAATTCCCGGGTCACGGGCCTGTCGGTCGGCTAGTCGAGGTCGGTGAGCCGGCCGCCCGCGTCCGGCTGGGCGTGCTCCACACGGCGCAGGACGCGGATGAGGAGGTCGCCCAGAACGGCGCGTTCTTCGGGGGCGAGGTCCTGGAGGAGGTCCTCCTCGAAGGTGCTGGCCATACGCATCGCCTCCAGCCACTTCGTACGGCCCTCGTCCGTCAGCTCCACGATGACTCGGACGCGGTTGTTCTCGTCGCGGTCGCGGGTGACCAGGCCCTCGGCGGCCATGCGGTCGATGCGGTGGGTCATCGCGGCGGGGGTGAGGCCGAGGCGCTTCGCGAGTTCACCCGGGCCCATGCGGTACGGGGAGCCGGCGAGGACCAGGCTCTTGAGGACCTCCCACTCGGCGTTGCTGATGCCGAGGGTCGCGACCTGGCGGCCGTACGCGACGTTCATGCGGCGGTTGAGGCGGCCGAGGGCCGAGACGACCTTCTCGACCTGGGGGTCGAGGTCGCCGTACTCGCGCTGGTACGCGGCGATCTGCTCGTCGAGGCTCGGCTCCCGGATGACGGGCCGGCCAGGCGCTGCTGGGTCCTCGGGGGTCGCGGTAGGCATAAGCGGCAGTATCGCATGGCGTTCATTCGCGTTGAAGTCCTTCGACATGTACTGTTAACGCTCTAACTTTACTGTTGAAGTGTTGAAGCTTCACTCCTACGGAACAATGAGGCAGGTGAGTGTGACCAGGGTGATGGGTGCAGCGATGCGCCGGATCCAGGCGGGGAGCGCGCTGAGCGCGTTCGGGCTGGGGTTCACGGTTCCGTTTCTGTACATCTATGTGGCGTACGTACGGGATCTGGGCTCGACGACGGCGAGTGTCGTCATCGGCGTCTTCGCGATGGCCGCACTCGTCGCCCTGCCGTTCATCGGACGTGTGATCGACCGGCGCGGGCCGAAGCCCGTGCTGGTGGGTGCCTCGGTGGTGGCCTCGCTGGGCGCGCTGTCGTTCGGGCTGTCCTCGAACACGGTGACCGTCGTGCTGTCGGCCGCGCTGCTGGGAGCCGGTACCGCGGTGACCCAGCCGGCGCTCGCGACGATGATCGTGTGGTCGTCGGACGCGACGAGCCGGACGCGTGCCTTCGCCTTCCAGTTCTTCCTCCAGAACCTGGGGCTCGGCATCGGCGGTCTGATCGGCGGGAACATCGTCGACAAGAGCCGTCCCGGCAGCTTCACCCTGCTGTTCGGCATCGAGTCCGTGATGTTCCTGGTGCTGGCCGCGATCGTGCTGACCGTGCGGCTGCCGCGTCCGGTGCCCGTCCGGGGGCCGCGGCCGGAGGGTTCCGCGGGCGGCGGGATGAAGGCGCTGCTCGGGCACAAGGCGATGGTGCAGCTGAGCGTGCTGGGCTTCATCCTCTTCTTCGCGTGCTACGGACAGTTCGAGTCGGGGCTCTCGGCGTACGGCACCGAGGCCGCGGGCATCGAGCCGTCGATGTTCGGTACGGCGCTGGCCGCGAACACCGCGGTGATCGGTATCGCGCAGTTCGTGATCCTGAAGTTCGTCGACCGGCACAAGCGGACCCGGGTAATCGCCGCGGTCGGTCTGATCTGGGCCGTCGCCTGGGCGGCCGCCGGGTACGCGGGGCTGGGCGCGAGCAGCCAGGCCATGGCCACGGCCGCATTCATCTCGACGTACGCGCTCTTCGGGCTCGGCGAGGCGATGCTCGCGCCGACCGTCGCGCCGCTGGTCGTCGATCTGGCGCCGGAGTCGATGGTGGGGCAGTACAACTCGGCGTTCGCACTGGTCAAGCAGTTGGCGCTGGCGATCGGTCCGGCGATCGGCGGGCCCATGGGGGCCGCGCTGCACGGGCCGTACATCGTGACGTTCGTGCTGTTCTCGCTGGGCATCACGGTGCTGGCGGTACGGCTGGGGCGGCAGCTCACCCCCGTACAGGATCAGCCGTCCCTCGCGGCGAAGACGCGGGTGGTAGCGCAGTACAAACCGGCGGAACCGGTGGAGGCCGCCGCTTAGGCTGGGTGACCGGGGCGAGGGCGACGGGCCGCGGACTACGCGGGCAGGGCGAACTCGCACCAGACCGCTTTGCCGCCGCCGGGTGTGCGCCGGCTGCCCCAGGACGAGGCGATCGCCGCGATGATCGAGATCCCGCGGCCCGCCTCGTCCTCCGTCTCCGCGCGGCGGCGGCGCGGGAGGTGGTCGTCGCCGTCGGTGACCTCGATGATCAGACGGCGGTCGGTGCGGCGGAGTCTCAGGCGCATGGGCGGGGTGCCGTGCTGGAGGGAGTTGGCGACCAGTTCGCTGGTGGCCAGGACGCCGAGGTCGTGCAGCTCCGGGGAGAAGCGCCAGGAGGCGAGGACTCCGGACGCGAAGGCGCGGGCACGCGGGGCCGCTTCGACACCGCCGAGCAGATCGAGTGCCGCGTTGTGGAACAGTTCGGCCGCCACCCCCGTACGCGTGGGGTGCTGGACGACCAGGACGGCTACGTCGTCGTCGTGGTCGGCGCTGATGCCCATCGCGCGGATCAGCCGGTCGCAGACGACTTGGGGGGTGCCGGTCGCGCCGGAGAGCGCGCGCTCCAGGGCCGCGACCCCTTCGTCGATGTCCTCGCCGCGCCGCTCGACCAGGCCGTCCGTATAGAGGACGGCGCTGGAGCCGGGCGGCAGGGCGATGGTGCCGGTGCTGTGGAGCCAGCCGCCGGTGCCCAGCGGCGGGCCCGTGGGGTCCGCGGCGCGGCGGACCGTGCCGTCCTCGTCCCGTACGAGCACGGGGAGGTGGCCCGCCGAGGCGTAGACGAGCCTGCCCTCGTTCGGGTCGTGGACGGCGTAGACACAGGTGGCGATCTGGCTGGCGTCGATCTCGGAGGCGAGGCCGTCGAGGAGTTGGAGCACATCGTGGGGCGGGAGGTCGAGCCGGGCGTACGCCCGGACGGCGGTGCGGAGCTGGCCCATGACGGCGGCGGCGCGCACACCGCGGCCCATGACATCGCCGATGACGAGTGCGGTGCGGCCGCCGCCGAGGGTGATCACGTCGTACCAGTCGCCGCCGACCGCCGCGTCCTCGCCGCCGGGCTGGTAGGTGGCCGCGACCTGGAGGTCGTCGGGCTGCTCCAGCTTCTGCGGCAGCAGGGACCTCTGGAGGGTGACGGCGGTCTCCCGCTGGCGGCGCTCGCTGGTGCGCAGCCGCTCGGCGGCCTCGGCGTGGTCGGTGACATCGGCGGCGAAGACCAGCACGCCACCTCCGCCGCCGTCTTCCCCGGGGACTTCGACGGGCAGACAGGTGACGGTGTACGAGCCCTGGTCGGGGACCTTGCGGGACTTCACGGTGCGGGCCTTGCCGCTGCGCAGGACCTGGTCCATCAGCGGGGACAGGCCCAGCTCCGCCAGCTCGGGGCAGGCGTCGGCGGCGGTGCTGCCGACCGGGCGGGGGCCGAAGGCTGCGGTGTACGCGTCATTGACATACGCGACGCGGTGCTCGGGGCCGTACATCAGGGCGACGAGGGCGGGCAGGCGGCCGAGGATCTCGCGGGACGGGAAGTCCTCCAGGGCGGGCGCGTGGGGCGGGGGCTGTCCGGACTCGCCGCGGGCGGCGGGAACCGGGCGCTCGCCGCGGGGCTCGGGCGGGTCCACGCGGCCGGGCCGGGCGGGCTGCCGGTCGTCCCGGTGCTGCCGGGGTGCCTCACCAGCCTCGTCCCTCTCCCCGCCGTCCTGACCGCTTTCTCCCCGCTGGGTGGGGCGGGTCGTCGGGGAGATCGCGCGGTCGGTCCTCCGCGCTGCGGCGCGGCGCTGCGTACCGGGGAGCCTTGAGCTCCAACGCGTGAAGTTCACTGACTTTCTAGCCTCAATGGTTGTCGCCAAGGGTCACGAGGGTCACTCTGTGCAAATGTGAGCCCACCTATGGTCACACGTCCAGTGTGACCGACCGGACTGACAGTCGGTGTCGACTGGGCGTCTACTAGGTGCTTCTGGGGTCGGTGGGATCACCGGGATCAGTGGGGCGCCCATCGCGGTCCGGTGCTCCCGGACTCTTTCCCGGGCCCTTTCCGGGACCCCTTCCCGGGTCTCTTCCGGCGCCGTCGCCGGGTGCTCGGCCACGGCCGTTCCCGGGGGCGCGTCCGGAGCCGGGCCCGGTACCGCCTGCCCCGGGGTGGAGCCCGCGTCTGCCGCCGGCGGCGAGCTCGAACTCGGCGCGCGGATGTTCCAGGGACCCGAGCGAAACGATTTCCCGCTTGAACAGCCCGGCGAGCGTCCACTCGGCGAGCACGCGCGCCTTGCGGTTGAAGGTGGGGACGCGGCTGAGGTGGTACACGCGGTGCATCAACCAGGCCGGGTAGCCCTTGAGCTTGTGTCCGTAGACATGGGCGACGCCCCTGTGGAGGCCGAGGGAGGCGACCGAGCCCGCGTAGGAGTGCGCGTACTCCTTGAGGGGGTTCCCGTGGAGGGACGCGGCGAGGTTCTCGGCGAGGACCTTCGCCTGGCGCAGGGCGTGCTGGGCGTTGGGCGCGCACTCCGCGCCGGGCGTCCCGGAGGTGACGTCCGGGACGGCGGCGGCGTCACCGGCCGCCCATGCATGGTCGACGCCGGCGACGGTGAGCCGGGCGGTGCAGCGGATACGGCCGCGGCCGTCGAGCGGCAGGTCCGTGGCAGCGAGGACCGGTGCGGGCTTGACCCCCGCGGTCCACACGACCGTACGGGACGGGAAGCGGCTGCCGTCGCTGAGCACGGCGACCCGGTTCTCGCAGGAGTCGAGCCGGGTCTTGAGGCGTACGTCGATATTGCGGGAGCGCAGCTCGCGGATGGCGTACCCGCCCATCTCCTCGCCGACCTCGGGGAGGATGCGGTCGCTGGCCTCGACGAGGATCCACTTGAGGTCCTCGGGCTTGATGTTGTGGTAATAGCGCGAGGTGTAGCGGGCCATGTCCTCCAGTTCGCCGAGTGCCTCGACGCCCGCGTAGCCGCCGCCGACGAAGACGAAGGTCAGCGCCGCGTCGCGGATCGAGGGGTCACGGGTGGAGGAGGCGATGTCCATCTGCTCGATGACGTGGTTGCGCAGGCCGATGGCCTCTTCGACGGTCTTGAAGCCGATGGCGTAGTCGGCGAGGCCGGGGACCGGGAGGGTGCGGGAGATCGATCCCGGCGCGATAACGAGTTCGTCATACACGAATTCAATCGCGCCCGTGCCTTCGTCGGCGGTGGCGAGCGTGGTCACGGAGGCGGTTCGCTTGGCGTGGTCGACGGCCCTGGCCTCACCGATGAGGATCTTGCATGTGCCGAGAACTCTCCGCAGGGGGACCACCACATGACGCGGGGAAATGGATCCGGCCGCCGCTTCCGGGAGAAATGGCTGATACGTCATATAGGGGTCGGGGGTGATCACGAGGATCTCCACCTCACCACGCACCAGCTCCCGCTTCAGCTTCCGCTGGAGATGCAGGGCCGTATACATCCCGACATAACCGCCGCCGACGACAAGAATGCGCTTGTTGTCGGCCTGGGGGCTCGGTGGAGCGCCTGGGGTCGCGCCCTGGTTGCTGGGGGCCGTGCCACGGGGGGAGCCGGGGTCAGAGCCCTGGGAGTTGGCAGCCGTCACCATCCCATGAGGCAACGGTCCCAGGCGTTTGTCCACAGGCCCGGCAAATTGTGTGACCGGAGGCTTCGGGAGGGCGCGCGCCGGGCGATTCCCGGGAATTGGGGAAGGTGCCCAGGTCAGATGCCATAGGAGGGGTGATGTCGGGGGGCGTAAACGGGAGTCTTCCGGTCCTTGCTCCGATCGGGGGGCGCTCCGTGCGGAACTACCCCCTTCTGAATTGACCCTGGCTCAACTATGTTCGTACCTCGTCGGGGTGCCTGGCCAAGGCACATCCGGCAGGACCAGGTGGGGAGGTCTCCGGGGGGAGACACAGTGACCGGGGGAACGTGTATGACCATTCAGGATTCGCATTGGCAGGCCGCTGTCTCGCCCATCGCCGACGGGCAGACCGGGCACGGTGGGGTCGTCGGCCACGGTGGACATGTGGGCAGTGAAGGAAACGGACGGGTGGGATCGGGCGGGGCCAGCCGCTCGGCGCCCCTCCGGGTGGACGCGCAGCGCAATCTCGAACATGTGCTCAGGGCCGCGCGTGAAGTGTTCGGCGAGCTCGGGTACGGGGCGCCGATGGAAGACGTGGCGCGCCGCGCCCGCGTCGGCGTCGGGACGGTGTACCGCCGCTTCCCGAGCAAGGACGTGCTGGTCCGGCGGATAGCCCAGGAGGAGACCTCCCGGCTGACCGAGCAGGCGCGTACGGCTCTGGGGCAGGAGGAGGAGCCGTGGTCGGCGCTCTCCCGCTTCCTTCGTACGTCGGTGGCGTCGGGGGCGGGACGGCTTCTGCCGCCGCAGGTGCTGCGGGTGGGCGTGGACTCCGAGGAGCCCCCGGCTGTCGCGGAGCCGGGGGCGCCGGCCGCGCGGGAAGAGGCGCGGGTGCCGCAGCAGCGGGCGGGGGCGCCGGCTCCCGATTCCGTGCCCGAGCTGCGGATCGTGGGGCAGCGCCCCGCTCCGCTGGACGTCCCGGACGACGCGGGCACGGGTGATCTGCTCGATGTCGTGGGGCAGTTGGTCGACCGGGCCCGGGCGGCGGGCGAGCTGCGCGGCGATGTGACCGTGGCGGATGTGCTGCTGGTGATAGCCACGGCCGCGCCCGCGCTGCCGGATGCGGCGCAGCAGGCGGCGGCGTCCGCCCGGCTGCTGGACATCCTGCTGGAAGGGTTGCGGCCGAGGACGGCGTAGCAGCCGGAGCGGCACTGGGCCCTCGGGCCGGTGCGGCTCCGTGGTGCCGCCTCGTGGTGCCGCCGCGCGCGGGGGACGTCGTTCGCGATACGCGGTGACGTCGGGCGCAGTGACTCTGTTCCCGGGATGACGCTGTCCCCGGGATGGCCCTGCGTGCGCGGTGATCTCGCTCCGCGGTGGCGCGGGTGTAGCCGACTTGTCCGCGGGGTGACGTCGTGCGCCCGTGCGCCTGCGGAGAGCGGGGCGCGTCGCACAGTGGCGTCCGTCGGGCGCCGGTGAATCCGAGGCATGGTCGCCCGTCCCCGTAACCGGCTGTTTCGGCCCGGTGGCCGGGGGCGCCCGATCGGCGTTGGCGATCGGTTGGGCGGGGTGCGCGGAAGCGCGGGCGAGCCGGTTGGGCCGGGCCTGCGGCCACACGGCGCGCCGGGTTGACAGGGGATCGACCACTCGGCACGAGGGGCCGGGCACAAGGGCGCTGGACCATGCGGGTGCGGCGCGCGCGGCTGGGCCGTCGGAGTGGGTGACCGACTACTCCGGGCGGATGTTCCCGCTCCCCTGGATCCGCTCGCCGGTGAGCGCCCGAGTCGGACTGTGGGGGTACGGGATGATTCGCCCCGCGCGGACGGTGGACCAGGCGAACCGGTGTGCTGTCAGGGCCTGTTGAGTCCGCGACGCCCGGCCGGAGCACCCGGGCCGGGTCTTGGGGGCAACTGATTGAGTCTTACACTAATGGGTGATGGATAGCGCACGGATTCGACAGAACTCCCCGGATGAGTGGTTGATGCAAGCAGAGACCCTGATGCACTGTCACCGTGTGGCACGCTGGCTCGGTGTTCGTGTCTGAGGGTGCTGACGGGAGCTTCCGCGATGAACGGAGGCTTCCGTGATGAGCGGTGACGGGCGGGACGCGCGGGACGAGTCACTCGGCGACGGCGACGGTGCGGGACCCGGCGGGACGTCCTCACGGCAGGTACCCGGTCAGGGCGGGCCCGGTGGATCGAGATCGGGGACTCCGAGGACATCCGGCGAAGGCCCTGCGGCCGGACCGGGTGCCGGGTCCGGATCGGGCGGTACGGAGGTATCGGACCCCGAGGCCGGTCGGTCGGCGCCCGGCCATTCCGTCCCCATGCAGGGCACCAGCAGGATCCAGGCGGACGACTCCCCCTCGGGGAGCGGCTGGGCGGACACCGTCCCCGGCGCGAGTGGCTCGGGTTCCACCGACTCCACGGGTTCCACCGACTCCACGGGTTCCGCGGGCTCCACAGGTTCTCCGGGCTCCCCGGGTTCTCCGGGCTCCCCGGGTTCCTCCGGCACCGGCGTGAGCAAGAACGGTTCGGCCGGCTCCGGCGCGGAGAGCCACGCCGTGCCCCAGCAGCGGGAGGGCGGGGGCCCCCTGCTGCCTCCGCGTGAACCCGTGGTGGCGGACGCCGAGTTGATCCAGCGCATGCGCGGCGGCGACAACAGCGCGTACGAGGAGCTGTTCCGCCGTCACTCCGATGCCGTACGCCGCTACGCGCGTACCTGCTGCCGGGACGCCCACACCGCCGACGACCTGACGGCCGAGGTGTTCGCGCGGACGCTCCAGGCCGTGCGGCGGGGCTCGGGGCCGGAGCACGCCGTACGGGCGTACCTGCTCACGACCGTACGGCGGGTCGCGGCGACCTGGGCGAAGACGGCGAAGCGGGAGCACCTGGTCGAGGACTTCGCGGTGTTCGCCGCGGAGGCCGCGCGCAGTACCGATGTCGCGACCGACGACACCCTCGAACTGGGGGCCGACGTCCGGGCGATGCACGAGGCGGAGCAGTCGCTGGCCATGCAGGCGTTCCGGTCGCTGCCGGAGCGCTGGCAGGCGGTGCTCTGGCACACCACGGTCGAGGAGGAGTCGCCCAGCGAGGTCGCGCCGCTCTTCGGGCTGACGGCCAATGCCACGGCGGTGCTGGCCAGCAGGGCCCGCGAGGGGCTCAAGCAGGCGTACCTCCAGGCGCATGTCAGCACCTCCCTCACCTCGGGCGGCGACTGCGCCCGGTATGCCGACCGGCTGGGCGCGTACGCACGTGGCGGGCTGCGGATGCGGGCCGAACGCGGGTTGCGCAAGCATCTGGAGGAGTGCGTCCGGTGCCGGGTGGCGGCCGGTGAGCTGGAGCACGTCAACGCCGGTATTCCGGCGCTGCTGCCGGTCGCGGTCATCGGCTGGTTCGCCGCGGGCTACTCCCTCAAGGCGGCGGGTGTCGTCGCCGGTGGTGCGGTGGGCGCGGCGGGAGCGGGCGCGGCCGCGGCCGCCACGGGTGCCGGGGGCAGTGGTTCCGCCGGGGCCGGCGGGGCCGCGTCCGAGGGCCTGGGCGCGCCGGTCAAGGTCGGTATCGGCGCGGCGATCGCCGTCGCGGCGGCGGCCGGGCTGGTGTTCGCGCTGGCGGGCGATCCACAGCCCGTGCCCGAGCCGAAGGCGAAGGAGAAACCGCCGGTGGGGCAACAGGTGCCGGGAAATCCCGTGCCTCCGGAGGACCCCAAGCCGCCCGCGCGGCCGGGGTCGAAGCCGGGGCCCCCGGCCGGAGCGGCACCGGCTCCGGGACCGGGACCGGGACCGGCGAAGCCCGCGCCGAAGCCGCCCGCGAAGCCGTCGCCGGGGCCTTCCGCACAGCCGGAACCCCCCGCGCCCGCGTCCTCGGAGTCCCCGTCACCGACGCCCAGGCCGTCCACGCCCGCGCCGAAGCCGTCCACACCGGCGACCACACCGCCGGAACCGCGGCCCGAGCCGGAGGTGTACCCGGTCAACCGGCTGAAGTACAACCTGTTCGGCGACCACACCGGGCCGGAGGTGCGGCTGGGGGCGAGCAGTTGGCTCTGGCAGCGGTGGGGCATGTCGATCGGCGGTGACCACTACGGGCACGGGGTGACCGTACGGGCCCAGTCGTCCGTCACGATCGACCTCAACCGGTCCTGCTCCCTCTACAACGCCAAGGTCGGCGTCGACGATCTGACGCTGGGGCCACGGGCGATGCGGTTCTCCGTGTACGGGGACGGGACGCGGCTGTGGCGCTCTCCCGTGCTGCGCAGGGGGGACACGGCGCTGCCGATGCAGGTCTCGATCTCGGGGCGGGAGACGATCCGCCTGGTGGTGGAGCCGCAGGCGGGGCTGGACGCGGTGGCGCTTGCGGGGTGGGCGGAGTCGCGGATCACCTGCGGGTGAGCCTCTCACCGGCACCGTCTCCGCCCCGCGAGCCCGTGAACCTCCGCGCCAGGACGGCCGGAGACACGGAAGTCGTTCCGTAGGGCCGCCGGGAAGGGAAGGCGCCGGGAGGGAGACGCGTCGGGCCGGGCCGCCCGTCCGGATCGGACCGGGGCCTGCCGTTCGGGTCGTGCCGGGCTCGCGTGCCCCGGCACCGCGCGGACGAAAGGTCCTAGGACCTCAGCGTCGGCCGCGGGGGGACGCCGCCCGCCACCGCGCGTTGGCGGGGGGCCGCCGTGCCGGTCCAGCAGGTGCCGCGGCGGGAGAGGAGGCGGCGGAGCCAGAGTTCGGTGGAGATGAGGTCGGCGAGGCCGTCGAGGGGCACGGGTTCGCCCTCGGAGGCGGCGCGGAGGGCCTTGCGGACGACGCGCGCCTCGATGAGGCCGGCGTCCGCGAGCAGGGGGGCGTCGAAGAGGGCGATCAGGTGCGGAAGGGCCGCGCGCAGGCCCTTGCGGGCGGTGGCGGCGGACGTGGCCTGGGTGGTGGCGCCCCAGCCGGGGGGCAGATCGTGGATGCCCGTGCCCGCGAGGACCGTACGGAGGATCTCCGCGCGGGCGCCCGGGCGGACCCGCAGGGCTTCGGGAAGATCGCGGCAGGCGCGTACGACCTGGTTGTCGAGGAAGGGCGCGTGGATGCGCTGGCTGCGGACCTCCGAGGCCTGCTCCAGGATGCGCTGGACCGTGGCGTGCCGGGCGAGGGCCGCGCGGGCCCGGGCCTCGCCGGGGCGCTGGACCGATACGGGCCGGGTCGCCGCGGCCGTCAGACGAACCGATACTTCAGCCAGTGCCTCACCGGTGAGCCAGCGCGCGGCCGGGCCGGGGCGTGACCAGGTGAGGGCGGCGAGGGAGGCGTTCAGAGGGCCGGCGCCATGGGCGCGGGCTCCGGGGCGGTTCGCCTCCAGGAGCCGGCCGGCCGCGGTTTCGAGTCCCGTCCGGTAGGGGGTACGGGCGAGCCTGCGCGCGGCCCGGTACACGGTGAGCGGGATGAACAGGGACTGCGGGGACGGGCCTTCGGCGCGGGCGAGCGCGGTCACCGGGCGCAGCAGGTGCCGCCGTCTTCGGTCCATCAGCAGGTCGGCGAGCCGCGCCGGATGCGCGTCGAGGACCTGCCGGGCGCCCGTGCCGGTGAAGTGGTCGGCGCTGCCGGAGGCGAGCCGGGCACGGTGGCGTTCCGCGGTGACGAGGGAGGGCGCGGGCTCATCGGTGAGCGGCCCGTTCTCCAGGCCCGCGTACGGCAGGGCCTCCTCGCCCGCCGCGACGACGACATGGTGCAGCCGGGGGTTCTCGGCGATCGCGCGGGCGCGTTCCAGTTCGGGTTCGCGGCCGTCCTCCGTGAGGTCGTTGAAGGTGACGGCGAGGAGGCGTTCGCCCGCGCCCGTGCCGTGGCCGAGGACGGTGCCGGGCACTCCGGGCAGACCGGCGGCGAGCAGCGCGAGCGTTCCGGAGGAGCTTCCTCCGGAGAGGTCGGAGCCGATGCCGGGCGCGGGTGCCCCGCGGCGGGCGCGCCGCTCGGCGGGCCCCATCCCGGGCACGGGGCCCGGGTCCGGGGGCAGGAACTCCGGCGCGTGGCGGGGGGCGGTGAGCCTCGCCCGTACGGCTTCGACCAGCGCGTCCCGTACACCGTCGACCGCGCGTTGCGCCTCCATCTGGGGTCCGGCGACGGCGAGGGAGGCGACCGGCTCGTAGCCGGTGATCTCGCGCGAGCCCTCGCGCAGGATCAGCGCGTGGCCGGGCGGGATGCGCTTCACGCCCTCGTACGGGGTGGAGTCGCGCAGCGCCTCCGGGGTCTCGGGGCAGGCGAGCAGCGCGGCCAGGTGCCCGATGTCGAGCTGGGCTTCGATGAGGTCGGCGAGCGGGAGCGCGGCGGTGGCGTACGCGGTGCCGTTCGCCCAGGGGGTGTAGAAGACGGGTCTGGCGCCCGCGAGGTCGCCGATGATCGTGACGCGCCGGCCGACCTGGACGACGGCGGTGTAGCTGCCGGGCCAGGCCGTCAGATGGCGCAGGGCCCCGCCGCGCGCCGAGAGCAGTCCGGCGCGCAGTTCCTCGTCGCTCGCGGCGCAGCAGCCGAGGACGGCGATCCTGGTGGTCGGGGTGGCGCCGCCGGGGCCCGGGGAGGGGTCGGCCGTGACGACGCGTACCTCGTCGGGCCGCCAGTCGCCGACCGCCCAGAGCGGATCGGGGTCACCCCACAGGAGCTGGGAGCCGACGGGGTGGACCGTACGGCCCTCCTCCGCGGAACCGACCACTCCGGCCGAACCGAAGTTCGCGGCGATACTGCTCCACCCCACCAACCACCGCATCGCCGCCTCCACAGGCTGTGGACAAAACCGTCGTTCACCGGGCCCGGCCGGATCATGGCCGCCGGGACGCGGATCGTCGGGGGATCACCCCTTGACCCGGGCCGTTCGGGAACATGCTGCCACGAAGGAGGCGCCCGGGACGGACCCCGGGTAGCACCAGCAAAAAGTGAACACGCCACCGGCATGAGCGATTTGACGACACTTCGGGACGCCTCGGAAGGATCACGCCAGCCACATACGCGTACAAACACCACGAGAAGGACAGTCGACATTCAGCCATTCTCAGGAGGGCGGAAGCGATCATTCATGGACACAGAGGGGTGCCGAACCGGTGTACGACCATCCGGATCCGTCGTGCCGAAGACTCCCGGCGCATGTCCTGGGCGCACCGGACACCGACCGGACGCGGGGCCCGGAGGCGGCCCTTCCTGAGCGCCGCCGGACGCGCCGTCCTCCGCACCGCCGGCCGTGCGGGCGCGCGCCGGGCGGGCCACGGGGCGCACGGGACAGCGGGCAGGGCGCACGGCGGAAGGGGCCGGGACACAGGTGGGCGAACGGGCGGGACAACGGGCGGGAAACCGGTGGGTTACGACAGTCCGGGAGGCGCAGTTCGCCTCCCGGACCGTTCCGCCGCCCGCGGGGATGAAGGCGGCGGTGTCCCCCAGCCCACTGGTTCCCGTACGCAGCGGGCCGACCCACGCAACTCTCATGGAAGCGCTCCCACCACCCCCGGGACCAGAGCGCACGAACAGGCGCACGGCCACACACCCGGAGCACGGGCGGACGCACGGACGGGAGCCCGCCCGGGCCCGGACGGCCGCTGAACGGGGCACTGACCGAGCCACTGACGGAGCCACTGTCCACACCACGGAGAGAGCCATGGAGAGGGACACGGGAAGGGACACGGACCGGATCACTGACCGGAGCACGGAGAGGGGGCCGCGCGGGGGCTCGCGGACGAACCCGGCGAGGACACGCCAACCGGGGGCCGTTCACGGTGCGTCCGCGCCCGGTTCGCCCCAACGCACAACAATCTCGCCATACGGAACACCGCCTCTTAACGGTCGGGATGCGGCGAACTACGCTGTGTTTACTGATGTTCTGAACCGAGGGGCATATTCCGAAGGGCTCAGCCAGGAGCTTTTGCAACCGGGACGCAGCCGGGGGCGGAAGCGGAGCCCGCAGCGTGCACCGGGACGCGCCCACCGGGGAGGACTCAGTACGAATGCCGCGCGCCGGACAGCGACGCGGCGGCCGTCTGTGTGTCGAGGGGTGGCGCATGTCCAGGGAGCAACGCGGGCCGAACGAAAAGCTCGGCACCGTTCTCGCCCTCGCGGGAATCAGCAACGCCGGGCTCGCCCGGCGGGTCAACGACCTCGGAGCGCAGCGCGGTCTGACACTCCGCTACGACAAGACGTCCGTGGCGAGATGGGTGTCGAAGGGCATGGTGCCCCAGGGCGCGGCGCCCCATCTCATAGCCGCGGCGATCGGCGCGAAGCTCGGCCGGCCCGTGCCGCTCCACGAGATCGGCCTCGCCGACGCGGATCCCGCGCCCGAGGTCGGGCTCGCGTTCCCGCGCGATGTGGGCGCGGCGGTGAAGTCGGCGACCGATCTGTACCGGCTCGATCTGGCCGGCCGGCGCGGCGGCAGCGGCGGCATCTGGCAGTCGCTGGCCGGTTCCTTCGCCGTGAGCGCCTACGCGACCCCCGCCTCCCGCTGGCTGATAACGCCCGCCGACTCGTCGGTCGAGCGCTCGCCGGAGGGCACGGCCGCGGAGGACACGGCCACCCGCGTGGGCCACAGCGATGTCGCCAAGCTGCGCGAGGCCGCGGAGGACGCGCGCCGCTGGGACTCCAAGTACGGGGGCGGCGACTGGCGTTCGTCGATGGTCCCCGAGTGTCTGCGGGTGGACGCGGCACCCCTGCTGCTCGGGTCGTACTCCGACGAGGTGGGCCGCGCGCTGTTCGGCGCGACCGCCGAACTGACCCGGCTGGCGGGGTGGATGGCCTTCGACACCGGGCAGCAGGAGGCGGCCCAGCGGTACTACATCCAGGCACTGCGCCTCGCGCGCGCGGCGGCCGACGTCCCGCTCGGCGGCTATGTCCTGGCATCGATGTCACTTCAATCCATCTACCGCGGCTTCGCCGACGAGGGAGTCGATCTCGCGCAGGCGGCGCTGGAGCGCAATCGCGGGCTCGCCACCGCCCGCACGATGAGCTTCTTCCGGCTGGTGGAGGCGCGGGCGCACGCCAAGGCGAACGACGCCGTCGCGGCGGGGGCCGCGCTCAAGGCGGCGGAGGGCTGGCTGGAGCGGGCGCGGGAGGGCGATCCCGATCCGTCCTGGCTGGGCTTCTACTCGTACGACCGCTTCGCGGCGGACGCGGCCGAGTGCTACCGCGACCTGCGGGCGCCCCGGCAGGTGCGGCGCTTCACCGAGCAGGCGCTCTCGCAGCCGACGGAGGAGTTCGTCCGCTCGCACGGCCTGCGGCTGGTGGTGGGCGCGGTCGCCGAGCTGGAGTCGGGGAACCTGGACGCGGCGTGCGCGGCGGGCACGCGCGCGGTGGAGGTCGCCGGGCGGATCTCGTCGGCGCGGACCACGGAGTACGTACGGGATCTGCTGCACCGGCTCGAACCGTACGGGGACGAGCCCCGGGTGGCGGAACTGCGGGAGCGGGCGAGACCACTGCTGGCGGCGCCGGTGTAGGTACGTGACCCGGGGCTCAGGTGCCGGTACGGCGTCCGAGGCACCGGCTTCCCGGGGCCTCCTGCCCGGCTTTCCCGCCTCGCACCGGGCCCGGCCTGCGCCGGGCCGCGACTCTCACTTCGGTTTCGGCTGGTTTAGCTCCATTGTCAGTGGGCCAGTGCACTATCGGGGTGGGAGGTGGCGCGGTGATGGCGTTCGGGCAGGACTTCGACTGCGATGTGCTGGTGATCGGCGGCGGGATCGTCGGCCTGTCGACGGCGTACGCGCTCACGCGTGCCGCTCCGGGGACCCGGGTGGTCGTCCTGGAGAAGGAGCCGGGGACCGCGCGCCACCAGACCGGGCGGAACAGCGGAGTGATCCACAGCGGGATCTACTACCGCCCGGGGTCGCTGAAGGCGCGGTTCGCGGTGCGGGGCGCGGCCGAGATGGTGAAGTTCTGCGCCGAGTACGGCATCCCGCACCAGGTCACCGGCAAGCTGATCGTCGCGACCGGGCGGGACGAGCTGCCCCGGCTGCACGCCCTGGTCCAGCGCGGCCGGGAGAACGGGATTCCGGTGCGGGAGCTGGGACCCGCGCAGATCATGGAGTACGAGCCGCAGGTGCGGGGCCTCGCGGCGATCCGGGTCGCCACGACGGGGGTGTGCGACTTCGGGGCGGTGGCGGAGCGGCTGGCCATCGAGGCGGACGCGGCCGGGGCGGAGATCCGCTGCGGCGAGGAGGTCACCGCGGTGGACCGGCGTCCCTGGGGAGTCGCGGTGCGCACGGCGGCGGGGACGGTGCTCAGGGCGCGGGTGCTGGTGAACTGCGCGGGGCTGTACTGCGACCGGGTCGCGCGGCTGGCGGGCGACGACCCCGGGATGCGGATCGTTCCCTTCCGTGGGGAGTACTACGAGCTGGCGGACCCCTCGCTGGTGCGGGGGCTGGTGTATCCGGTGCCGGACCCGGCGTTCCCCTTCCTGGGCGTCCACCTCACGCGCGGGATCGACGGCGGGGTCCATGTGGGGCCGAACGCGGTGCCCGCGCTGGCCCGGGAGGGATACCGCTGGCCGGTGGTGTCGCCCCGGGAGCTGGCGGCGACCCTGACCTGGCCGGGATCGTGGCGGATCGCGCGGCGCCACTGGCGATACGGAGCGGGTGAGCTGCGGCGCTCCCTCTCCAGGTCCGCCTTCACCGCGGCGGTCCGCCGCCTGCTGCCCCCGGTGACGGAGTCCGGGCTGAGACCCGTGGCGGCGGGGGTCCGTGCCCAGGCGGTGCTGAGGGACGGGACGCTGGTGGACGACTTCCTGATCCGGGAGACACCACGGATCGTGCACGTTCTGAACGCGCCGTCCCCGGCGGCGACGGCGTCCCTCCCGATCGGGCGGGAGATCGCGAGGCGGGTGCTCGCGGTGAGGTGACCGGTCCGCCCGCCGCACCCGGTCCGAGCCGCACCCGTGCCCCGGGCCGCCGCTCCGTCCCACCGGTCCCACCCGGTGCCGTGTCCCCGGTCCGAGCCGCACCCGGTCCGCGCGCCGGGTGTTCCCTCCCCGGCCGGGCCCGGGAGGAGGGGCGGGGCGGGCGTAGAATCGGGGCATTGTGTCTGTCCTTCGAAATCATGCCGCCGATCGCGAATCCGGCGTCCCCGTGCGCCCCCGGAGTGAGCCCCGCTTCCCCGGCGGGCCGGCCGCCGATCCTGCGGGGTCCCACCACGAGCGGCGGATCAGGAGCTTTCAGCCGCGCCGGAGCCGGGTGACCGCGGGGCAGGAGGACGCGCTCAAGCGGCTGTGGGGCACCTGGGGCTTCGACATCGACGGGCGCGGGCCCATCGATCTGGACACGCTGTTCGGCGGGCTGCCCGTCGTGCTGGAGATCGGGTTCGGCATGGGTGAGGCCACCGCCCGGATGGCCGCCGACGACCCGACGACCGGAATCCTCGCCGTCGATGTGCACACACCGGGGCAGGGCAATCTCCTCGGTCTCGCGGAGCGGAACGGCCTGTCCAACATCCGGGTCGCCAACGGTGACGCGATCATCCTGCTCCGGGAGATGCTCGCGCCCCACTCGCTCGACGGGCTGCGCGTCTACTTCCCCGACCCCTGGCCCAAGAAGCGGCACCACAAGCGGCGGCTGATCCAGCCGGAGTTCCTCACGCTCGCCGCCCGGCATCTGAAGCCCGGCGCGATCGTGCACTGCGCGACCGACTGGGAGCCGTACGCCGAGCAGATGCTGGAAGTCCTCTCCGCGCACCCCGACTTCGAGAACACCCGGGAGGACGGCGGTTTCGCCCCCCGGCCCGGCTTCCGGCCGCTGACCCGCTTCGAGGGGCAGGGGCTGGACAAGGGGCACCACGTGCGTGACCTGCTGTTCCGGCGCCGCGCAGGGATCTCGCCCGAAGCCGTGGCGTAGCAGTCGCAGGCGGCCGCACCCGCTGCGACCGCCTCCCTTCGGGCCCGAAAGGGCGCGCGCCGTCCGGGCGGAGGCGCGGGCATCACCCGGGACCCCAGCCGCCGGGCCGGCGGCTCATGCGCCGCGCTCTCCACAAGCGCGGCGGCAGCGGCAGCGGAGTCCGAGGCGTGTCGCCCTGTCGCACGCCGGGGGCGCCCGCGGAAGCACGCCCGCCCAGGGGCGCCCCCGGCGTGCGACCACCGGCCACCCCCCTGTGCCATCGCCAGTTGTCGGTACCTGTCGTTAGGGTCGACGGGTGTACGAGCCGTCGACCCAGCATCCGCCGCCCTGTCCGGCGGGCCGACCGCCGCCTCCGGCGGCGGGTTCCCCCGGCCCCCGGACGGCGGCGCACCCCGCGGTTCCCGCGTTCGACCGGCAGCCGGTGTTCGCCGCGATGCCGGAGCGGGCCCGCTGGCGCTACCGACCGCGCCGGGCCTCGCGGCTGTGGCACAACAGGGCGGTCAGGGCCGGGGTCCTCATCGTGCTGCTCGCGCTGTCCGGGCTCGTCATCCTCGCCCTCGTACGGGAGCAGACGGGCACGGAGGGCTTCCTCGTCGGCCTCGGGCTCGCCGTCCTGCCCGTGCCACTGCTGGCCACCGCGTTCCGCTGGCTGGACCGGGTCGAGCCGGGGCCCTGGCGCAATCTGGTCTTCGCGTTCGCCTGGGGCGCGTTCGCCGCGGCGCTCGTCGCGATCATCGCGAACACCTTCGCGACCCGCTGGATAGCCACCGCCACCGCCGACCCCACGAGCGCGGACGCCCTCGGCGCGACGGTGATAGCCCCCGTGGTGGAGGAGAGCGCGAAGGCCGCGGCGATCCTGCTGATCTTCGTCTTCCGAAGACGGGACTTCACCGGCCTCGTCGACGGTGTCGTGGTCGCCGGTTTCACCGCGACCGGCTTCGCCTTCACCGAGAACATCCTCTATCTGGGCACCGCGTTCGACGAGGACCAGGACGCGGGCTCGTCGGGCTTCGCCTCGGTGACCGCGGCGACCTTCTTCGTACGGATCGTCATGTCCCCGTTCGCGCATCCGCTGTTCACGGTGCTGACCGGTCTGGGCTTCGGATTCGCCGCCATGGCGGCGCGGCGGGCGAGAGTCCGGCGAATCGCGCTGCCGCTCGCCGGGCTCGCCCTGGCGATCGGCATGCACGCGCTGTGGAACGGCTCGGCTTCGCTGCTCGGCCCCTGGGGCTTCTATGTGGTGTACGGGGTGTTCATGGTCCCCGTCTTCGGACTGCTCACCTGGCTGACGATCTGGTCCCGGCAGCGCGAACTGCGCACGATCTCGGCCCAGCTGCCCGCCTACGCGGCCGCCGGCTGGCTCTCCCCCACCGAGCCGCCGGCCCTGTCGTCGATGAAGGCCCGCAAGACCGCGCGTGAGGTGGCCCGGCGTACGCACGGACCGGCCGCCGCGCACGCGGTGTCGGAGTACCAGCGGTTCGCGACCTCGCTGGCGTTCCTGCGCCACCGGGCCGAGCGGGGTGCCGCGGACCCGGACTTCACCGAGCGGGAGCAGGAACTGCTGCACCACATGTGGCAGCGCAAGGACTGGGCGGGCCCGGCGCTGACCTACGCGGCCCGCGCGACCGGACGGGTCCGGGTGCCGCCCCCGCACCGCGACTACGAGGGGTACAACCCCTACCGCGCCTGAGTACGGGCGCCCCCACGGCTCGTACCGGAGGGGCCGAGGGGCGGAGGCGCGCGTACGGACCGGCAGCCCTGACACCGGGGGGTGGGCGCCAGGGCTGCCGGAGTTCGGTGATCCGGACCTCTCCGCGATCCGGGCCTCTCCGCGATGCGGACCGTCCGCGTGGTCCCGACCGGCTCCGCGGTCCGGATGGTCCGGGCAGTCCCGTACAGCTCGGCCGGTCCGGCGGTACGGGGTCGCCGAGGCGCGGGCCCGCCCGTCCCGGACAGCAGGCCCGCCCCCTGCACGGACACGAGCCACGAGCACGGCACACGCACACGGACCCGAGGACGGAGGCGGGGTGGTAAGGGCCCGCCCGGTCGGAACCCGCCCCCGGAACCGGAGGAAGGGAATCCCTCGCAGGATCAGATGGCGAGGCCCTTGCTCCGCAGCCAGGACGCCGGGTCGATCGTGCTTCCGCCGGGGGTCTTGACCTCAAGGTGCAGATGGGCGCCGGTCACATTGCCGGTCGCTCCGACGCGGCCAATCGTTTCTCCCCCGCCGACCTTCTGGCCCGCGCTCGCGTTGATCGACGACAGGTGCGCGTACAGCACCTCCGTACCGTCGTTCAGCTCCAGCACGATGCGGTAGCCGTACGAGCCCGCCCAGCCCGCAGCCTTGACGGTGCCTCCGGTCACGGCTTTGACGGGGGTGCCCGACGGGGCGGCGAAGTCGAGGCCGGTGTGCTGGCCCGAGGACCAGAGCGAGCCCGACTGGCCGAAGGTGGAGGTGATCGTGTACGAGGAGGTGGGCAGCGAGAAGCTCTTCGCGAGCTTGGCGCGGCGTGCGGCCTCGGCCTTGGCCTCCGCCTTGGCCTTCGCTTCCGCCTCGGCCCTCTTCTTCGCGGCCTTCGCCTTCGCTCTGGCCTCCGCCTCGGCCTTCTTCGCCTCGGCGGCGGCCTTCTCGGCCGCTGCCTTCTCCGCGGCGGCCCTCTTCTCGGCGTCCGCCTGGGACTGCTGCTGCTCGGCCTGCTGAAGGATGCGGGAGCGCAGGGCCTCACCGGCGCCCTGGGCCCGGTCGCCGGTTTCGGCACCGTCGGCCGTCTCGGCCTCGCTGCCGCCGATGGTGCCCATCGCGGCGAGCGCGGTGCCGCCGTCGCCGGAGTCCTCGGACGGCTTCAGGCCGTCGGGAAGGTTCTCCGCGATGCCGTCGGGGAGGGTGATGGCGACCGCGGGCTTGTTCTGCGCGGTGGCGATACCGCCCGCGCCGACCGCCGCGATCACACCGACGCCGAGCACCGTGGAACTGCGGGCGAGTCCGCCCCGCTGCTTCATCACACGGTGCCGGCCGCGCACCGGACGGACGGTGTCCTCGGTGGGGTTCCACTCTCCGAAGGACCGTTCGGCCCCTTCTGGGCTGAAGACGCCGGACCTGGCAGGTGCCTCCGGGGCAGGACTGTTGGACGCCACTGAGGCGTACTCCTTTCCTTCCTTCTCGCCTACCGGGTTAGCTGACGGGTTCGGAGCAGGAAGGTCTCCTACGAGTTCCTCCGCAGGGTGCGAAGGCGCCCGATTCACCCCAAAAGGTGGTTCCCCGGTTCCCTTGCGGGATTCGGCGCACGCACGCGGTGCCGCCCTGACGACGGCTGGGACAACCGCGTTGCGTTATCGAACGTTAATAGACACGGGGACCGGATTCCAAGCTGTTCCGGTTGATCGTTCGGGACCGCGCGCCGGACCAACCAGGACACAAGCGACCGGAGTCGGGCGACTCGATGGCCGCTCGGCCGACATCACACCGCTGAGGGTTCGTCACATTCCGAAGGGGCGGCCGTACTTCACTACCCACCGTGCGGGGGCCGGGATGAGAGCAGTCTCATGAAGGTGTTGCCCGCCTCTCATCACGGCGGACCGTCCGGCGCTCCCGGCTGTGGGACAACCGACATCGTTCTCCGGCGTGTCGGCCGACGTTCACCCGCCCGGGTGACCGCCAACAGTGCCATGTCGTCCGTGGCGCCGCCGCCCGTATGCCGGCGTACGTCGTCGACCAGGGCGTCCAGCAGCTCCCCCGGACCGGGAAAGATCCGGCCGGTGAGCCGGACAGCGGGGTCGTAGAAGTCCCCTGCCGCGTCCCGGGCCTCGGAGAGCCCGTCCGTGTAGATCAGCAGCGTGGACCCCACCGGAAGGGGATACTCCTCAGCCCGGTCCGGCCACTCCCCCAGTTCGCCCATGCCGAGCGGCAGCGCGTACTCACGCGGCGCGAGCGCGTCCAGCCGGCCGTCGCCGCGCAGCATCAGCGGCTCGGGATGACCGCGGTTGACCAGGCGTACGGCCCCCCGCCCCCGCGGAAACTCCGCGAGTACGGCCGTGGCGAACCCCTCGAAGGTGTCCAGGCTGCCCCGCCGCTTGGCCTCACGGACGAGCGCTCGTTCCAGTCGCTCCGCGACACCCTCCAGCGAACTCTCCTGCTCGGCCGCCTCCCTGAACGCGCCGATGATCACAGCCACCGTCTCGACGGCCCCCAGCCCCTTCCCCCGTACGTCCCCCACCACCAGCCGCACTCCGTACGGGGTGTCCTGTACGGCGTAGAGGTCACCGCCGATGAAGGCGTCGGCGAGCGCCGCCTCGTACCGCGCGGCGATATGGAGCCCGCCGATCATCTCGGCGGGCGTGGGCAGCACGGCGCGCTGGGCTGCCTCGGCGATGACCCGCGCCGAGGCGAGCCGCCGCCCGCTGCGGCGCACGACCCGGTTGATGAGTAAGGCGAGCAGCGAGACGGTGACCACGGTGGTCAGTTCGGTGTATCCGGCGGACTGCGTGAGTGTGTTGTCGTACAGATGCAGCGACAGCTCCGCGAGGGACGCCGTGATCCCGGTCAGCAGCGTGTTGATCCAGGAGAAAAAGGGGGCCGCGACCAGCGGGGCGGCGGCGAACAGCGGCACACCCGTGTAGTACGCCGGGGTCAGGAGGTCGTACGTCACCCCGCCCACGATCATCAGCACCGGCAGCATGCGGAGGAAGCGGCGGGCACCGTATCCATTGCGCTGCTCCACGTCCGCCAAGGGTGCACTCCTCCCCGGTCCGCCCGCGCGGCAGCGGCCCGGTACCGCGCCCCCTCCAGGCTCGCCCGAACCCGGCCGGGGAGCGAGCCGCCATCGGCCGAATGGGGTACGGGTGGCTGCCGGGCGTCCGCGGGGCCCGGCCGGACACCCCCGCCGGACGCACCCTCGGCCCCTGCCGCGCGTGTCACACATCGAGGGCCCGGTGGTGCGGGGGCACGGGCCGGAGCGCGGACACCGGTCACGCGCCGGGGGCGGGCGTCGGTCTGCCCGCCGCGGGATACGTGCCGGATGCCGGGAGGCACGTCGACCGCGGTCGCACACCGACGGGTCCCGGGACACGCCGATGGCCCGGCACTCTGACGAGTGCCGGGCCATCGGCGTTCAGTAGCGGGGACAGGATTTGAACCTGCGACCTCTGGGTTATGAGCCCAGCGAGCTACCGAGCTGCTCCACCCCGCGTCGGTGAACACCACCCTACGCCATCCGGAGCAAGATCCACTCCCATTTCGACGCGGTGGCCCCTGAAAGCCGGAGTTCGGCCCGGAAAACCGGTGATCAGTCGCTGAGGTGGCGCTCCCCGTACACCGCCATCGCGTCCCGGACGAACGCGGCCGTCCCCTCCCCGTACTTCTCGTAATGGACGCCGAAACGCTCGTCGGCGACGTACATCTCACCGAGCCCGATGAAATGCCCCTTGGTCAGCGAGCCGATGCCGCCCGTCGACGCCTGCCACTCGTACATCCGGCCGGTGATCGCCTGCGCCTCGTCGCTGTCGGCGGACCTGCCGTCCTTCAGGGCCAGGGCGTAGTCCTTCGCGATCGCCTCGTGCGCCTCCCGGTGGTCCCGCTTCTGGTGCTCGTCGAGCGAACGCCACCAGCGGTCTCCCCGCTCGTACGCCTCCCGGCCCCAGCTCTCGGTCACCTCCCGCTCGTACCGCGAGTGGTCGAAGCCGTCGAACACTTCCTCGGCCATGAGTTCCTCTCCCTTCCCGGTCTTGTGGAGAGTGGTCCGCACCGAGGCGATCTGCCGCCCGATGCGCTCGCGCTCCTGCTCCAGGAGCCGCAGATGGGCCCGGAGCGCGGCGGACGTGTCCTGCTGTCCTTCGAGCACCTCGGCGATCGCGGACAGTCCGAGACCCAGCTCGCGCAGCAGCAGAATCCGCTGAAGGCGCACGAGCGCGTCCGGGCCGTAGTAGCGATAGCCGTTGCCGCCGACACGGCTGGGTTCCAGCAGCCCGATGTCGTCGTAGTGCCGCAGGGTCCGGCTCGTCGTGCCGGCGCGGCGGGCAATTTCCTGGATCGACCACTCCATGCCCTGAACGGTAGATCTTGACGTCGCGTCAAGGTCAAGTGGCGCACGCGAACGGGTGGAAGGGAACGGTCCGGGCAGGGCAGCGAACCGGTCTCCGGGCCCGGTTCACGGGCCCGCCCGCAGGTCAGGGCTCCAGACGGGCCGCGCGTGCCAGCAGATAGCGTTCCTCCGGCAGGCTGAGTGTGCGCTCCGCGGCGAGGCGGTAGGCGTCGCGTGCGCCCTCCGTGTCGCCGGACCGCTCCAGCAGATGCGCGCGGACCGCGTCGAGCCGGTGGTGGCCCGCGAGCCGGTCCTCCAGTTCGGCGACCTCGGCGAGCCCGGCCTCGGGCCCGCGCACCATCGCGACGGCCACGGCCCGCCCCAGCTCGGCCATCGGTTCCGGAGCCACGCGTACGAGCAGGTCGTACAGCGCGAGGATCTGCGGCCAGTCGGTGTCGTCGGGGCGCTCCGCCTCGTCGTGGAGGGCCGCGATCGCCGCCTGGAGCTGATACGGCCCGGCCGGTCCCGCCCCGAGAGCCTCCTCGACCAGGGCGATGCCCTCCTCGATGGCCTTGCGGTCCCAGAGGGCGCGGTCCTGTTCGTCGAGCGGCATCAGCTCGCCGTCCGGCCCGGAGCGGGCGGCACCGCGCGCCTCCGTGAGCAGCATCAGCGCCAGCAGCCCGGTGACCGAACCCTCGCGCGGCAGCAGCTCCCGCACGGCACGGGTCAGCCGGATCGCCTCCCGGGCCAGGTCGGAGCGGTGCAGCGCGGCGCCCGATGTGACCGTATAGCCCTCGTTGAAGATCAGATAGAGGATCTGGAGCACGGCGGCGAGCCGCTGGTCCCGGTCCTCGGGCCGGGGCGGCAGAAACGGCACCCCCCTGACCTTCTGCTTCGCCCGGCTGATCCGCTGGGCCATCGTCGCCTCCGGCACCAGGTGCGCCCGGGCGATCTCGGCGGTGGTCAGCCCGCCGACCACGCGCAGTGTCAGAGCGATCTGCGCGGCGGGGCTGAGATCGGGATGACAGCAGAGAAAGAGAAGCGTGAGGGTGTCGTCCTCGGCGGGTGCGCGGCCCTCACCGGGCGGCGGCGCGGTGAACGCGTCACGCGGGGTGAGGCTCGCGGCGGTCTCCTCGCGCCGCCGCCGCGCCTCCTCGCTGCGCAGCAGATCCGTCAGCCTGCGCGAGGCGACCCTGATCAGCCAGCCGCGCGGATTGTCGGGGATTCCCCTGCCGGGCCACTGTTCGGCGGCGGCCAGCAGTGCCTCCTGTACGGAGTCCTCGGCGAGGTCGAAGTGCCCGTACCGCCGCACCAGCGCACCGAGGACCTGCGGCGCGTTGTGGCGCAGCAGGTCCTCGATCGTGGTCGTACGGCTCATTCAGGTGTAGATATCACACCCGGGTGACACGCACACCTCACCGACTGCGATCAGTGCACCCGGTTTCAGCCGGTTTCGGCCCGTCTCGGGCGGTCCGCTCAGTCCGTACGAGGTCCGAACGGTCCGGCCCGTCCGTATGGTCCGCAAGCGGCTCGGTCAGTCCTCAAGAGGATGGACTTCCGGGATGGTACGGATGACGACCGGGGTGGGGACGGAGCCCTTGGGAACCGGACAGGCGGCGACCCGCGAGGCGATCTCCGTGACGCGGTCGAGGCTCTCGCACTCAAGCAGCCAGTAGCCGGCGACCACTTCCTTGGTCTCGCTGTAGGGGCCGTCCGTGATGACCGGCCGCCCGTCCTTGCCCGCCAGGACGAAGCGGGTCTCGGCGGGGTCGGAGAGTCCGTTGCCGTCGAGCAGTTCGCCGGACTCGGCGAGGTCGTTGTTGACGGCCCCCATGAACTCGAACATCGCCTGGAGCTCCTTCTCGCTCCACGCGGGGTTGCCCTCGGACGCCTTGCCCGCCATGGCCGCGTAACTCGCCTGGCTGCCCTGGACCATCACCAGATACTTCATGACTTCGCTCCCTCGGTGGCGGCGTTGCCCTCTCCCGGGCAACTCTCACAGGGAACGTCGGAGCCGTGGCCGGGTTCTCGACAGGCACCGCGAGAATTTCCGCGACTTTTTTCGGCGGACTGCCCGCGAGGGTCTCCGGCGGTCCGCGAAGCCCTTCGTCGGGCAGGGGCTGAGGGGCGGGAAGAGGCGGTGACGGCTACTGGATCCCGCCCGCGAGCTGGGTGACGGGGTCGGTCAGCGGAGCGAGCCGGTTGGGCACCTCCATGAGCTGGTTGAGCTGGTTGAGTTCCTTGAGCTTGTTCAGCTGGCCGAGGGAGGTCGCCTCGGCGGCCGTCTGGTCGGGGGCCGACTGCCCGGACCCGGTGCCCGGGTGACCGGAGGTGTGGCCCGCGGCGTTCGCCCCGGTGACGGCCATCGCGGAGGCTCCGGCGGCGAGGGCGACCGCGGCGAGGATGCGCTGTGTCTTGGTCATGCCGGGGACAACGGTCCCGGGGGACGGGTGGTCACGGGCGCCGTGCGGATGCGGAGGCGGGGCGGTCGTCGCGGTTTCGGGGGTTGTGGGGGTTGTCGCGGGGGTGGGCGGGAGCCGGGGCCGGGCGGTGGGTCGGCGCCCGGGGGCTTGCGTGGGACGGGGCGTACGGGGGTGGTGGGCGTGTACGGGGTGACGGGGGCGCGCGGCGATGGGCGCGCGGGCGGGTGCGCTCCGGGGCGTACGGCTGGGCGTGGGGGCGCGTTTAGGGAAACGTTTCTACGGTGAACTCGCGCGCCCGGATGGCGCAGTCGCCCGGTTCAGTGCCCCTCGTGAGGGTGATGCGCACGTACTCAGGTTGACGTGATCAAGAACCTGACGCGCGCCGCCACGGCCGCGGCCCTCACCCTTCTGCCCCTCGCTCTCACCACGACGCCCGTCGCCCACGCGGCCCCCACGGCCCCGGCGGCTCCCGCTGCTCCCGCGGCTGTGACGACCACAGCGGTCGCAACGCCCGTGACGGCTTCCGTGCCGCCCGCCGCTCCGGCGGCCCGCGCGGCCGAGACACTGCCTCTCGTCGTCGCGGTGAGCCGGCTTTCGGTCGCCCTGGAGAACAGGCAGGGCTATCAGCGCGACTCGTTCAAGCACTGGAACACCGGCCTCGACGCGAACGACGGCTGCAACACCCGGGCGGAGGTCCTGATCGCGGAAGCCGTCGATGCGCCGGCCGTGGGCGCCAGGTGCGCGCTGACCGGCGGCTCCTGGTGGTCGTACTACGATGACCAGGTCGTGACACCGGCCGGAGCCCTGGACATCGACCACATGGTCCCGCTGGCCGAGGCATGGGACTCGGGCGCGTACACCTGGAACGCCGCGCGACGGGAGGCGTACGCCAACGACCAGGGCGCACCCGCCTCGCTCGTCGCCGTCACCGCCCGCTCCAACCGCCAGAAGGCCGACCAGGACCCCGCCGAATGGCTGCCGCCGTCGCCGGACGCCCTCTGCCGGTACGTCACCGAATGGACCGCGACCAAGCTCCGCTGGGATCTGGCGGTCGACGAGAGCGAGCAGGACCGGCTGTACGCCCTCGCCGTCGGCTGCGCCGGTGACGAGGTCACGTACGAGCCCGCGCCGTAGACGCGCCCCGGGCCCCCTCCGCCGGGAGGGGGCTCGGACGTCCGCCCGCGTATCCGCGCGTCCGTCCACCGTGCCCCGGCTCTGTGACGTCCGGAGTGTTCAGGTGCCCGTGAGGTCCGGAGTGCCCGCCGACTCCGCGCTCCCCGCCTCCCCTTCTGCCTCCGCCGCTTCCCCCACCTCAGTCGCCTCCGCCACGTCTGTCGCCTCCGCCGCGTCAGTGGCCTCCGCCACCACGACGTACAGCGTCACGGCGGCGAAGAACGGTTCCTCGGCGAGGTGGTCGAGCCAGGGCTGTGCCGCGTCGGCGGGCAGATACCCGGCCGCGACGGCGCGTTCGGTGGTCCGCTGGAGGCCGAAGATGTCGTCGGCGGCGCGTACATCGCGGAAGACCGAGGTCACCGGGACGACCGACGTGACCGTGAAGCCGGCCTCCTCGGCGAGCCGGGGCAGTTGGCGTCCGATGACCCCGTTGCGTACGACCCGGTCGGTGATGTGCCGGGTGTAGGCGCGCGAGACATCGAGGTCGGGGGCGTCGATCGCCAGCGAGTCCCAGTCCGGCTCCCCCATCACGAGCCGCCCGCCGGGGCGCAGAACGCGCCGGACCTCCGCGAGGGCCAGGAGCGGGTTCTCGACATGCTGGAGCACCCGGTCGGTACGTGCGCGGTCGACGCTCCGGTCGGCCAGCGGGAGCCGGTGGACGTCCCCGTTCCGTACCTCCACGCCGGGCAGGCCCGCCATACGCCGGCGGGCCCGGTCGACCATCTCCGCGCTGATGTCGACGCCGATGACCGCGCCGGAGGAGGTGACCGCCCGCGCCAGGGATTCCAGGTCGGTCCCCGGTCCGCACCCCAGGTCGAGCACCGACTGCCCGGCGCGCAGACCGAGCGTGTGCAGCATGACGTGCTTGTAGGAACTGCCCGCGGTGCTCGCCGCGACGCGGTCGAGATACCGGATCTCATCGGGTGTCGCGGACTCGAAGACATGCCCGCTCACCCTGGCCATGGACCGCGCCTCCCGTTCCAGGGCCCCCCGCCCGAGATCCGTCAGCCGGAACGGCCGCCGCCGCCCCTGCCCCTCCAGCGGCTCCACCAGCCCCTTGTCCTCCAGCCGCGCGAGGGCCCCGTACAGACTCCCCGCCCCGAGGCGGCGGCCGGACAGCTTCTCGATGACGGTGTTGACGGCGTAGCCGTGCAAGGGGCCGTCGGCGAGGGCGGACAGGACGAGGGTCTGGGCGTCGTGGGTACGCATCCCTTGATAGTACGCGCCACGTACTACGCAGCACGTACTATTCACTGGCTTCAGGAAACAACGGAAGCCCCGGCCCCCGCCACAACCACCCGCGTCACGCCGGGACCGGGCCCCGCCCTTGTCAGCCCTTCTCGCGCCGGATCAGGCTCAGATGCGACTGCTGCACCCCTTCCGGCAGATCGTCCGGCAGGCACCACCGCGCCTCCAGAATCTCGAACGGGTCGATGTCGAGGGTCCCGCCGACGAGTCTCGCCTCGTAGGCCACTTCCACCCGGAGCCGGTAGCCACTGGTGAGCCGCACCAGCTCGCCCGTCTCCACATCGAGCCCCGTCTCCTCCTTGACTTCCCGGACCACGGTCCGCGGGAACTCCTCGCCCTTGAGGGCGTATCCGGTGGGCAGCCCCCACTGCCGCCCCTCGGCCCACATCCGGTGCCGCAGCAGAAGAACCCGCCCCTGCCCGTCACGCACCACCCCGGTGACCCCGACCATGAACTTCGCATGCGCCAGCCACAGCACCCGCCACTGCACCGGACCGCGGATGAGGTGCCAGATACGTGCGATGAGCCGCTTCATGCCTCTACGCCTTCGGAGTTCGGGTCACGGGACCGAGCCGGTCAGGCGAACCACCATGCCGCATACGCCAATCCCGGACCCACCTGAGGGGCCCCGAAGATCCCGACCCGTCCGAATCCCCCGGTGCACCCGGGCCCCGGAGACCAGGCGACACCGGGACCGGGCCACCCTCAGCGCCCAGGGGCCTGATGTTGCTGGGGCTGGATCCGGCACGACGCCAGTACCCCTGGCACACACCCCTGTCCGGCCCTCGGGGTCGGGCGGGGGCGGCCTCGCCATGTGGTGGGTGCGCGGGTGCCCGGCGCCGCCATGTGCACGTATCTCCCAGGGCTGTGCAGGGATTGTCATGGCAGTACTCGGTCCCGTGCCTGCACTCTGGCACGCACGCACTGCCCACCGATCCAGGAGGATGCAATGCTCAGCCGATTACGGACACGGACTCGCCTCGCCGTCGCGCTCGCCGCGACAGCGCTCGCCCTCGGCGTCGCGCAGGCACCCGCCAGCGCCGGTGAAAACGGCGCCCAGTGGTTCAGGGACGGCTACAGCCTTAACCCCAGTTGCACGTACGTGAGTGGCGACTACTGGGACACTCAGTGGGCTCCGGGCCACTATGACGCGGGCTACAGCCTGACGGTGCAGGACCTTTGCGTCCCGGGCAATGGGGTCGGGCATCTCCGCCTCCGTTACCAGCAGTATTCCGGCGGCGCGTGGCACTCCGTCCCGGCTGGCGGCGGCTGGACGACCATCGCCTCCACCTCCGCCAGCGGAAACCCACATGCCGCCATCACCCTGTACAACGTCAGGAACGTCCAGTTCAACGTCTGCGACTACATAGCCGGCGCCAACGTCAACTGCGCCCAGATGCCCTGACACGGCCGAGCCGCGGAGCGGTCGGTCATCCGCCCCACCCGCCCTCTCCCGCCTCGTGCGGGAGGGGGCGCCTTCGCGTCATACCCGGCATCAGGCGTCCGTGCCCGGCGGGTGGAGGCTGGTCCTCCCCATGTGGGTCCGCCCTGGACCTCCCCGCCGGACGGACCCGGGCGGCCTGAAGCACGGGCAGGACGCCCTCCCCTTCCCGCCTCGCAGGAAGGCGCGAGCTTCGTCCCCTCCGGGCTACGGCTTCTCGCCCATGGCGGTGCGCAGCCAGTCGAGGGGGCCGTGCGCGAGGAGTTCGTCGGCGAGCTGCTGGGCGGTCTGGGTGACCAGGCGGGCGCGGCTGTTGTCGATCCACCGCTGGGCGCTCGCGTAGCCCTGTGCCTTGTACTCGATGCCCTGGAGCAGGCATTCGAGCTTGTCGGCGTCCCGGGCGCAGATGGCTTCGGCGGTCTCCTTCGCCTCGTACTCCGCGACGAGGTCGCGCACTGTTGATGCGAGTGCCTCGGGCATGCCGGTGGTCTGGTCTGCGGTCACGTCCTGCGGGTCGGCGCCGGGGGCGTACTTCTTGCCGAGATGGTTCACGTCTCCGGTGCGGGTCTCCTGGGAGTCGTGCCAGACGGCGAGGAAGGCCGCGCGTGCGGGGTCGGCCCCTTCCAGTTCGGCGATGACGGAGGCGATCAGTGAGGTACGCCAGGAGTGCTCGGCGACGCTCTCGGGGTCCCGGACACCAGCCATCCACCAGCCGGTCCTGCGGGCCTGCTTGAGTGTGCCCGACTCGTACAGGAAGTGCGCAACTGCGGACAGGCCGTCAGCCACTGTCCGTCTCCTCTCACGCCTCGGCGAGGCGGATCGCGTACCGGATGCCCTCAAGCTCGCGGCACGCCCGCGCCGACAGCTCTGGGCCATCCAACATCACGGGCAGGCGGTCGCGCAGGGCCCTTCGGCGTCGGTCCTCCACACACTCCGCACCAGCACTGCGCCCCCTTCCTGCCTCACGCGGGAAGGGGGCGGTTTCGTCATGCCCGGCATCTGGCGCGCAGGTCCGGCCGGGTGGAGGCTGGGTGGTCCCCATGCGGGTCCGCCCGGACCCTGCCCGCGCCGTCCCTCCCGAGCCTCCCGCGGGAGGGCCGACGCCCGTACAGCTACTGGCCGCGTCAGCCTCGGCGTGCGGCGCCGGTCGGCCAGATGACGTCGACCGGTGTGCCAGCCGCACGGGCATCCTCGACGGTGTCTGCGGTGCCGCCGCCCTTGCCTGACGGCGGGGTGCCGTCCCACACGGCGACGAGCCGGTCTGCGCGAGCCAGCAGCTCGGCGTTCGCTGCCTCGTACGCTGACCGGTTCGCTGTCTCGTGGGGCAGGGTCAGCACCTCGGCGGCAGCCTCGACGAGGTGGTCGAAAACGGGCGCGTGGTCCGGCTTGACCTTCATGGCTCGGTAGTCCTGGGAGGGGATCACGACGACCAGCTGCCCGCCGGCCGCCACGACCTCCTGCGCGAACAGCGAGTCGGCTCCGGCTGCGATGCAGGACACCCCGGTCAGGCCCTCACTGTGCCGAGCCAGCAGATCCCGCAGCGCGGCCCGTACGAGCGGGATGCTCTCCTCGGTCAGGTCCATGTGCCCGGTCACGGCGAGTGTCGTCATCCGTCGCTCCTCGTCAGTTCGACAGCAGGTCGCGGATACTATCCCGCGCGTCGCGCACGGGTCGCGAGGCGCTGTGCCCCACGGTGTAGGGGTAGAGCTGGCCGAGCTGTGCCCGGACCCGGCCGGACTGCGTGAGCCGTGCCGCAGCGACCGCACGGTGTGTGTCCTCTGCACCGCCCGCGATGTCTCCGGCGAGGAAGCGGCACTCGGCGAGGCCGATCCTGTCGAGCGCGTGGGAGCGGCCAGCCTCTGTGCCGCGTGACGAGAGGGCCGTACGGATCTCGTTCGCTGCCCGGTCGGCATACCGCCGAGGGTCCTGACGGGCGAGGTCGAGCAGTCGGCCCCCGGTGACTCCGGCCAGCTCTGCCTCGTCGAAGTAGGCGATCCAGTACGGCTCGTCCTCGCCCGTACCCGCCTCGGCGAGGGCTTCAGCCGCACGTGCGGTCGCCCGATGGAACCCTGCGGTCCGCCCTTGCGCCGCGTAGGCCCATGCCTCACGCGTGTGGAGCATGGCCCGGACCCGGGGCCCGATGACGTCACGGGCACCTTCCTGGGCGAGCTGGATGAGCTGGAGCGCGTCGTCCGGCCGGTCCCGGTAGAGCATCTGCCGGGCCATCCCCGCGAGCACGTTGGCCCCGAACACCTGGTCATCGCCCGCGTGCGCTGCCCGCAGCGCGAGGCGGTAGTACTCCTGCGCCCGGTGGTGCAGCCCCGAGTCCCACGCCATCGTCGCCGCGGTCCCGGCGAGCTGCGCCATGATCCGGTAGAGGCGCGTCTCGATGTCCGGCGCCTGGTGCTCGTCGAGCGCACCGGCGATCTCGGCGAGCTGACCGAGGACCGCCTTGCGCCGCAGCCCTCCGCCGTATCGGTGATCCCACTGCCGGAACGCGCGTGCGGTCGTCTCCAGCTCGTCTATCTCCCGCATCCCCAGTCGCCCCCGGCGAGCGGGCGGAGGCAGGACAGCCGCAGGCTGGAGCCACCCCTCCAGCGAGTCGAGCAGCGCAGCGCCGGTCACCGCAGCGCCGGCCAGGGCGAGGGTGAGTGCGCGCCGGTCCATCACGAGATCGCTCCTCGTCAGGTCTGCCGCCAGGTCCACGGTGGCGTCCGGCCGCCACGGAATGTCGGCAGCGGCCGGGCGCCTGTCCGGCAACTCTGGTGGCTGGGTCTGCTCTTGCTTCTCCCACGGGCGCGGGGCGAGGCCGAGCAGGTGTCCGGGGATACGGAGTCCATCGGCGATCCGGCACACCACCTCGAAGGAGGTGACCCGGTGGCGGCGCCGACGCGTGCATCCGCATGACCTCGGGCTCACCCGGCCAGCTACGGCGCGCGATCTACGGGCACCAGGCGTGCGCCAGCAAACGGAGCATCATCCCGCTGTACCTCCTCACCGGCCCGCCTGCCGGGGCGGTGTGATGGAGATGCAGACGTGGCGGAATGCCCGCATCACAGCGGAGACCGCGGCCCAGGCGCTCCAGGACGCGCTCGCCAGCCTCGGCGTTCCCGAGCGGGTGCGGCAGTCGATCCGCCCTGTCGTCACCGCCTCCGGCCGCGCCTACGTGGAGATAGGCATGCCCGGGCCGAACATCGCCGAGCAGCTCGCAGAAGCTCTCCGGGCCGCAGCGCCGCCGGCCCGGCGTCCGGAGGTCCCGGTGGCGATGCGGTGGCTGGACACCGGCTCCGGGCCCGGAGCCATGGTCCCTGTCGTCGCCAAGCCCAACCCCTGAGGCCCCCGCCCGCGGCCCCGCACCCGCCGCGGGCGGATCCCCGGCCCCGGTCTGCCGGCGCCCCCGTCGCGGGCAGACCGGGGCTTCTCTGTGTCGTGATCGTTTGCACTTCGGTTGAGCATCGGTGGAGCATGTACTCGAAATGCTCTCGAACATGATGCAGCCCCAGATCAGAACGGAGCTCTGACCTGGGGCTGGGTGGTAGGCCGTGTGGGACTCGAACCCACAACCAACGGATTAAAAGTCCGCTGCTCTGCCAATTGAGCTAACGGCCCTCGGCGACATCACACCTGAGCATAGCCGGAGCGAACCCGGGAGCCGATCGGGTATCCGATCAATGGGGTCGGGAGTCGGGGATCGTCGGCCCGGGGCGGGGTGCGGTGCGGGGCCGTACCCCGGGCGGTGCCCCCGCGCCGTACGGGGGCACCGCACCCTCGTGCCGGTGTCAGTGGAGTGACTGGTAGATCCCCCAGCCCGTGCCGACCTGGACCGTCGAGCCGAAGGAGCCGGCTCCGTTGCCCAGGTTGCGCAGGAGGCGGCCGGAGGTGTCGCGGGAGATGAGGTCGTTCCTGCCGTCGCCGTTGATGTCGCCGGCGCCGACGAAGGCGTTGCGGCCCGCGCCCCAGTCCTTGTAGACGAGGGCCCGGCTCCTGAAGGTGCCCTTGCCGGTGCCGTTGTAGCGCCAGAGTTCGCCGCCGGAGTCGCGGACCATGAGGTCGCCGTGGCCGTCGCCGGTCATATCGCCCGTACCGATGAGGGTGAGTCCCTTCCACGCGCCCGCGATCTTGACGCCGGAGCGCAGGCCGCCCGTGCTGTTGGCGGCGTAGAGGTAGAGCAGGCCGGTGGTCTTCTTGCGGGCCAGGATGTCGGCGCGGCCGTCGCCGGTGAGGTCCCCGGTGGACACGACCGTGTCGAAGGTGCCGAAGCCGCCCCCGATGGTCGCCTTGGGGGAGGCGGGGCCGGGAACGCCGCCGCAGTTGCCGTTGTGGCGGACGAGCTCACCGGCGGCGGTGCGGACGACGATGTCGTTGCAGCGGTCACCGGTCATGTCGTCCATGGGGACGACGGCGTCGATGTTCTTCCAGCCCCGCGCGATGGTCTGCCATGAACCGGTCGGGCTGTCCCTCGTGAAGTCCTGGTGCCCGCCGAGATCGCTCCCGCGCCTGCTCAGGACCTCTGGAGCGCCGTCACCGTTGTAGTCCCGCCGGCCGTCGAGCCCGCCGGAGAGAATGAGCTTTCCGCTCTGAACCACACGCGGAGCGCTGCCGTCACCGGGGTCCGCGGTCACGGTCCAGGTGTACACGCCACCGGGAACCGTACTGCCGGAGTCGCCCTTGCCGTCCCAGCTCACCTTGATCTGCGCGCCCGTGGATCCCGGGAGGGCGATGGTCCGGACCGTACGACCGTTGACGTCCGTGAAGGCGACCTTCCATCCGGCAGGCGGCCGGTTCAGCTGCCAGCGGGCGTCCCAGGTGCGGTACAGGCGCGTCGGGCTGGCGAGCCGTACCCAGGGGTCCGTATCGCCCTCGATGACTCCGATCGCGGGCTTGGGTACGTTCACCCGGCGAACGGTGACGGACTGGTCGGCGCCGGTGAACGCGACCTCCCCGCCGAACTTGTCCACGGCCCACAGTCCGTCCGACGGCACCACCGCGAACTCGGTCGTGGTCGCCTTGCCCGTGTGGAAGTCGGTCATCATCAGCGTCCCGCCGACCTTGCGCACCAGGAAGCCGTCGCCGAGCCGCGCCTCACCTGTCGGGACAGGGATGCTCCGACGGGTCTTCTGGTCCCACACCCCCGCCTTGACAGGCTTGGCACAGCTCCAGTGGATCCACCGTCCGACAGCCTGCAGCTCGTTCGGCACGCAGCCCGATCCGAGCGTCAGATCCGCCGATTTCTTCTTCGACTTGAGGTCGTACCAGGCCACGCTTCCGGCGGTCCTGCCCGGGGTCCACAGCGTGGTGCCCCAGACACTGGCCGCTGTCGTCGGCCGGGTGAGTTCGATGACACCGTAGTGTCGCTTCCCGAGATCGCCGATGTACTGCTTGCCGTCCCCGGCATTGATCACGGATTGACTTCCGCTCCCTGGGCTAAAGCCCGGGGATTCCTACCACGGTCGGCTGACCGTCTCGGTGGGTTCCTGCTTCCCCGCGCTGGGCCGGTACG